>JABHWX010000108.1 GCA_018657585.1 Phycisphaerae bacterium
ATTGAAGTCTTTCCATCCAGCGTCTCCAAAACGAAACTCTGCTCGTACTGTCCAGGCGTTTACAGGGTCTTGCAACGCTACTGTGTTTGATTGGTTAGGACCATCGGTATATTGCGCAACAATTTTTACATCGTCGTTCTTCCAACCCAGCTCTACCCCTTGCGTCCAACCATACGTAAATGCGTTATCAAGCATTGATCGTTCGACTGTGAGTTGTTTGCTTGATGACACGATGTTTTCTCGAAGGAAGTTTGCTTTGAATTGACCAAACTTAAACCATGAACCATCATCGAATTTCTTTTGTATGTATGCGTCTAGTGTATTTGATCCACCTGCACGACTCCACGTTGGGGAAATCTTATAGGTCCAAGATGGGTCTACAACATGACCAGAAAATGTTAGTTTTGTTCTTCGCATTTCAAAGCCATGTTGCGAAGTTTGTGTATCAGCTTTGTTGTACAGCCAACGCGACTGAAGTAGGCCGTTTATTTTTACACTCCAATTTCCGTCTGTTGACTTTAGAAACGCACCGCCATCGTATCCCGCAAGGGCTGCGCTTCCCTGAAGGTTAGAGCGTGTGTCTGCATCTGCAAGGATGTCGGACACAAGTTCGCGAACCTCATCGGCGCGTTGTGCACTAATCCAACTTTTTGATTGTTTGTTTTTGAGTTCTGATACTTCGCTACGAAGTTCATGGACGAGATCGGTCAGTGCCTCTATTTGAGGGTCTTGAACGCCCAAAAGAACTGATGTTACCAAAGCGGCTGTTGTTGCAAACATGTAAGTAATCTCCTTAAGATTAGGTTTGAGGCTGAATCATAACATTTGAATGTTAAGAACATTTTTAGATTCTGTACAAACCACATAAAATAAATGTGTACGTGGAACATTTATTTGCGTTGCGAATCGGTCGATGTGGCAGTATCCTGCTCTATCTACGGCCGAGTACCCAAGTGGACTAAGGGAACGGATTGCAAATCCGTGATTCGTGGGTTCGAATCCCACCTCGGCCTTACACAATAAGCCACAGCGAAAGCTGTGGCTTATTGTGTAAGGCTAAAGCAATGCTTTGCATTGCTTTTAAATCTGAGGTGTTTTTGTGGTGAAAGAGCGAAGCGCCCGTCCACCACAAAAACACCTCAGATTTCGAGATGCGATTCGCCATTTCAAATGACTTTGTCATTTGAAGTGTCAAATCCCACCTCATTCAACTTGTGAAAGAGCGAAGCGCCCGTCCACCACAAAAACACCTCAGATTTCGAGATGCGATTCGCCATTTCAAATGACACCCCATAAAACAAAAGATCTAGTACTGGCCCTAATCACTCAGATGAAAGTTGTGTGGGCAGGGGCGACTTTGAAAGCGTTGAGCCAGTAATGTTCTCGTACTCTGCAGGCACAGAGAGGAGCCATCCTGTGCTTCCCCCAAAAAAGTGGTGTTCTACCCGAAGACGTAGTGGGCGCCCTAAATCGTCATCAAGGGAAGCAAATTGCCCGCTCGTGCGATCCATAGAACCAACGTAGTAAATTCCACCATCATCAAGCAAATCGCCACCGGACAGGCTTACCTCTCTAGACCCAACCTCAAACGAGGTAATCTCCACAACGCCAGGGGTAGACCCGCGAAGGCTTGCTAATTGAAGAACTGCGTTGTCAATTACATTGGTGGATGCTTCGCCAAGTGGTGTAGACCAAAAAAGATACGAACCAAACTCGAGTGTTCCATATTGATCTGTTTCGGCATCACCCGCTGCAACGGTAGCAACTAGCTGGTCAGAATACACCACCCTTCCTGTATTCAAATCAGTAGTTGTCAAATCAAGAGCAACAATAGCATCGTTTGCCTCAGTAAACCAACTTAATCTGCGAACACTCTCTGGAGCCTCGCTTGTGTGCATAAAGTCTGTCACCTCTGCAGCAACACTAAACGAAGCAAAAGATTGTTCCGCCTGTTGAAGACTCGTTGCTACTTCAAATTTCCCTGTCTTCAAAAGTGCCCTTGTGAACGCCTTTTGCATTTCTGGGCCAACCCCAGACCACATTTGTTCCACCCCAGAGCCCACGGTAAACGTTTCTATGTACACAACAGGCTTTTGCACCGCCTCAGCGCCAACGGCACCGCTTCCCGGAGCAGAGTTATAAGCCCATGGGTTTGAGGCGCAGCCAGCCATCAAAAATAAGAAGAAAAAAGTAATGAATCGCATAGGATTGTTATCGACCAAAACATCTTCGAAACATGGAATTTTGGGTACCATGCGAGGTACCATGAAGTTACTTACTCTGTTTTCCGTCCTATTCCTCGCTCCAACGCTGTTCGCTCAGAATTATGCAAAAACGCGGGTGCCGCTACTTCGGGAAGGTACAAAAATAGTCAAGGGCGAGGGACAACTTACACGCAAAAGTCCAAATCACCCCCTTGTCATCGAAATTCCTCGAAAAGATGGAAGGACTCAAGACAGATGCATAGTCCTTCCAAACAGGCGGCTCGCTGAAATGGAACTAGCAAAAATAAATAACCCCGACAGTACTTTCCGTGTATCTGGTGATGTGTTTGCACACAACAACCACAACTATGTACTTATTCGAGAGGTTGTTTCTGTTAATGAACATGCAGAACGAAACCACCCCACCACAGTACCTATTGATCCAACAAACGAATCGCTTGATGTTAAGGATTACGACGACTCTGTTTCAGATATAGTTAAGGAGTTGGAAGACGCAACCGGATCCCTAGTGCGATCTATTCGCATTGCTTCAGAACATCCAATCGTAGAATCTTCATTCAAAGAAAACACGAAGTTTACTTCGAGAAGGTGCCACCTTATTCGTAACGATTCTGGATCTTGGATAGCCGTGTTTGTTTCGGATGCTACAGGACTGAGTGATCCTCCCTGCACAATCATGCCGAATGTTGCGTATGGCGAACTAACAGAGTGGATGAAAAAACAAAATCCATCAACACCAGTGTTGTTATCTGGAGAAATTTTTGATTATCATGGACATGGTTTTATGCTTGTGCGAACATGGCGCGCTGTTCATAACACCGACCACCTAGATAATTAAAGGTACAACGAAATTTATTGCTTTACTTCGCGAACTTTTGCGGGAACCAGTGTAATCGAATAAATTGTTGGCGGTGAAACTGGTTTTCCTGATGATGGGTCTGCGAGCGGGGTGGAAGCGATTTTTTTTATTACGTCATCACCCTCAACAGTTTCACCAAAAGAACAATACTGTCCGTCAAGCCTAGCTGTGCCCTCGCGAGATAAACAGAAGAAAAATTGAGAGCCCGCAGAATCAGGATCACTTGCGCGTGCCATTGAAATGACACCAAAATCATGTGGGAGGTCGCTATTCTCAATCGGCAACCAGTAACCGGGGCCTCCAGAACCTGATCCGGTAGGATCTCCGCCCTGAATTACAAAAGGGTCTCCTTTACTTGTCATTGGAACGACGCGATGAAATGTTGTGTTTTCATAAAAACCGCCATTCGCAAGTTCGCGAAAATTCCAAACCGTATTTGGTGCTTTGTCTGGGCGGAGTGCTACCCTGATGTCGCCCTCACTTGTTTTCATCATTGCGTCTTTATCCATATACACACGCCAACCACTTACGTATGGTGTTGGGAGTTCGTCTTCTGCGGCTTCGTCTTCCCATTCAACAATTTTCGTATACGTTGCTTTTCCGCCGGGCCGTGTTGCCTCCTCAACAACTGGAACTTCTCTTGATGTCATTGGCTGAATAACATACGAAGAGCCAACCGCAGTATGTTTAATGTACAGTTGTAACCAAACTGCTTGGGTAATTTTTTTTATCTCTGGAATTCTACTTGTGAGATCGTGAGTTCCTTTAGAAACGGTGGCTGGTGGTGCTAAAAGGTTATTTTCATTATCTAGCAACACAAGACTCGCAGTATCAAAGTCTTCAGCCAAATCAATTTTGACCATTATTCCATTCTCTAGGTTGTTGTATGTGTGAAGTGGAGTAATTGTTTGAGACACAACTACAGAAGCAATTATTGGTAAAAACATAAGTAGTTCCTATTGGCGGAGGGTTGAAATAATGTGTGCGCGAACTGCGCTGGCATCTGCCGATCCTCCAGATCGTTTCATCACATCGCCTATAAGTCTTCCAATTGCTGCATCTTTTCCATTACGGATGTCGTCTGCCGCTTGTGGTTGCGCTTCAATTGCCGCTTGAACCCATTCAGTCAAAGCGTTTTCGTCTGTTACCTGCAGAAGCCCCGCCGTTTCAGCAACCGAATCTGCTGTTTGATCAGAGTCGCACAAAAGAGAAAATAGAGTGGTTCCTGCTGATGAACCAATACAGTTTGAACCTCGGAGCGCAATAATGCCCGCAACTTGTTCTGGGGTGATGCCAAGTGTGTCGACCTGACACCCCCTCTCGTTGGCAAGTTTTGCTCCCGCATTTAATAACCATTTTGCGCTCTCTGTTCCATCGTCTGATTCTTTAACACACAACTCAAAAAACAAACAAAGATCTGGTTCTGCGGTAATCGCCAAAACGTCTTTGTCAGAAAGTTTATATTCTGTTTGGTATCGAGCTCGGCGCGACGCTGGCAACTCTGGAATTGAATCGTTAATCTCATCAATCCATTCTTGAGAAATTGTTAATGGCACCAAATCTGGGTCTGGAAAATATCGATAGTCGTGCGCGTCTTCTTTTTCTCTCTGAAGAATTGTTTCGAACTTTTGGTCATCCCACCCTCGGGTACTTTTAACTCCGGGTCCCATTTCAATTCCGTCTTTTTTCCACGCTTCAATTTGTCTTCCCTCTTCATATTCAATTGCACCATGAAGCGCCCTAAACGAATTAAGGTTTTTTATTTCTGCAATTGGGGTTGCGTGTTCTTCACCATCTTCTGTTGTGATAATCACGTTAATGTTTGGTTCAAATCGCATATGCCCCTTTTGCATAATTCCTTCGCTTACGCCAAGATACTTACAAATATCTCTTACTTCTCGACCATAGGCAACCGCTTCCTCGGCACTACACATGTCTGGTTCTGAAACAATTTCAAGCAACGGTGTTCCTGCACGGTTTAGGTCAACCAGTGAACCGTCATAGTGGGCGCCACCGGGCAATTCGTGCCCAAGTTTTCCCGTGTCTTCTTCGAGGTGTGCGCGTGTTATTCCAATGGGCTTTTTGACACCATCGACCTCAATCTCAAGAACACCACCAACGCAGAGTGGTTTGTCGAATTGGCTAATTTGATACCCCTTGGGTAGGTCGGGGTAATAATAGTTTTTTCTATCCCATTTTGTAAATTTTGAAACGGTGCAATTCAACGCCAGGCCAACTCGCATCGACATTGCAACAGCCCGATTGTTAATTACAGGAAGCGATCCCGGAAGTGCCATAACCAGAGGATCTACAAGTGTGTTGGGGCTTGCTTCATAGTTAGATGGGTTTGCCGCGTTTGGTGCGGACGTGAACATCTTGCTGTTTGTTGCAAGTTCAACGTGTATTTCCATCCCAACAAGAACGCGTGTCTTTGTAATTTCCATTATGAAATTGCCTCGGAAATTCCTAGGTCTTTCGAAACGAATAACGACTCAAAAACAAACCCTGCGGCTTCAATGTTTTCGCGAGCTCCTTCTTGGCGATCTATAACAGCAACAATAACTTCAACCGTTGCGCCAGATTCCTGAATTGTCGAAGCGGCTTCTAATACCTGGCCGCCCGTTGTTGCAACATCTTCAATTATTACCACCCTGTCTGCTGGTTTTAACACGCCCTCAAGTTGCTGTGCCGTTCCATAATCCTTTTTTTGGTTTCGAATAAAGATACACGGAAGATTCGACGCCATTGACGCAGTGGTTACAAGTGGGATCCCGCCAAGCTCAGCCCCAGCAAGGAGTGTTGTTGTTTTTGGAATATATTGAGTAAACATTTCACCCAAAGAAGCGAGAATATCTGGTTGGGTTGAAAAAAGATACTTGTCGATATACCAAGAACTGCTTCGACCGCTCCGAAGTGTAAACTCTCCATGTAAAACCGCCGTTTGGGCAATTCTCTTCGCTAGCGTTTCTTTATTCATGTTTGGTATGGTATCGCCACTGTTCAAACGATGCCGAATTTATCATTATTGGGGTTGTACAAGAACCTTGTTACGTAAATCTACAACACGCTGCACCCAAGCATACACCCACACCGCGACTTTTTGAACTTGTTTGTTGTCGGACTTCAACGCAGAAAGAAGTAGTGAGTCGTCAAGAGCTTCGTCTGGAACATTTGGTGTTATGAATCGAATAATCCACGCAAGTTGCGCTTTTGTACTGTTTGGTTCTTTGAGCATTCCTTTGACTGCTTCAATTGTTGGGTCGTTTGACATTGTCGAAAGTACCCACGCTTGGTCTGTTGGATTAAGTTTAGGAAATGTTGTCAGAAGCGTTGTGATTGCTTTGTCTTGGTTTGGGTGGCGCTCACCCTCTTTTAGTTGCACAACCTCTTCTCCCGGTGGTGGAGTGATAAGTGGTTCAACAACTTCAACAAAAACAGCATCTGAAACCGCCCAAGTTAAGAGTACGAACGTAATGAGGTCTTGTGTGTCTGATACTTCTTGAATGTCTTCAAGCGCTTGTTCAAGCCACTTGTCTGTAAGGCGAATACCGTTGACGCGAATAGTGCTCGTTGTTGCCCGTTGCCCAAGTCTTCCTTGTTCATAGACCATCGATGTAACGCCTTGTCTATCTTTTGTTTCACGAACCATGAAATTAACAATCGCTTGCAATGAAAATGATGCGCCACGCAAGGGATGTGTATTTAGAAACCCACCAATCCAGTAATTTCGAAGATCAATGTACACAGATGTTTTTCCGCGTGGTTTTATTGACAGCTCGTTGTCTATTGGAACAACAATCGGTGGAATCGGTGGGCTTTTTTCTGTTGACGATGGAATAATTGTCTCGAGCAATACCAATGGTTGAATCGGTCCGTTACTTGCAATCATCATCGGCACTGGGGCGTTGTTTGTAATTTCCAGTTTTACCCAAATTGGCTCGTAGGGAGATAGGGTTACGGATTCGGGAACTACTACTAATCCAATTGGTGGTCTTGGGTCGTGGATAAGTGTGCTCATTGTTTGAAGTACGCCCGACATAAGTTGTTGAAGTTGGTCTATCTCAGACCTAATCTGAAACGGTGTTCCTACTATTTTTTCTAACTTGTTTTTAGACCAAACTCCAAGAATGGTGCCCCCATTGCTTTTTGCAACGGATAGCAATTCAATAGCCGCGGCTTTTTTGTTGCCCTCTTCTAGATAAATTAATGCCATGCCAATCTTTGCAGATGGGTCTTGTTTCATGGGTTCAAGTTTTGTTTTAGCTAAAGAAAGATCGCCTTTTCTAAAAGCAATCCAGCCCTCAAGGCGCTGCCTTTCTGAGGGATGAATTATCGCACCTGTTTCAACTTGTTTGATAAAAATCTCTGCAGATTCGGCGCCCTCTCCCATCCACAACATAATCCATGCCGCTTGCATATACAGTTCAACAACCTTAATAAGTGCTGCTTCGCCCTGTGATTCATATATCTTTGACACGGAAATAATAGAACTTATCGCTGACTCAAGAGCCATTTCAGCTTGTGCCGCATCGTCTTGTGAGGCATAAATAGCAGCCCGAACAGTGGCGAGTTTGGGCACTAGGGGTGCGTGAATTCTTGCTAATTCAAGTGGGTCGAGGCGGGGCTGCTGACGTTTTGTTTGGGCACGAAATGTTTTGTCGTGGGCTGTTTGCCTTTCCATCAGAGTAGTCATGGCTGCAACAGTGTCACCCGCTGCCCATTGACTTAACACAATGTCTGCAAGCAATGTGTCAGAAATTGCGCTTGGACTACTAGCACGGTTTCCTAAAACAATCTCGTACAAATATTTTGCGTCTTGGTAATCTCCAAACGCCATCAAAAATTCTGCAAGTGCAATCATTGTTGTTTGGTCTTTAATGTTTGATAGTGATGCGGCCGCTAGTAATTCTGCGCGTGTAAAAACATCTGCAGACTCGTCACCAAAAAAACCCGCCGCAAGAGTCATTGCATCGTGGTACGAAGGGTCGCGGGCGACAGATTCTGCTAGCCAGCGAGCGAATTGCGGAACATTACCTGCTTGCCTTTGTAAATATGCTGCATCAAGTGCCAACCTTGCAGCCACTGTTCCGTCAAGAGATGACCGATTTTCTTGAGACAAAATCACCTCATACAGTTGCATTCTTTTGTCGAGAGTTTGTGCTTTGTTTATGACATCGCGAAGTCGAGCAAGTTGTGCTGACGGTTGTACTGGCGCGACACGTAAAAGATTTTGAATTGCATAATGTGAAAGATCTGGCAAGTCGGCCATCTGTGCAATTTCATGCAAAGACCTCCAGATAGTTACATCTTCTGGAGAAAGTACCGAGGCTTCGGTAATGAGCGCAACTGCTGCTTCAATTGCAACGGTGTTGAGAGGATCCGACATCGTTGCTTGATGCGCCACGCGAACTAGCTCTTCCGCAAGCAGAGTGCTTGATGTTGTTGGGGATGGCTGGGGTTGTTTTGCCGAAACAGCAGATGTTGTAAGGACTGCAACAAGAGTGTATGTGGAGATAAGATGAATCATGGGTATATAATTGTGTTCCTAAAGGGCACTGTAGCAGGGTTTTCACCTCTTTTTAAACACATCGCCAAAGCATCGGCACCTTGGGCGTTGACACATCTGCATTTGGGTGGTAATTTCGTCATTCTGCCTATCCACCCCCAAGGGATCCCTATGTCAAAACTACTATTAATTACACCCATTCTTACTTTACTTTGTTGCACCGCTACCTTTGCGCAGCCTAGAAGCATCTCCAATATCGTTGGGGAAAGCAATATTACAGAGGAAGATGAATTGAAAATCCAAAAATTTGCGATTGGTTGGGCTGAAGAGTTATTAACAACTGACGCTGATACTCTTGAGCGAGCGCACAAAAAACTTATTAGTCCTTTTGATGAAACTGCTCGAATGACGCCTCATGGCAGATCTCTTTATGGAAAATATTTAAAAGAGGGATTCGAATCGTTGCTCAGCAAGGATAACGACAACGAAATGGCTGCTGTAAATGCTTTGCAAGTTTACTCGCTACTAGGCACGGAGCAGGCATGTTCACTCTTAATAAAGTACGCACATTCCAGTACTGAAAACAGGGACGCTTTGCGGCTCTGGGCTTCTATTGGTCTTGGCACTACGTTCCTCGTTGGGGAGTTACCCCAAAATCGTGTAGAGCGGTATGCAAATCTTCTTTGCTCCTACATCGCAAATGAAACTGTCTGGTATGTGCTCTCAAGACAGTTCGATTCACTTGCTGCGTTGCAAGCGATACCTGGATTAGACAGAAGCCAACGCGATGAGATGGCTGAACTCTCTTTTTCGCTACAGACCAGTGCTCTTGAAAAATTGCTCGCATCCGTAGATGCTCTTGAGGCTGATGAACGTGTTCAATCACTCTCGCTTGTGTTGCCATCGCTTAGGTTACAACTCAACGAACCTGGAATTAATGAGCAAGTAAAGGCGGACACTTTTAACAGCATCATCCCCCCTCTTGTTGTTTTTGTTGAAAATGCTGCAAACAATCCACTCGCGCATGAAGATGATTTGTTTGATGCATACGGCAGAGCTGTGCATTCTGCGGGCCTGTTGATTTCAATGGGTCTTAATGTTGGTGGTGGGGTAAACGTGGGCGAGCTTTGGAACGAGGAAAATTATTCTGACATCCTCAAACTAGTAGAATCATGGAAATCTAACCAGTAACTTTGATGTACCGAATATTCACCGTTATTGGTGTTTGTGTTGCGGGTTTGATTTTCCTCACTAGTTTTTCTTCACAAAAACCTAGAGCCGATTTTGTTTTTGTAAATCGCGGAGATGTGTTTACCCTTGATCCTCAGCGGATGAGTTGGTTGAATGATATGCAAATTGCATATTGTTTATACGAGGGGGTTGTTCGGTGGAACACGGAAGATTTTTCGATAGAACCAGCGGCATCAGAATCTTTTAATGTTTCTGACGACGGGAAAACATACACGTTTAATTTAAGAAAAGATGCAAGGTGGAGCAATGGGGCTTCGGTTACTGCATACGATTTTGTTTATTCTTGGATGCGTTTACTTACTCCAGACACTTCTTCTGATTACTCGAGTTTCTTTTTTTCGATTTCTGGGGCCAAAGGTTTTTGGGATTGGCGTACCGAACAATTAGAAAATAATATTGTTTTCACTATTGAAGAGATTGAAGATGTCTTTAACCGTATGGTAAAAATCACTGCCAAAAACGATTATGTGCTCGTTGTTGAACTTGACCGACCTATATCCTATTTTTTAGACCAGTTAGCATTGGCTGTGTGTAGCCCAGTGTATAAACCGTCTGTTGAGGGCTGGGATGTTCGGGGTGAACCGTCAAAATTAGCTATTACTGATGGGTGGAACAATGTTGAACCACCACCAATATCGAAACGAAAATGGATCGACGTGGATAAAGACACTGGAAGAATTACTCAACAATATTTCTGGGCAAGACCAGAAACGATTGTGGGAAATGGGCCTTTTGTTTTAGAAGATTGGCGTTACAAAAGAGATATGTGGTTGCGGGCCAATCCAATGTACCACTCACGTCAACATGTTGGTGTGAAGAGCATCCAAGCACTTACTATCACCGATTCGAACACCGCTGTCCTTGCTTTTGAGGGTGGTGAGATAGATTGGCTTAACGGTGTGAATGTGGATTACCAAGTGGATATGTTGGCTGAAAAAGATCGTGGAGAACGGTCAAACATTCATGCGACACCCACCTTTGGAACAGACTTCTTTTCTTTTAATTGCCGTGATACTCTTCAGGACGGAAGCAACAATCCATTCAAAAACGCGGGCGTCCGGCGTGCCTTTGTATTTGGAACAGATAGGCAGGCTATTGTTGATTATGCAACTAGGCTTCGAGAGCCCGTTGTTACTAGCATTGTTCCACCGAACTCCATCAAAGGATATGGACAAGTCGTTGGTTTGGGGTTCGATGTGGACAGGGCGCGGGAAGAGTTAGCTGATGCTGGTTGGGTTGACCGAAATGGTGATGGGCTTGTTGAGGATGTTGATGGAAACAGGTTTCCAACGGTAGATTTGTTATACACAACAAATACACCTCGATATAAATGGATATCGCTTTCGCTTCGTGATCAATGGAAAAACAACCTGGGTATCGATGTTTCTTTACGTGGAACTGACAACAAGTTTTTTAGTGCCGACTTACGGTCTGGAAACTTCATGGTTGCTCGTGGAAGGTGGTATGGAGATTATGGTGACCCAACCACTTTTTTGGATATTTTCAAAACCAAAAATGGAAACAATGATCGTGGGTATTCGAATTCTGAAATAGATAAAGAACTTTACCAAGCAGAACAAGAACGTAACCAACAGGCGCGGTATGCAATGTTGCGAGATATTGAAGAACGTTTGTTTACAGAAGAAGTGCCAATGCTTGTTATCTGCCAATTGTTACAATTGTCTATGTATGATCCAGAAAAGATACACGGGCTAACTGCACACCCGCGATTAGTACAACACCTTTGGCGAGTTACAGTGCCTCAAGTTAGGTTGGGCGCGGATCAAAAAACTGATACGTCACATCTACTAGAAGATTGAACAATACAAGCATACAAGAATACACTAGCACTATTCCCATTAATACTGTTATGTCTTTGCCAAGAACAGCGTCAATAAAATGTGTCCCAATCCCTGGAACGGCAAACACTTTTTCGACAACGAAAGATCCCGTCATTGCTGCGGCTGTTGCCGGTCCTAAATAACTCAAAACCGGCAAAAATGCGTTCTTAAGCGCGTGTTTAAGAACAACCCTGTACTCTGGCAACCCTTTCGCTCGAGCAGTTCGTATATGGTCACTCTTCATCTGTTCAAGCATTCCTGCTCGAGTGAGTTGTGCAATATACGCAGAGAAGGGAAGGCTAAGCGCTAGTGATGGCAGCACCAGATGTCTCCAGGTTCCCCATCCACTGATTGGGAACCACTGAAGCCAAACAGCAAAGACAATCAATAATACTACTCCAACAACAAACGCCGGAAGGCTAATACCAACAACAGAAATACCAATTGCTATTGCGTCTAACCAGGTGCCTGGCCGAAGCGCACTGCACACTCCCGCCGTGGTACCTATACAAAGGGCAAGCACAATTGCAAGAAGCCCAAGGGTCATCGAGACGGGTAGTTGTGAAACCAAAATATCATTTACGGTCCAGTTTTCGTGACGAAGGCTTGGTCCAAGATTAAACACTGGTCCAGAATGATCGCCAAAAACCCAAGCAAGCCCAGAGGCGTCCCACGCATACTCACCATAAAAAACGATGGGTTTGTCTAGGTTGTATTGCGATTCCATCGCTTTAACAACTTCTGGTGGAGGTCGGCGGCCTTCTTTTTCAAGAGGGTTTCCTGGAATTTGCCAAGCTAATAAAAACGTGATTGTATACACAGAAAACAAAATAAACGGCAGTTGTACGAACCTCCAAAAAACCATCTTGCTGGTTTTTGATGACATGTTTAGATACCGTACTTTGCATTGTCGCCAAGAATTTCTGCAATTCGAATTAGCTGGTTGTACTTTGCGGTACGGTCACTCCTACATGGTGCGCCAGTTTTAATTTGCCCACAGTTTGTTGCAACGGCAATATCTGCAATCGTTGTGTCTTCTGTTTCACCGCTTCTGTGGCTAAGCACAGCAGAATATTTGTTTTGATGCGCCATATCTACTGCGGCAAACGTTTCGGTAAGGGTGCCAATCTGGTTTACTTTCACCAGAATAGAATTTGCGCATCCATCGACTATTCCCCTCTCAAGAAATGTTGGGTTCGTTACGAATAAATCATCGCCAACAAGTTGGGTTGTGTTTCCAAGACGACCAGTAAGTGCCTTCCAGCCAGACCAATCGTCTTCTCCAAGCCCGTCTTCAATTGAACAGATTGGGTACCTGTTGCACCAGTCCGCCCAAAGATCAATCATTTCTGACGAAGATAGTATTTTGTCTGGATCGCTGCTAAAGAATCGGTATCCTTCCTTGCCTATTTTTCTAGCTTCAGTTACAAGTTCACTTGTTGCTGGGTCAAGTGCAACAAATATTTGTTCTCCCCACAAATAACCCGCCCTGTCTACTGCTTCTTCAATAACCTTAAGAGCGTCTTCGTTATCAGCAAGGTTTGGTGCGAAGCCACCCTCATCACCAACGGCTGTGGACATATTTCTATCGTGTAATACATTTTTTAATGTGTGATAAATTTCTACTGCAGCACGCAACCCTTCGGTAAATGTATCAAACCCTTTTGGTTGAATCATAAATTCTTGAAAATCTACCGTGTTATCTGCGTGTTTTCCGCCGTTTAATATATTAAACATAGGAATGGGAATGGTGTTCGAGGTTGGGTTGATGTAAGCAAAAAGTGGAACACCCGAATTGTTTGCGGCTGCATGTATTGTTGCCATAGAAACTCCAAGAAGCGCGTTTGCTCCAAGGTTGCCTTTATTGGGAGTTCCATCTAAGGCAATCATTGTTTGGTCAACACTAACTTGGTCACTAGCATCTAGTCCAATTACTGCATCTGCAATCGGTCCATTGATGTTAGCGACAGCGTTTTGCACCCCCTTGCCACACCACAATGGTCCGCCATCTCGCAGCTCAACCGCTTCGTGTTCGCCGGTGCTTGCCCCGCTTGGAACTGCTGCCCTGCCAAAGCCACCACTTTGAAGTGTCACTTCGCATTCAAGGGTGGGGTTTCCTCTTGAGTCAAGGATTTGTCTTGCATGAATTTTGGTAATTGTGGTCATAAAGTCACATCTTTCATAAAACGGAATCATACTATGTCTATGATTGACCGGAAGCAAAAACTAACCGGAGAATTCCTAAGCAAATTCAATGGTCCTTGTCCATATTGCGGATATCAACTCAAAAATCCGTCAAGCGAAAGGTGCCCAGAGTGTGGTTCTAGGTTGGTTGTGGGTGTCTTTAGCCCATTTCGTTTTTCGCCTTGGCATGCCTTGGTTGTGAGCACGGCAATAACCATTGGTGTTTGTTTTGATAGGTTATTTTTGGTGGTTGTTGGAATGTTCAACAGCAACGCCGGATTTGTAGTATCGAATCTGTTTTACCTATTTGCCTTGTTTTTTATCGTTCTGTGCGGGGTTTTTTATGTTGTGTGGAGGTGCAAGAAAAAATTTGACAAGCTTGTTTTATGGAAACGGGTGTTTTGGTATTGCGTTTCGATTCTTGTTCCGATCGTCGTAACGTTGACCCAGTATTATTTATTGATGCGGGTTCTTGTCTGGAGCTAAGTTGTTGGGTATTTTGGTTTGCTGCCACGAAGAACTGCGTCAATGTCTCGAACAACCCAACCCATATTTACCGTAGCTCTTTTTGTTTTGCACGCAATATGTGGATACAAAATTGCGTTTGGAATATGTAACACTGGGTACTGAGGGGTGATTGGCTCGGGGTCATGAACATCAAGAATTGCAAAGGCTGATGGGTGGTGTGTTAAAAAGTGTGTAAGTGCGTACGTGTCAACAATGAATCCCCGTGCCGTATTTATAAAAACCATGTTTGGTTTCATTTTTTCAAACATCTCATTATCACACAGGTGTTTATTCTCTGTTCGACCGTCTACGTGAATTGAAACCACATCGCTTTCTCTCAAAAGTTGGTCCATATCCACCTGTTTGCAACCGTGGGTGTGGTCTACGTCTAGGAGGTCGTTAAAAACAACACGAAAACCCATAGAATTTGCCATTTTTCCTAACCTGCTTCCTATCCGACCAAACCCAATTATCCCAACAGTTGTTTCGCTAAACTCTTTTTGGGTCATTGATGTGTCGCGAAGGGTGTTCCATTCTTTTTGATGAAGGCTAGAGGTAATGGGAACGGTGTTGCGAATTGCCGTAAGCATTGTTGTAATAACAAACTCAACTACCGATTCACTGTTTGCGTCGGGCGTGTGTACAACCGTTACGAAATTTTCTTTACATGCAACTAGGTCAATGTTGTCCACTCCAGCGCCCGCCCTGCCAACCACTTGTAGGTTTGGTGCTTGCTCTAACATTTTTCTGTCAACCGTTGTATATGTTCTGATTACTAATCCGTTTGCTTTTGGAAGCAGCTCTTTGAACCGCAACGATTCTGGTGGACACATATGAAGTTCGCACCGTTTTGCCAGCCAATCGCTGCATTCTTGTGGTAGGTTTTCGGTTTGAATGACAATTGTGTTCATATCAAGCGTAAGAGTGTAGTCCGGAGATTGTAAAGTTAATAATAATCCAGTTAAAAAGCATAACTGCGCATCCCAGAAGAGCGAGCCATGCCGTCCAAAGACCTTTGTCTTGCACTTTTATTCGTGCGTGGATAAGCACAACAAATATCAAAAATGTATTCAGTGCGAACACTTCTTTTGGATCCCACCCCCACGGTCTTCCCCATGAGTGGTCTGCCCAAATTGCGCCCATCACAATTCCTGCCCAAAGCAAGATAAAGGATAGTTCAACCAAAATCATGGTTGCTCCATCAAGAACCGAGCCCATATTGCTTTTTAATGCGGGCGTGGTTCCGCCCTTTTTGTCTGGCCGAACCTCAACAAGTGATGCCACGCCACCTGCACGTGCATAATCTTGTTTTCCGTTTTGGTGTTTGGTTTTTTGCACAATTCTTCGTATCAAATAAATGATTGCACAAACGGCCGCTACAAAGATTAAGCAATATGCAAAGATTATAAAGTTCACGTGTATATAAAGCCAAATATCATGAAGAACTGGCATTTTGTTGGATACCTGTGGGTTCAGTTCCAGAGGATACAGCCGTACTGCGAGCAGGGCTACCATTGCGGCAATGCCTGACCCCAGCGCAAAGATGTATTTCATTGCTGTTTTACGAACAAAGCATTCCATAAAGACACCGAACACTCCACCCATCCAAGCTGCGGTGGTAATTGCCTCAAACATGTTTGTGTTTGGATATCGACCTGAAACATACCATCTCCATACAACAGCCAAAGTATTAAGAAGAACTGCAATTGTAAAAATAAACAGTCCAATATTCCCAACACGTTTAAATCTGTACACAAATGCCATCAATAGTAAAACTACACTTACTAGATATACCAACCAAATACTTGTGAAGTTTCCCATACGAAAATAAATACTTTCAAGCCATAGTTTTGAGGGGCTTGGATAAATATCTGAACCCTTTGCGAGTGCGGGTATTAGCACCGCTAGTTGTTTAAGTTCTACGTTCACCTCGTCTGCGTTTCCATCCTGCCAAGCCTCTGTCAACCTTCGCCACGATTCAATAATATTTTGATCTTCGGCGCCCTCAAGCGTGGACCATGGTTGGTTAAACGATCCTGACGGTGGTGGTATTAGTTTTAAAGAGCCCCAAAGTGATCTTGGGTCACTTGCGCCCATTGCTCCGCTTATCCCTTCAATTGGAGTTGCGAACCTTCGCACGTCTTTCCTAAGAGAATTGAGTAGTTTTGACACGGTTTGGCTCTGCAACACTTCGCGAGAGACTAGGCCTGTTTTCATAAACCGATCCATACGTTCTTTCGTTTGTGGATCGGTTATGTCAACTTCCCCAATAATTGCAGCCCGAAGACCCTTGTGTTTAACATAAATAATATCTTGACCGTAATACCGTTCGGGAAGAATCATCATGTCAAAATACGTAAACGAAACAGCTTGACCTTCAAAACTTTTTGAGCCCATGATGTAGGGCATATAAGATCTCGCAAAAGTTTCAAATGACTTTACGCGACCGTCCGTGAAAACAGCAACGTTGTCACTCAGTGGAGACATGTCGACCGACTTGGCAAATTCCGATGGTTGGGCAAATAGGGTGGTTGAACATATTAATGCCAGAATAAATGCAAAAAGTGTTTTCATGATGCCACCTCGGTGTATGCAGCCTGTTGGCGTTTACGTTTAATTGTTGGCTTCACATAAAACGCCCAAACCATTCCAGCAACAGTTAAACAACAGCCAAACAACATTGGGAAAATGCCGTGTCTATTTCCTACGCCAAGCACCGTGTAGTTCAGCCCCTGCGAAGCGGGGTCTGGTGGATCCCATTGTGATTGAAAAAACCAAAAGTCGCCGTGTGGTTTTGGATCATTCACGCTTACTGCAATTGTGTCTTCAGAACCGTCGAGGAATTTAATAAGACTTCTCCAGTTCAGAATACTTGAGGTTCTTCCTGTGAAACCACCAAGGTGTGAGTCTACTTCAAAAGAGTCAAGGACAACGGGTGCGTCTAATTTTGCGCTTCTTCGAGAAAACATCATTTCTATTATTTTCCCGTTTGGTAATTGGAGTGCTGTTGGTTTAAACTGAAATCGGCGAACAGCGTCTTGTTCTGATTCAAATGGGTAGTGGTGGTATGGCAACCAAACTGTGCTTGTGCCATCTGGTGATGGAATTACAACTTGGACCATCGAGTACATATTGCTTGCTGATGGGTCGCGTTGAACAGCGGGAACAATGGTTGGTTTAGTAACCGTTCTTGCATACGCTTCCGCTTTATCGAGTGTGATTGTTACTTCTGGTGTGAGATTAATTACTGAACCAACCTCCATAACTGTCTCTGTTGGTTCATCGCCAGTAAGCGCAGTAAGAAGAAGATGTTTACCATCTTCTATTCCTCCTACTATCGTGATGGGTGCCGAGCCGGGTGAATACTCCATTGTTATGGTATCGTCAATAAAGTTTGCACCATCGTGGTCTTTGCCTTCAACAACGTCTCGATTCATTTCTGGGCTATCAAACACCCAGCGCACCCATGTTTTTTCACCGTTTTTCAGCTCAACCTGAGCAAGGGACACTAAATTATTCCCAATAGCAAGGTTGTTTTGAATTGATTGTATTCGGTAGGAAAATGTTGAGTCACCAATTGGTTGAAATTCTGGATTGTTGGTAATCTGAAGTGGGATGTGTTCACCACCAACTGTTGCAAACAGTGTTGCAGAAAGAGATTTTTTTAATGTGTTCAGTTCGTTTTCGTTGGTAAGCCACTTGTACGTCATGAGTGAAACATCTGCGGTACTTGACTGTGGGTCAAACGCATACATCTCAAGTGATTGAACTGCTTCGTTACCTTTGCGGAGTGTTACCCAGACGGTCGGGAATAGTTCGGTACCGCCTCCGGTCGTTTGAGAATCCATAAACGCATATCGCAAATAGCTTGAGACAATTATGTCCCCTTCAATTGGGTCGTCTGCGGATTGGGGTGGTACGTGGAGTGTTAGTGGGTTAATTGTTTGGGCATGCGCCTCAGGGGTTCCGGGGGTTCTTACTTCATCGTAGCCAGAAATATAATCATTAAACCGAGGCAGTTTTGAAATGGGACGTTCTTGCCATTCTGTTTCTGGTACACCGGTAGAGGAAAGTCCTCGAATGTAAATCGCTCCGCTTTGTGTCACGTAGAACGTGTCTTTTGCGTCGTACTCAAGGCTCATTTGCAATGTTTCATCAACAAGAGCAGTTCCTAGAACATTTTTGGCTCGCGACATTGGTTGGTCCGGATCGTCACTCCTAATAATATCTTCCGTGTACTCTGGATATCCCGCAATAAGTTGTCTCATAAATGACTCATCTTGTGAGTCAACCGAAATTGTTACTGCGTAGGTTTTTTTGCCAATATCGTCACCGGACAGAAGTTCCCAGTTTGGGTTGATGTCTGTAATGGCAAAAGATGTTCCGTTAATTTCAATGGTGTTTGATGGGGTTACAACCATTGAAACGGGATCCCCGCCTTGAACTTGGATTACAACGTTCCTTCTTGATACAAGAACATCGCCCTCAATTTTTTGAGAAAAATATACAACGCTCCCAATCACCATCACAACAACACCAATATGAATTGTCCAAACCCCAGCAGTCAATATGTTCAGTGGAATTCTCCGTATTGTCACAATGGACATGTTTAAACAGAGTATTGCAACAAGCCATTTGAATGGCCACCAGTGGAACCACTCGAACTCGGTCATTTCTAAACCGGGCATTTCTCGCAAGTTGACCCAGGCAGATGGTTCCCAGATTGCAAAACTAATTGGTACACCTGATGATCCAATTGAACAATAAAAGAATAACAGAACCAAAATGGTTATTCCAAACCAAACAGTGGTGAACAACTCTATCAACACACACGCGACTAGAGCGGGAATAGCAATGTACCACCACACCGAACCAACGGTGTCAGTGTTCCAAAAAAGGAGCAACAATCCAATCAACGGAAGAAGCCAAAGCAAACTTCCTGGAAAACGAAGGAGCGTTGGTGATTGTTGTTTCATTTTTTATCCGTTAGCGTAGGTATATACGCCCTGCCCCGATTTGTCGCCAAGGTGTCCGGCATCTACAAGTTCTGTAAGTTTTTTATTGGGTAGATATTTTGGGTTTTCATCAAGACCGTTATACATCACCATCATAATATCTTTGCATACATCAAGACCGATGTAGTCCGCGAGACGAAGTGGGCCCATTGGGAATGCGCAGCCAAGCTTCATAATAGAATCAATGTCTTCTGGTCGTGCGACACCATCTGACCAAGCGTGAAAGGCTTCATTGATCATGGGCATAAGTACACGGTTCGAAACGAATCCAGCGAAATCGTTGGCTGGAACTGGAATTTTTCCCATGGACTCAGAAAGTTGTAGGGTGGCAAGTGTTGTTTCTTCGCTTGTTTTGTTGCCCTTAATAACCTCGACGAGTTTCATTATTGGAACTGGGTTAAAAAAGTGCATCCCAATAACTCGATGCTCAGCACCTTGAACAGCGGCGGCAAGGTCTGTTATTGAAATCGAAGACGTGTTTGTTGCAAGAACTACATTTTCACCGAAGTTTTTTGCCATTTGAATGAAGATGGATTTTTTAATATCGATGTTCTCGGTAGCAGCCTCCACAACCCAATCAGCATCGTTTGCTTCTTGCATGGTCGAAACGTAATTTAATTTTTCAAGGGCAATATCTCCCTCTTCTTTTGACAATCGCTCTTTTTCGACAGATCGGTCAATTTGTTTTATGTGGTATTTTTTTGCGCGTTCTAGTTGGTCTTCGTTTATATCAACAACAACTGCTTGTATACCATGTGTTGCTGCTGTTAGGGAAATACCACTTCCCATAGTTCCCCCGCCAATAACTGCTATTTTTTGTACGGGCATATTAATCGTTCCAGTTGTGGAGTTCGGGTCCTGTATATCTTGCAAGCGGTCTGATGATGCGGTTGTTTTGGTGTTGTTCCATGATGTGCGCGCACCATCCTGTAACTCGAGAAGCTACAAAAATCGGTGTGTATTGTTGCACTGGAATTCCAAGCGCAAAATACGTCATCCCACAAGGAAAGTCCACGTTCGGGTGAATGTTTTTATCACGAAGCATAATTGCTTGCACTTCGTCTCCTAAATCAAACCATTTTTGGGCCTCTGTGTTTGCCGATTGCGCATACTTGAGTCCCCACCCACGAAGAATCCCAGCACGGTGATCGCCGTTTTTATATACACGGTGACCAAAACCCATAAGTTTCTTTTTGGTTTCAAATGCGTGTTTCATATATGCTTCAACAGAAGTCCCGCGTTCAAACGCTTCCATAATCTCTGCGAGCAATTCCATTGCGGCCTCGTTGGCGCCACCATGAAGGTTGCCCTTGAGAGCGCCAATAGCCCCACAAACAGATGAATGCATATCGCTGTTTGTAGATGCAATGACACGACTCGCAAATGTTGATGCATTAAAATCGTGTTCAGCATACAAAATAAGGGAAACGTCCATAACTTTTGCGGCCGCTTCGTGTGGTTTTTTCCCCGTCAAACACCACAGCAGGTTTGCAGCGTGACTTAGGCTGGGGTCTGGTTCAACTGGGTCTTTACCATCAAGTGCCATTTGGTGGACACCTATGCAGGTAGGAATTCTTGCAAGAAGATATTTTGATTTTTCTATTTCTGCCTCTGGGGAATTGTCCTCACACGAAGGGCAACCGTGTGACAGCAATGAAACTGCTGTTCGCAATACTGACATTGGGTGGGCGGTTGGGGATCTGTGAGCAATCTGAACAATGGCATCACGAACATGGTCTGGAATATTTCGTAGCGAAGCAAGTTCTTTCGAGAATGTTGTTAATTCTTCTGTGTTTGGTTTGTGCCCCATAAGCAGAAGATATGAAACTTCTTCAAACGTAGCGTTTTCGGCGAGATCTGCAATTTCATACCCTCGGTAGATTAGTTGTGTTTGATTTACTGAACACACAGAGGTGTCGCCGATTGTTTGCCCTGCCAACCCTCGTTGGTCTGTTTGTTTTTTGGGTGAATCTTGGGTTTGTGTCATCTGTGTTACTCCAAACAAAAGGGCTTTATAGAAGGAATTTGAATCCTGTATTCTACCAAAACAGGACAGTTGATGCTTTTTTTATTTGTTTGAGAAACGCCACTCTTCGCCTGGAACATAGTGAAGAAGGTCATACAGTTCTTGCCTTGTTTGCATCTGTTGTTCAAATCCCTGGGCGGAACCGTTTTGAAAGAGTTGTTGTAAACAACCTGTGACTGCACGCATGGCAACACGTTGAAACGTAACTGGATAAATAACTAGGTCGTACCCAAGCTCCTCAAATCGGCTTGTTGTAATGTGTGGTGTCTTTCCAAACTCTGTCATGTTTGCAAGAAGAAGCCCTGGACACTTTTTACCAAACTCTGCAAACTCGTTTTCGCTGCGCAAACCTTCTGGAAAAATCATGTCTGCGCCAGCTTCTCGATATGCTATGCCTCGTTCGATTGCAGACTCAATACCGTCGACGCCTCGCGCATCTGTTCTTGCTATAAGAACAAACTCTGGTGATAGGCGATTTTCTGATGCTGTTTTTATTTTTTCACACATTGCAGATTGGGACACCAGTGTTTTGCCATCTAGGTGCCCGCATCGCTTGGGGAATTGTTGGTCTTCGATGTGCATAGCCGATGCGCCGTTCCGTTCGTATTCAACAACCGTTCGGGCAATACATTCTAGTTCTCCATAACCCGTGTCTGCATCTACAACGACGGGAAGTTTGCTTGCGTCTGAAACTTCGCGAATTGTTTTGCACATCTCAGAAAGCGTAATAAGACCAACATCTGGATATCCCGAAGCGTTCGCCGTTGCTCCGCCGCTTATGTAACAAGCTGAAAAACCCGCTTGTGCAATAGCTGAAGCAACTAGCCCGTTCCATGCCCCCGGGCACATGACCGCTCCCTGTTTCATTGCTTCTCGAAGTTTGGTAGATTTATTATTCATGTGTAGATTTTATCGCATCGGCGGATTCTTGGTTCAAATCGCCTTGCACAGATAAAAACATCTTTCCAGCCGCAATTAGTAAAACCACGCCAAGTACGGTTCGGAGACCTTGGTGGCCAAGTTTTTTACTACCGTAAGTAGCGCCAACAAAACCACCAATAACGACAGCGATTGCCAGAGGGGCTACAAACATTAAGTCAATTGGGAGACCTGTGTTATCTAGTGCTATTCCACCCAAGCTGGAAATTGAATTCACTAATATAAACGGTGCGCTGATGGCTGCTGTCTGTTTTGCTGTTGTCCAACCAATTAGCAACACAAGTGGACTTAAAAATATTCCTCCACCAATCCCAATTGTTCCGCTGAAGAAACCAATAACGATTCCAGCCACCAAAACAACACACAACATAGGTTTTTTGGTTTGTTCGTTTCCTTTAATTGGAATAAATAAACGAATCGCTGCAAACAGCAACACCGCGCCAACAATTGGTTTGTACACGTGAGATGGCAAATCTATGTAACCACCTAAAAAAGCGGCTGGAATACTTGCGCAAACAAGAGGAACAAACAAATCTTTCCGAAAAGTACCTGTCGATGCAAATTTCCAAGTTGCGATAGAAG
The DNA here is from genome assembly GCA_018657585.1 of Phycisphaerae bacterium. Taxonomy (GTDB): domain Bacteria; phylum Planctomycetota; class Phycisphaerae; order Phycisphaerales; family SM1A02. Next base: position 22,936 of record JABHWX010000108.1, read on the forward strand.
AAACTACTACATTAAGCAAGAGAGCCGTGGATCGCATTTGCTCTGGTGCAATGGCAGCAATCGCAAGGACCGCGAGATAACCCGAGCCACCACCGTGCCCAACAGTTGAATAGATAGCCGCCATACATAAAACCGCTGTGGCTATAAGTAGAACTTGTTGGGGTTCCATCCCTATATTTTAGGGTAAGGGGCGTGAACCGTTTTGGTCAATAAAATAAAACAGTGGGTTTGATTCTGTTCCCTCTTGAATAAGAAGAACGCCGGCTAAATTTTCGTTGTTTAATTTGTGGCTTGGGATTGGTGATGTGGTTGGGTCGGGTGGTAACAATATTCTAACCCTTGCCTCTATCTCTGGATTATTAACCAGCTCCCAACCCGCAACGCCTAGCTCTGCTATTTTGTTAGAAGCCTCTTTGTGTATGTTGTTAGCAAGAGAATTGTGCAGTTCATTAATAATTAGAACCATGCCGTCTGGGGGGTGAATTTCGTGGATCACGGTCTGGGTGGATTCGGTGCGCTGGTCTGTGTTGTTTTTGTTGGTAACCAAAGCTACTCCTACAAAAACTGCAAGCACCAATACAACTAAGCCTAGAGGATTTGTTTTGTGTTGTTTTTTTGGAAATGGCCCACCGCCAGTTGATGGTGTTGATCGTGGAAGACGCCGATGTGTGCTTGATGGTATTTCAGGGGCAACTTCTGCTCCGTGCATTGATGGGAGGTCGGCTGGGCGCACCGAACCAATGTTTTTGGATTTTAAGACTGACTCTACATCTTTTAACATCTCCTCAATAGAGTTATATCTTTTGTCGTAATCTGACATTGCCCTTCTTACAATCCATCGTAATCCTTCTGGGCTTTGTGTATTAAAATCGCTCAGAGCACCGTGAGCAGGAAACGTGTTTTCCAACATAAAGTACAACACCGCGCCAGCGCCATATACATCAAACTTTGCACCGTTAATTTGATGGACCTTTACGCCACGCATTGCTTGGCGCACAAGTTCTGGGTCTCTGTAATATTCGGTGCCGTGGGTTGTTAGGGTCATGGCAGAAGCAAGTGGTGTTATCAGACCGAGGTCTACAAGGTGTGCTGAACCGCCGTGAATAATGATGTTGTCTGGCTTCACGTCTTTGTGCCAAAGCCCAGCGTCGTGATATGTTTTTAGTGTGCGAAGTAAATCTTGTTCGTGCCAAAGTATTGTTTTGAACTGGTCGTGAGAAAGTTTTTTGGATTGAGCATGAAGTGAATTGGTGATTATTCCTAGGTGGTCGCCATTGTGGAACGGCATCGCATACCAAAAACTCTGGTCATCAAGGTGGTGCTCAACAATAAGACCTAGTTTTTTTGCGCACTCCATTGCTTTAGATTCTCTTACTATTTGTGGCAATTGAGACCCAGAACCAATATCAAAATGCTTGATCACTACTTCAACACCGGAGTCAGTCGATTTTGCTACATACAACTTTGCGCCACTTCCGCCAGATGGAAGGGTTCCAGTAATTGAGTATCCGCTGAATAGTGTTTTGGGGCGAGACTTAGTTCCAACAAATTCTTGAACTTGTTTTACAACCGCGTGTTCCTGCGTTTTGTTTGGTGGTTTAATTCCAAACAACTGAAGCGGGTTGTCAATACAAAAGGATATGGTGCGATTATACGCCTCAAAAAAGCGCAGTTTTGCAAAAGTTGTTTCTGTATGGACTTCATCCCAACGACCAAGAACAACGTAAATAACAGCGCGAATCATTTTTATTATGCCTACAAACAGGGCTATAGGTATCAACAGCGCGTCACGAAGTGCTTGCCACACAAACCTAAACAGTCTTCCTATGAATGTAAATATTAACCCGAGAGCTGGAACTATAAAATACACAAACAAAATGACTGCTCCAACGAGACTCACAACTGTTCCAAAACATGTAAACAAAGCCGTGACCATTCTTAGTCCCCCACACTTTCGTTTTCTAATAATAGTTGGTGTTGGTGGTAGGTTTCGCACACGGCTTCATCAAAAGATGTATCGTTTTTTGATACACCAAACGTAGACATTTCTTTTTCTTCCTCGGGTGTGAAACTGTATTGCATTACTACGTTCATAATTGTTTCTCGAAGATGGTTGCGCACTTTTGCCACGTGCCTGCTCACTGTTGGTTCGCTTATGCCTAACTGAGAAGCTATATCTTTTCCTACATAGTTGTCTAGTACACGCATGCGCCAAACCTGAAAATGAAGAAAATCAACTTCTGTCTCTGTTCTTCGGATTGCAGAACAAACTTTTGCACCAAACATTCTTTGCTCGAAAATTTCATCTACCCTTGGCTGGGATGATGATGAATCGATACGTTCGTCAAGAGAGAGTGGTTTTACTCCTCCACCCCTTTTAAGGGCGTTCCTTGTATCCATTTCATCACCTAGTTTATATTTTGCGATGGTAAGGAGCCACGTACTAAAGCGGGCACCGCGGTTTGGGTCGTATCTCTCAATGCATTTTGAGAGTTCTGCAAGCGTGTCTTGTGTAAGATCCTGAACGGTTTCTGCGCCCACGCGCCCCCTTCCCCACTTTTTCAATTGAAAACGAATAGCAGGACCAAAATCCTGCCACAATTCAAACCACGCCGCCTCGTCTCGATCGCGGAGGCGCTTCACAAAGCTTGTTGTGAGGGCGTTCATTGGCACATCTTACTTATTGGTAGAAGGTAGATGAGAATTTTATGGATTTGTGAAATTTTCCCGCTTGGGTTCCTAATTACTCTTTTGTGCAGAAATTGTTTTTGTGCAGTTAATGAAACATAAGGAGGTTGCCATGGGCGCCACATCGAGATTTATTGTTCGTTGGGGAATAATTGGGGGATTAGCCGTTGGGGGTATCACTATTCTTGTTGGACCACAGCGGGTCCTGGCATGTATTGATCAATTACGCCAAGAGGCAAACACCGTTGTTGAAAATCTAGTTGATGATCCTGTTGCCCTGAGGCGACAACTCGACGAATTAGCAAAAGAGTATCCATCAAGAATTGCTGAGGTTCGGGGTGAGGTTGCCAAACTGCGTCAACAGTTGCTTCAGTTCGAGCGGGACGAAAAAATTTCCATTCGGGTTGTAGAATTAACTACTGCAGATTTAGACGCACTTCGCATGCTTGTTGAAGATGCCGAGGCAATGACCCATGTTGATGGTGGTGTCGCGTCGATTCGATTTGAGGGTGTCCGATACAACCTTGATGGGGCGTATGTTGAGGGTCGCAGAATCCGCACTGTACGAGCAAATTACGAGGATCGGCTTGCTTCTGACCGAAGACAAATGGAATTGTTGCACGAACAAGAAAGCAGGCTTGGTGAGGTTCTTGAAAATATTGAACGCGAATATGAAACATACAGAACACAGTTGTGGCAACTTGATCGAGAAATCGATGCCATCGAGCGGAACGATCACATTATCGTTATGGTTGAGAAACAACAAAAAACGCTTTCTGGTTTTGACCGTTTTGGTGCGCCTGGAAACCTTGATCAGGTTAGATCGCGTCTAGCAGAAATTCGTACTGTGCAAGAAAGCACTATCTTGGCCCTTACTGATACTGGGTCCGGTTCAGACTATGAAACACGGGCACGGTTTGATACTTCTGATCAGTTGTTTGAAAATCCGTTCACCCAAACTGTTGAACAAAACACGGAAGTAGAAAGTGGTGAAGCGGGTCCATACGCCCTTCTCCCATAACATTAAACATATACCCTTGTTATTGACAAGGCGTTTAGCACGAGCAATGGCCTATAAATATGGGCCATTGTTTTTTTATGAGAGAGTGGTGATTTGAACACTCGGATAATACCACTGCAAAATACTCTCCCAAGATTCGCCCTTGCCAGCAAGTTCTTGTGCGCCATATTGACAAAGTCCCACTCCATGCCCCATGCCTGCACCATTAAAGAGAATGTTTGAGTTCTTTTTGGTTGCTACTAAATAAGACGACCAAATTGTTGGGGTGGGAATTGGAAGTTGGAGGACGTTTGTGTTAAGTGCACGAAATAGATTTTTTGCTAATACCTCAGTAGGGCTGTTGTTACGATCATAAATCGAAAGTTTTGTTGGTCTTCCATGGATATTAAATTCGGTAGGTTCGATAGAACTAATTGTTCTAATGGAGGAAAACTCTGGGGTATTCATTTTGTTTGCACAGGCGTTGATACGTTTTCTAACTGTGCGAGATGGTCTGGTTGCCGACCACACACGAGCATCTAGTTTGCTACAGACATCTCTGCCGCTTCGCCCCTGAAGGGGGACAATGTTGTGTGCAGATGATGTGCTAATTGCATCTGTTGCTGTAGCAGATATTCCGCCACAACACGCACAATAATACGCGGGAATTATTTTGCCATTCCACGACATGACCATTCCAGAAGTTTCTTTTGTTGCGTAGTGAGCTGATTCTAATACAACGTCCCCAAGGTACATTTGGGAGGATGGTCCATCGTTCAAGTCGAAATGGCTTTTGTTTATTCTTTCAAGGTGTAGAGATGTGGCGTAGCTTCTAGCAGCAACCGCCTGTGCTTGAAAGGTTGCTTGGTGCCAATGCGCAAAAAGTTCGCCAGCAAGTACGCCTGGAATATATTGTTCAATAGGGACATGCGCAACAACATCGTATGCTGTCGATGAAATGTCTGTTCTTGGAACAAACGTCAGGTCGTTAGAAATTTGCTTTGTTTTATTGTGTATTTTGATTTGTGTTTGTTTTGCAACATGAAGATGCATAGTATTTTCAGGTGTAAGCGTATTTCTCGCATTGGTTTTCCATTCTGACCCAATCAAAGAGATAGAGAAGTTGCCAAATATAGTTTTGCTTTTATCTCTTACGCGACCAATCCGAACGCGAATGGTAGGTGATGGGGTTGCTAGTAATGGCTGTTGTTTGTTTTTTGGGGTGGAAACAACGTGTTTGGGTTCCCGTTCTGAACAAGAGGCAAGTCCGCCGGCTACCACTATTCCAGATGCAACCAAAAACTCACGTCGGTTATATGGGTTTTGAATAGATTTTGTCATCGTCGGCTCTCTGTATAGTGTATCGGTGGTACATTAGTTGCAAGGAGGATTTATTATGAATTACGAATCAAACACATTGTTAGCGCAAACCGTTGCGATTGGATGGGTTGAGGTGGTGGTTGGATTGATTGTTGTGGTAGGTGTTATTTTACTTCTGGCGATTGTGGTTATTGGTATTTTTAATGCGCTTGTGGGGCTTAGAAATCGTGTCAAAAACGCTTACGCACAAATTGATGTTCAATTAAAACGGCGTTATGACCTTATACCAAACCTTGTTGAAACAGCGAAGGGGTATATGAAACATGAAAGCGAGACCCTTGAAGCAGTTATTCAAGCCAGAAATCAGGCGGTATCTGCTGCATCTGCTGCTTCAAAAAACCCTACCGGTGCTGGGGTAATAAAAGATTTGGCTGGTGCGGACGGAGCGCTTACTGGGGCGCTCGGAAAACTCATGGTAGTCATGGAAGCTTATCCAGACCTAAAAGCCAGTGAAAACATGATGCAGGTACAAGAAGAACTTACAAGCACAGAAAATCGTGTGGCTTTTTCTAGGCAAGCTTACAACGATGTTGTGATGGGATACAACAACAAACGAGAGAGGTTCCCATCAAACATCGTTGCTGGTATGTTTAGGTTTGCCATTGCTGAAAGTTGGGAACTTGATACAGAAGACGCTAGAGATGCTCCTAAGGTTTCGTTCTAACAGAGTGTTATGAATTTTTACGAGCACCAAGATCGGGCACAAAACAGAACAAAGCTCATAGTCTTTTTGTTCTTTGTGGCGGTGTTTTGTATTGTTGCGATTATAGTGGCGCCGGTTGGTTTCTTAAGCGAATGGGATATCGGTACTGTTTTAATTGCACTTGTTGTTTGTTTGTTGATTATTGGGGGGGCGTCTCTTTGTAAGCTTATCCAGCTTAGGGGTGGTGGTAGTACTGTTGCAGAAATGCTTGGGGGTGTTCCAATTTCGCTTCACGGAAAGAATAATAGTGAGCAAAGGGTACAAAACATAGTTGAAGAAATGGCAATCGCAAGCGGTTCGCCTGTTCCTCAACTATATATTGTTGAGGACAGTGGTATTAACGCGTTCGCAGCTGGTTGGTCTGCAGATGATGCTGTTATTGGTGTTACGCGTGGATGCATAGAAAAATTAAACCGCGATGAGTTGCAGGGTGTTATTGCTCATGAATTTAGCCATATTTCACACGGGGATACACGCATTAACATTCGTCTGATTGGAGTTATTTTTGGAATAATGGCAATTGGAATAACCGGCTGGGTGCTGGTGCGATTTGTTGGGCCCGCTGTTCTTCGTAGTTCTTCCCGGTCAAGATCAAAGGAGGGGGCTGGTGGTGCGGCAATTGGTCTCGGGATTATTGTGGGTGGTTTGTTTTTGGCTCTCTGTGGAGCAGTAGGCACCTTTTTTGGACGGATGATACAAGCTGCTGTTTCAAGACAAAGAGAGTTTTTGGCTGATGCCTCTGCTGTGCAGTACACCAGAAACCCAGAAGGGATTGGTGGGGCGCTCCGAAAGATTGGTGGGTTAACACCTATGAAACGGATAACTTCAGATGTAAGCCAATGCAACCATATTTATTTTTCTCAAGCAATGCGTGCGGTATTTGCAAGCCACCCACCAATCGAAGAGAGGATCGCTAGGGTTGAGGGGATCGATGTTTCTACTCTAGATGCGCCTGATCGTGTGTATTCTGAGGAGCAATCAGAAGTCATTTCAAGTTTCTCGTCAAGTTCTGTGGAACGGTCCGTTGCGGGCGGCGCTGGGGCGGGGGTAATACATATGGAGTGTGCAAAGAGTGTTATAAAAAAAATCAACCCGTTTGTTCGAGAGGCTATCAGCGATCCATGGAGTGCGCGGATTGTTATCTACGCCCTCCTTGCACGAAACAACGATGAATCGCTCCAGTTACTTAAACAAATATTATCTAGCAGTGAGTTTGGTGTGTTTACAAAACTTGCTCCCATTGTTGCTTCGCAAGGACCGATTGTACGTCTTCCACTAATTGATCTTGCTGCACCTGTTCTTAGGCGATTAAGTAAGCCGCAAAAAGATTTGTTTATAAAGGCCATTATAGATGTCTCGCAAGCAGATAAAAATATTGATTTTGTTGAGTGGATGACAATCACCGTCTTGAAAAAACACCTGTATGGTGGTGATGTTAGCAAAACAAAAACGAGGGGGGCGGGGATTTCTTTATATGTAAAAAGTTTGTCTGTTCTTCTTGGGATGCTTGCATACAGTGGAACAAGAGATGATAAAAATAGCGCTACTGGATACACGTTAGCTATGGAGTTTTTGGGGCTCGAGTTCGAGATGCCTAGTATAAACAGCTGCACTTTAAAAAACATTCAAACTGCGATTGGGGAACTTCGATCTATGAAGTTCGTTGATAGGCAACTTTACTTAAGGGCGTGTGTGATATGTGCAAGCAGTGATGGGAAAATCACCATTGCTGAAGGAGAGGCCATTCGGGTAATTGGTGACTCTTTGGATTGTCCAATACCGTTGTTTCAATAAAAAAACACCACGCTAGCATGGTGTTTTTTTTGATATAGTTTGGTACTTAGTCGATGTTTCGCAACTCTAGACCGTGTTCTCTTAGTTTTTCGCTTATCTCTACAAGGCTCGTGGTACCAAAGTTTTTAATTCCCATAAGTTCTGCCTCGGTGCGAATAGCGAGTTCGCCTAGTGATTGAATGTTTAGAGCCTGCAGGGCTTTTCTTGCGCGGACTGTAAGGTTGAGCGCGGATACCGGTTGTTTTAGTATTTGCTCTGGTGCGTGATTTAGAAGTTCTTCATATCTGTCTTGGTGTACCTGGCTTACGTGCCCGCCTTCTGCGCCTTGACCAAGCCGCAATCCCCTTGCTGTAAGCATGTGTTTGATTTCTACCAAAGATGTTTCGCCGAAGTTTTTGTAACTCAACAATTCGTTTTCAGAAACTTTAAGAAGATCTCCAAGCGTTCTGATTTCCATTTTCTTTAAACAGTTTCTTGCGCGAACAGATAGTTCGAAGTCTGTTACTGGTGTATTCATCATTGCAGCGTTCTTTGCTGCGTCGCGAGCAACTTCTTCGTCATAATACATATCAGTTGAACATTGCACATCGACTATGTACAGTTTTGCTCGTTTGTGGGTTGGGTCGGTATCAAGAATTTGTCGCAAGCATTTTTCAGCTGCGTTTAGGTTTCCCCTGTCTTCATAAATAACAGATAGGTTCAACAAAGCATTAATATGTGGTTGGTCGGCTGTTGTTATCTCTTCATAAAGCGAAACCGCCTCTTGCTCTTCGCCAACAATATCCAAATAGTATGCTAGTTTGAACTTGTGTTCTGGGTTAGTTCCACAGGCAACTGCTCGCCTAAGTTCTTCAATGACACCAATTCGAAAACCGTTGCCTTCATGCTCCATAGCGGCCTCGTGGTGTTTTTCGGCTTGCTCTGGGTTCCCGCCACCTATTACTGTTTCTAGTCCATTTTGTTGATTCAAAGCTTCGTCTCCATCTCTGTTTTAGAATTACGACCTTAGATTGTACTAAACCTCGGCATTTCGTGCAAAGGTTTACCCGTTGGGTGGTGGTGGGTCTACAAAATCGCTGATTGCTGCGTCTGCCTCGGGTGCTGGGGGGCCAATCGTGAGTGGAGCAGCGCGACCCGCCTCAAGTTTGTTACTTCCTACGAGAAGTGTAATAGATCGCCACCCGCCTCTCTCAAATCGAATAGCCATCGTTATTCCAATGAGAATAATGTAGGTTGCGGCTGCAATCCAGGGGCCAATCGAACCTGTTTGGGGGAAGTACTCCACGGCAATGTAACCTCCGCCAACAATAAATACCCAGCTGTAAATGGCGGTGACTACGCCTGGCCACACGGTGTCGCCCGCTCCTCTTAGGGCTCCGGTATACACAATGCCCAGAGAATCGACCGTTTGAAAAAGTGCTACAAGAATAAGCATATTCGCGCCCAGTGACACAATTTCTGAGCGGTCCTCTGCCGTGTAGTTTGATCCACTTACGAACCACTCCATGAGTTCCTGTCTAAATATTATAAAAATTATCGCACAAAAAGTCATATACACAAGCGCAACTCCAACACCAACCCTTGCGCGCGATGCTGCTATGTTTGGTTGTCCGGCGCCAATAAACTTTCCGACTATTGAATTTATAGCAACGTTAATACCAACAGCGGGCATAAAACTGAGTTGTAAATATCCAAGTGCTATCCAACCCGCAGCCATTGCGTTTGTTCCATATCTTCCGACAAACACGGTCATAAAAAGCGCCCAACAAATTATTTCGTTTCCCCATTGCACAGCACCTGGCCAACCAATTTTAAAAATTGCACACATTATTTTTTTGCTTGGTCGCCAAGGGTGTCTTGTATTAAACCTATTGTTAAACGAGGGGCTTAAAAAAATGAGAAGTGGAATGATCATTTCCATAAACATTCCGATGATTGTCGCTATCGCAGCTCCTTTTAGACCAAGTGCTGGAGTTCCTTGAATTCCCGGAATAAACCCAGGAACACCCTGCTCTCCAAAAATTAAAATGTAATTTGCAACGACGTTTACAATGTTTGCAATTATTGTTGAAACAGTAATCACTTTTGGCATATGCATCCCAAAGAAGTATTGAGAGAATCCTCTGCCAACAAGCAAAAACAGGCTTCCAAGAAGAGTATAAGTTGCGTACTCTGTTTCAAGTACTACAAGGTTTGCGTCCTCGGGCGATGGGTGTATGTAGTTGAAAATATAGGGGACTATAAAAATAAATGGGATGATAATAATTGCCCATGACAAAAGTGCTATCCACCCAGCGGCCCACGGGTATTGTGGACCTTTTTCTGGTGAGTTTGCGCCAAGGTGTTGACTCACAAATGTATTAACAACCGTAACAACGCCCATAATTGTTGCGATTACCGAAAAAGACCATGTTCCTGCGTTCCCTTGTGCAGCAATCTCAACCGATCCAACTTGACCAATCATGAGTTTGTCTGTGAACTGCATCACCGTAAAGCTTGTCATGGTGATTATTGTTGGCCAAGCCAATGACCACACCTCTTTTATGGCACAAGAAATAGATGTTTGCGTCGCGCTTCCGTGAGGTTCAAAAGCGGGCGTCTTGTTATTAGCCATCTTGTTGTTGAGAATCCGCTTTGTATATATTGCTGCGCATTATTTGTATTGGAACTAAACACACAAAAACACGTGCTGTGGTTCTGTTTAACATAGACCTCTCCTTGGCTAACTGCTTGGCGCGTAGATTACCAGTTTCCAATAACTTGGAGGAGGTCGCTTACATTGATTGTTCCGTCTGGAATTATGTCTTCGTTACACACCTGAGAACATGGACCCCAACCAGACACAATGGCAAGAATGTCATTCACATTCACTACACCGTCGCAATTAACATCGCCAGTTGTTGCTGAACCAGAGGTGCTTAATAGTTGAACATCGTCAATATTCCAACCCGAATATGTCCACGCACTATCTGTTTCCCCCATTGTCCAGCGGATTTCTAGTGATGAACCACCGTTTGTGATATTTGTAAGGTCGTATAAAACGGTTTGCCATTGATTGTCTTCTATTCCACTTGGGTTGGTCCACACTGTTGTCCATGAACCACCATCTACGCTTGCGGAAATTGATGCGTGGTCGTAGCTGGGTTGCTCGACATTTAAGTATCGAGAAAACTGTAGTTGTAGGTTGTTAATGCCAGAAATATCAATGGGTGTAGTGGTTAGGTGTGTTTGTTGAAGATTGTTAGCATAATCGCCCTGCAAGTTATAACCATATACGTTTTGGCCTGTCGCCCCATTTGTCGGGTCTGGGTTTCCATACGCACCACCACCGCCGGCTGGGACACCCCAGTCCCATTGACCTGCCGAGTTCCAGCCTGGATTTGTGTTCATGTTCCAGCCAATCACTTCATTGGCAACCCCAGCGTAGAACAGCTCGTCTCCCGAGGGGAATCTATGTGTTTCACCATCTGTGGTTTCTGCTGTTATCCAGTATTCACTTTGTAGTCCACACATTGAAACTGGGAGTTGTACTTCGTATTCTGAACCGGCGGTGTGTGCTATTGATCTCTGTGCAAACACTCCATCGTTGCCGTAACGAACATGAAGTGTTGCTGTGTCTGTGTTTACACCACCACCAAAAACGGTTTCTATAGTCAGTGGGAACACACTCATTTCTCCGGGGCTCACTAAAACTGGTGCGCCGTTTGGAAAGGAGAATGCTACAGGTTCGTTTACGAAACGTAACATCGCCATCGCGCCGGCAAAACTTTCTTCGCAAGTTGGAATGATTTCACTTGGTGGCAAATCGAATCCCGGGGAGCCTGTTGGTCTTAATTCTATTGTGTATGAAATGGTACCTGTAGTTGTTGTCCAATCAGGAAATACTCCGTCAGCTAAATACAGCAAATCGCCACCTGTTCCAAACAAATATGTTTCGCCATGAATGGATTCTATGGCGTCGCTAATATTCGCGCCAAGCGTGTTTACTAAATTTACTTGTGGGGGAGTGTTGTTTGAACTGGCCCATGGTCCAAGCACTAATTGTGAATAACTGTGAAAATCTATATGAGCTACTAGGTTGGGTAATTTGTTTACAAGATCGCGCATCGCCTGTGTTTCTGGCTCGGAAAAAACACTGGGGCCAACATACACATCGCTACAGGTGTTTGGGCTTGTGCTGTCTCCACCATTCCACTCGTGTCCCCAGTTTCTATTAAGGTCCACGCCTTCACAAGAACCGGAATTGTTTCTCCTGTTCTTCCTCCAAAAACGGTCGCCTCCAGCAGCGTATGTAAACTCGTATCCATCTGGATTTACTATTGGAACAATAATTATTTCTGTTTTTTCCAACAGGGTTTGTATTTCTGGGTTGTTTTCCCAGCCAATAATAATTTCATTGGCTATGTACATGGGCACCATAACAGCAACCCATTCGCGTGCGTGTTGGCAACCATTCCATAAAATTTGTTTTCTGGTACTTGCGTCGCCCGGAGCGGTGATTCGAATGCCCTGGATATTTCTACCTTCGTGTGTAGTTCCAACCGTAAACACTGTTGCAACACCTGGGTTGGTTGATTCAAAAAGCGAAAGTTTTGTATTTACCTCGTCCCACGTTTTAAAATCACTGAACCAACCACCAACTGCGTTGTTTCTTGCTTCTTCTCGCAGAACCTCAAATTCTTCAATATATTTTTGTACACTTGGTTCTAGAACCTCAAATTCTATAAGAAGCGAATTTGCTAGTTTGTAGTGTTTTGGGCTAAATAACATTGGCGTTGCCCCGCCATGATCAAAACAGCTTAGGGGTCGAGCACCCGCTTCTCTAAGTTGATTAAGTTGTCTTTTGTTTTCTATTTTTACATTTACAATAGACAGCCCGTCGTATGGTGATTTGGGTTCGTTTAGCCCTGGTGAAAGAATTGCTGCTAAAGTTAAAACGATGGTTTGAAACATAATCATAATGCACTCCATTATTGATTATTTGTGTCACTAATGCGAGATTATTCTTTCTTTTTTTGGCCATTTGACAGGAAGAATGTGGGATGGGATGCTATTGGGATGAAATGTTGGCTTTTTTGTGGTTTTGTGATACTTTGGGTTGTTGGGTGTGCGGTGCCGCCGGTTGGACCAACGCACGTGTCTGCTGTGGGGGTAGATGTCCGAACAGATTTAACTATTATTGAACCCACCACGGACAACCGGATTAACTGGTCTGATGTGTTATTACAAATACGGGATGCAGATGTGGTTTTGCTTGGGGAACAACACGATCATGCTGTTGGACACGCTGTTCAACTTGCGATTGTTGAAGATGTCATGGATACATATCCCGGAAGTGTTTTAGCGCTTGAAATGCTTGAACGCGATGAACAAATTCTGGTTGATGATTTTATGGAAGATTTTATTGATGCTGAAACACTAGAAAAATTATCTTTCTCTACAAATTGGGGTGGTCGTGGTGGTTGGGTTGCTTGGTACCAACCAATTATTGAGGCTACCAAAGATCGGGGCGGGGAGGTTGTTGCTGCAAACGCACCACGTAGATATGTTCGGCTTGCTAGAACAGGTGGATACGAACGTATAGACGAACTTGCAGATATTCGAAGGCAACATATTGATTATCCAGAAGAGTTATCTGGGGGAAGATACCGACAACGGTTTTGGGAACTTGCTGCGCATAGCGGTGCTGAGGACAAAGAAAATGTTGAAGAGGTAGATGTCACGGTCCTTGATCCAGACGACCCCATGTTGCCAGTGTTCCGAAGCCAACAGGCGTGGGATGCCACTATGGCGCAATCCATCGTAAACGCTGAGCCCAATAAATTAAAAAAAGTTGTTCTTCTTGTTGGGCAGTTTCATGTTGAATACGACGGAGGAATTGTTCAAGAACTTCGCCAGAGAAACCCAAGCTTAAACGTGTTTGTTATTTCAATTCAGAGGGAAATACCTGATGAAGAGTGGATGGGGAAACCCGTTATAGCTGATATTATGGTTGTTGATAATTAACCCTTACCCAGAAGCGCATCGGGTTAACCTATCGTTAACCGCAAACCATTCGGGTGTATTGGGTGGGATTTCTATGTAAATAACCCGCGCCCCACTATTGTCTGCTTCTCGCAAGGCGGAGTATATTTTTTGTGCATATTCTTTTGGTTGTGTGGGCATTTTTATTTGTGTTATTTTTGGGTTGCAATACAACGTAATTGCAACGCTGCTTGAATCGCTTTGTGACTCAATGTCCTCTGATAAAGATAGCAGTGTTTTTGTTGATGGTGAGTAGTGGGATTTGGATGTTCCGGGCGAGTTTGACTGGGTCATTGAAATGTCCAATACCACCTCTCCAACAACCGTTTCAATTTGGGCTTGGGTTATTGTTCCTGGTCGCAAAATAGTTGGTTTGTTAAGGAGCGACAAAACAGTAGATTCAATTCCATTTATACACGGACCACCGTCAAGAATTGTTAAATCATCGCCGAACTCAGATTCAACATGCTTCGCTGTTGTTGGTGAAACATATCCTGAACGATTCGCTGATGGTGCAGAAATTGGACCGCCAAAAATAAAAAGGAGTTCCCTTGCTACTTTATGAGCAGGACATCTAATGGCTATTGTTTCTCTTCCCCCACACGCTGAAATTGGAATGTTTTTTTCTTTTTGGACAACTATAGTGAGGGGGCCTGGCCAAAACTCATCAGCCAGTTTGGTACACCGGTTGCACCAGTTTGGGGTAAGTTTTTTTGCGGCATCTATATCGATTATGTGTGCAATCATTGGGTTGTGAGGGGGGCGACCTTTTGTTTCATACACTTTATGTATTGCTTCTTTGTTATATGTATCACACCCAAGCCCATACACCGTTTCAGTTGCGAACGCGACAAGGTCCCCGTTTTGCAACATTTTTGATGCTTTTGTAATATTTTCGTTGGACGGAAGAAGTATTGCCATTGTGTTTTATTTGTTATTTTATTTCTATTTGGTGCATCTGTAGTGTTGTGCCCATTGAAAGATAGAGGTCTGCTATTGCTTTGTTGTAATTAATTATTGCGGAAAATTCTAAAATCCGGGCGTTTGCCAGACCCGCCTGTGTTTGAAGTTTAAGGTTTAAAAAAGTTGGGCTAAGCCCCGCCATAGTTTCCTCTTCGACGCCAAGCGCGCGTAAGTTTTCTGTTTGCGCAATTCTAAACGACTTATTGGCATGAATTAGTTCTGCGTTTGTAATCACATCTCTAAGTGCTGTTTTTACTTCGATTGTGGCCTTTTGGATGCCTTGTTTGTATGAGGCTACAGCACTCATTTTTTGTAATCTTGCCGCTGTGTATTTTGCTTCCGCGGCCCTATTACCAAAAGGTGATTCAAATGATAGGCCTGCTAGGTAGTTTATGTAATCGGTATCAAACACTTCTTGGTATCCCCCGCCCGCTGATTCTCCAAGCCCATGAAACGACAGCTGGGCCTGCATGTCTAGTTGTGGCATTCTGGCGTTGTCGGCTACTTGGATATTTATGGCTTCTGCGTTTATAAAAAGTATGAGTTTTTTGATGTCCGGCCTGTTTTGAAGTGCCGTTAAAAGGGCTTGTCTTAAGGAAATTGTGATTGGCGTTGCTTCTATTGCACCGGCTGGCTGGATTACTGTTTCAGAATCCAGTGGATATTCGTCTGTGTTAATAAGTTGCTTTAGGGCATCAGAGGTTTTTTGTACGAGTGCTTGTTGTGTTATTACATCGGATTTTCTTTGTTGAACAGTTGCTACTGCTTGTGCATAATCTGCTTCGCCCGTGTCGTATGTTCTGCGTATATCTAAAACCTCAACAACTTGTTCTCCTTGTTCTAAGAGCCATGTTTTTACTTGTAGTGTTTTCCATTGCAAAATCAGTTCGAAGTACGTTTGCTCTGCTGATGTAATAATGGTGTTCAGTGTGTTTTGTAATTCTTCTTTTGATTGGCGGTGTGAAATTTCACTTAATCTAACCTGTGCCAGTGTTATTGTTTCTCCAAAGTTTCGCAGTAATGGTTGTTTAAAATCAAGTGTTCCAATTGTTTGCCATGCTGGATCTGGTGAAAATTGTGTTCCTGTTGATTCGTTGTTGGTTCTTGTGACATCTGTTGATATTGCAAGTGTCCCGCCGCTAGACATAAGCTTAGAGAGTGTTGCGTTGCCGGCTAAAACATTAGAGCTTGACTCACTAGTTGTTATTGGCACGCCTCCAACCAATGCTTGTTGTTGAGGTGTTTTTGTTTTTGTTGTGCTCGCGCTTGCACCGAAAACAAAATCAAATACCGCTTCGGCTTCTTCGACTGCTTGTTCGGATATGGATGGTTTAATTGTTGCTATTTGGATTTCAAGATTGTTTTCAAGGGCAAGGGATATTGTTTTTTCAACCGTAAGTTCTTTGGTGTTAATTTTGTTTCTACGTAAACCAAAACCTAGGTGTGCGTCCCACCCTAGCTCAGAATTTGCGGGGACTAATAATTCGATTTCTTCGGTTCTGTGTCGGAGGGATTGTTCGACCGCCGAGGGTGTTGTGATTGGAAGTGTGATGGTTTGGTCTTGGTTTGAGGATCCTGGTAATTTATCGATAATTGCAGTTATTTCTAATTTGGGGTCGATGAGCGTTGTGGGCTCTTTGAATGGTGAGGAACACCCTGAAACCAAAAAAATCAGGGGTAGGACTGAAAGGTGGGTAATAAATTTGCACATGTCTTAAGAATACCATTATCAGAGAGGTTGCTAGTGTGGGCGAAGAAGGATACTCTCACCATAAGTTTATACGTTACACGTCCTACGAAACACGGAAGTCGAGGAGGCCGATGATGCCAACAAAACAATTTATTATAAAAACTCTTTCATTGGCACTTTTAGTGCCCTCAACACTCGCTTTTTGTCAAGAATCGGCAGAAAGTGAACCAAGCTGGGTTGGTGTCATTGCCAACGATGCTGCTGTCAGGTGTGGGGCGAACGACAGTTATTATTCTGTTGCAGCAGCTAAAAAGGGAGACCTCGTGCTCGTGTTGGGCAAAAGGCAAGACTGGATGAGGATAGCCACCAGTGGGAATGTCTTTGAACAATCGGTTGGTTATATCAAACACCCAACAAGTGAGGTTGGTGTTTTTGAAATAAAAGACGGGGTTGGAATCGCGAAAAGCGACATTGAGGTACTTGCTAAAAACATAGAGTCGGATGAGTTGTATAGGTCTTGGAGACCCGTTAGCCGTTTGCAAAACGGAGAACAAATAGGGGTTGTTAATACCACTACAACCGAACCAGGAACCCTCCACCGAGAGGCTTATGTTGTGCACACGGTTTGGTTGCCTGAAA
Organism: Phycisphaerae bacterium; assembly: GCA_018657585.1. GTDB lineage: Bacteria > Planctomycetota > Phycisphaerae > Phycisphaerales > SM1A02. The sequence continues at coordinate 39,817 of JABHWX010000108.1, forward strand.
CGAGTATTGTTTGGGTTAGTAGCAGTAACATTGTGCGAGCAAACGAAAAACAAACCGCAATGTTTTACGGTGTTGATTTTGATGAGTCCACCGGATCCGCTCCTGTGACACCTGTTGCTCCAATAGAACCGGAAGATTGCGAAGATATATTTGTTGATGATTACATTGGCGAGGATGTTGTTGCAGAAACCAAAAACACAATCACACTCCAGCCTCTTTCGCTTGTTGAACTTGAGGCCACCTGGGACAAAATGGCTACTGAACCGGTAATGGGCGCTGAGGTAATGCAGGTGAGGGATATGTACGCCGAGTTGCTTTCGAAAAATAGTGAGGATCTTGTTATTCAACAAATTGCCACAAATCGAATTCAACAGCTACAGGTCTGGGCTGGTTTGCAGGAACAAAGAAGGCGAATAATTTGGCTGCGGGACAAATTGGCGCGGGGGTCTGAGGATGTGTCGGAATATCGGTCGGTTATCTCAATGTATGGTGATTATGTTTTGGTTGGCACGTTAGCGCTCTCGAACACCTTTGATGGTCGACTTCGTCCGTTTATGTATCGCATTCAAGACGCTAAATCTGGAAGAACATTAGGTTATTTGCCCGAAAATGAGGATTTAGAACTTGCAAGCCTTGTTGGGCAGTCTGTTGGAGTCGTTGGAAAAAACCAATGGAATCCAAACTGGAGAGTCAATGTGGTTCAGGCGGCTCGATTTGACATTTTGTCACCTACTACCGCAACAGTCACACCTGATATACAATAGTCCCCCTTCCGAATACGTTGGTCACTATCAGACTCCCAACCGATCAGGGTATTAGGTGTTTTTCTCCCAAGCCTATTTTAGATATAGGTGCGAGGGAGCACTCGGGGCGTTAGCTCAATTGGGAGAGCACTGCCTTTGCAAGGCAGGGGTTACCGGTTCGAGCCCGGTACGCTCCATTAAAAAACCACAGGCAATCGCTTGTGGTTTTTTAATGGGTATCGGGTTGTGATTTATAAACCTCATAACGAACCAGTTTTCCTTCGTTAATAACAATTGGGTTGTGTCCCATTGTTGGGGCGTATGTCGGACGTTTTATTACTACTCTTGATGTCGCAGTTGAAAGTGCCGCTTGAAACAGATTGTGTGTTTTGGTTGGGTTGTCGTAACCAACAACTTTTTGTAACGCTTGAATGTGTCCTGGTGGCAGTGCGTTTTTTTTCTTTTTAGAAGGAAACATTGGGTCTATGTAGATAACTTCTGCGCCGGAGTTTTTTTTAAGATACTCAATTGCATCCATCTCGACGAAGGAGAGGTTGTCTGCGAGTAGCTTTGCTGTTTGTTCGTGTTGTTTCGCTCTCCAAAGACCGTCTCGAAGCATTGTTGAAATAATTGGCGATTGTTCTATTCCTACTACTCTGTACCCCAATAAAGCAAGTCTGCAGGCGTCCATGCCGAACCCTGCCGTCGCGTCAATTACCGTTTTGTGTGAACCTATAGATTTCGGAAGGGGTTGTTTTTTGGATATATTTCGGGCGCTAATTGCTATTTGTAAAAAATCCACACGCTGTCCATTGTTGTGTGGTGTGTTTGTATTGCGAAGCTCCACGCCCCTCTCGCCAAAATAGAGTGTCAGTGGTGCTTTTTTGTTGAGCACACCTGTTGTGTTTATTGTGTGTTCGTATTCTTTCACTAGGCGGTCGTTATGTGTGTTCAAAACCACCTCAACACCACCCGGGTGTTGTACACTGTCCAATCTTGGCTCTTTTGTAGACACTTGTTCTTTATTTTACACCCTCACTCCTTTTGGTTTGAGGCAAAAAACACCCCTGTGTGGAGTATTGCTTTATGAAACACTTTTTTCTTTTATTATTTTTACTTTCTTTGGTGGCGTCGCACTCGTTCGGTGGCGTCGAACCAGACGTGTTCACTCTCGATAATGGAATGAAATTCATCCTTCTTCCCAGAACCGAAGAACAAAACAGTGTTGCTGTAGGCTGGGTTGCCAAAGTTGGCTCTGTAAATGAGCGCCCTGGTATTACTGGAATAAGCCATTTCTTCGAACACCTTATGTTCAAGGGCACAAACAAAATTGGAACCAACAACCCAGATAAAGATATGGAGTTCATAGTCGCAGAGCGAGATGTAAGAAACAGGATGCTGGCTCTGGTTTGGGGTGGACAATATGAAAAATTTAGGAGGGGTGAAATAAACGACCCGTGGGATTCTGAAAACGACACGCCACAACTTGCATCTCTACGTGTTCAGTTAAAGAGTTTAATGGATAAACATGCTGATGTAATTGTAAAAAATGAACTTGATTCTTTGTATCAGGGCGAGGGTGCTGTTGGAATGAACGCTTTTACAAGTGAAGACGTTACTTTTTATATCAACCAATTGCCTGCAAACAAAATAGAGTTATGGTGTTGGCTTGAGTCGGACCGTTTGGCAAACAGCGTATTCCGTGGATTTTTCTCTGAACGGGATGTTGTGCACGAAGAGCGGCGCATGCGAACGGACTCTACTCCAACGGGTGTTTTTCAAGAACAATTTAACTCTATGTTTTGGCAAGCTTCGCCTTATTCCTGGCCCGTAATCGGCTGGCCAAGTGATTTAAATAGTTATACACTTGAGGGTGCTCAGGAGTACTTTGATATCTACTACCAACCAAGCAATTTAGTTGGTGTTGTTGTTGGCGACTTTGATCTTGTAAAAACAAGGTTGATGATCAAAGAATATTTTGGGGCATTAGAACCCGGGTCAACCCCCCCGCCACCCGTGCCAACTATAGAGCCGGTGCAACGTGCTCCCCAACGAATGGTTGCTGAAGTTGATTCGCAATCTGAGGTCGAGGTTCGTTATCATGGGGTTCCAGCCGGTCATTCTGATGGATTTGTTTTGGAAATCATGGCTGGTGTGCTTAATGGTAAAACTGGTCGTCTTTATAAGTCGATGGTTGAGCGTGATGACATAGCTACAAATGCGGGGTTTAGGGTTGATGGGAAAAAATATGCTGGTGCTGTTTCATTTTATGGAACCGCAAAGGGTGATGCCACCCCAGAGAGCCTAGAGGCGGCTTGGTATGAACAGGTTTCATTGCTTCAAAACGAGATGGTTTCTAAAGAAGAACTTGAAAAAGTAAAAAACAATGTAATAGCAGACCAGTACAGACAGCTTCAAAGTAATTTTTATCTCATGATTCAACTAGGTTACATGGAGGCGCTTGGTGGCTGGGAATATATCAACTACTCTGGAGAAAGGCTTCTTGCTGTTACCGCCGAAGAAATATTAGGTGTGGCAAACAAATATCTTCTGGTAAACAATAGTTCTGTTGCTATTTATAATCGATCTGAAGATGCTCCTCCTGTAAACGAGGGGCTTGCTGGATTTGGGTCGCAGGAGCAAATGATGATTCAACAGGCTTTAGATGAACTTTCTTTGATGACCAAAGAAGAATTGTTGGACACCCAACAAAACATGAGTCAACAATCTTCCTCTGTTCCAGAAGAAATGAAACCTGTGTTTGATTATCTATTATTAAAACTAAAAGAAAGAATCAAGGAGGTTTCTGTTGAAGAGCCTCTAGTTGTTGATGTGGCGCCAGAAGATACTTTTGTTGTGAAAAAACCAGCTGTTCTAGAACTCACTCCACAACAGCTTGGCGAGGCAAATAAACTTATTGTTAATCTTGAAAACCAAAGTCTTGGTGATTTAATACAAATATATGCCGCACTAGAGGGGGCCATGGGCGGGGTACCTGAAGAGGAGCGTCCAATTTTAGAATACGTTATTGCAAGGCTGGCTGTTATTATTGCTGAGCTAGAAGAATAAGCAAAGGATTTTTATGATTATCACACTACTTTCAACGTTATTATTTATTGGGGCGCCCGAGAGTCCAAAAGAACTGGTGTATCCAGAATATGCTTTTTCAGTGCCTCTTTCGGATGAATATAAAGAGGTTTTAGACAATGGGGTTGTTGTTTATATTGCGGAAAACAAAGAGTTGCCGCTTATTCATATAGTCGGTACGTTTATTGGTGGGGATTATTTAGACACTGTCGATGGTGTTGGTGTTACTTCTGTTATGGCTTCTCTTGTTCGTAGTGGTGGTACCGAAACCATGACCGCAGAGGATGTTGATGAGAGATTTGCATTTTTAGCCGCTGATGCCAGTGTGGGTGGTGGTCCTACAACCGTAACTGCTACTCTTGATTGTTTGTCTTCAAACTTTAAGGATAGTTTTGATTTGTTTTTTAAAATGATCCAGAGCCCGGGTTTTCAACCAAACAGGATAGAGCTTGCTAAAACAAATATTATTGAAAGGCTTGGGCAACGAAATGACCAGGCGTCTGGAATTTTGCGACGAGAGTTTTCTAACAAGTTGTTTGGGGATTCTTATTTAGGAAGAAAGCCTGTTCTTTCCTCTATAGAGAGCATAGGTGGTGATGTTTTGCGTAGCCGTCACAAGTTGGTTTTTTCGCCGTCTAATCTAACATTATCGGTTAGTGGGGATTTTGATACGCCACAGATGTTGGAGTTTTTGAACAACAATGTTGGGTCTTGGACGGGTGTCGGTGCGGTGGTGCCTCCTGAAGAGGTTAACTCTACATTTGTTCCTGGAATCTACTATGTTGATCAAGATGTACCACAGGGTGGTGTTCGGATTGGGATTCGATCTGTACAACAGGGCGACCCAAACATGGCGGCAATCGAGGTGATGAATTACATCCTTGGTGGTGGTGGTTTTGGAAGTCGAATTACACAAAGCGTGCGTAGCAAAGAGGGGCTTGCGTATTCCGCCGGTTCTGTTTTCTCAGACAACCCTTGGACGGATGGTGTTTGGGCCGCTGGTTATGAGTCGAAAAGCTCAACGGTGGCCCTGGCCGCCGAATTGATTTTTGATGAGATCAATACAATAAAAACTGAAACTGTGTCAGAAGAAGAGTTAGAGCAAGCAAAAAAATCGATTATTCAACAGTTTCCCTCGCAGTTTCAATCTAAGCCAGCAACGCTTGGGGTTTTTGTTGATGACACAATAACCAACCGAATCCCGGGGTATTGGGTTAACTACAGAAACAATATTAGTGCCGTCACTGCCGAAGATGTAAAACGTGTTGCAAACATGTTGCTTGATCAAAAGAAAATGGTGATGGTGGTTGTTGGTGATTGGTCAGAAATTGAAGGTGGCGATGCAGACGGAAGATCTTCTATGGGGAAAATCTCTGGTATTATTGGTGGGGGCATATCAGAGCTTCCTCTTCGGGACCCGTCAACCCTTGAGGTTTTGGTTACACCGTAAATAAATATTTTTGTTGTTTTGGAGTAGATAAATAAAATGGCTAGACCGGTAAAAGAAGGTTGGATAACAGCAAAAACAGCTGATATTAATGATCTATACGAACGCTCTGTGCAGTGCCCTGGGTCGGAAGTAGATTTAGTCTTTCAGGTGTGGAATGAAATTCGTGGAAGAGAACCAAAAACCATAAGAGAAGATTTTTGTGGTACGTCCGCAGTCGCCAGGGAGTGGGTTACTCGAAACGACACCTGCACTGTTCTTGGTGTCGATCTAGATAACAAAACCCTTGATTGGGCACGAAACAAAATCAAAACCGATTTAACCGAACAACAACAGCGTCGGGTTACTCTTGTTCAAGAAGATGTGATGAACGTGCAATCTGACTCTGTAGACTGTGTGCTAGCTATGAACTTTAGTTATTACGGTTTTAAGCAAAGGTCTGTTTTGTTGGAATATTTTGCTTCCGTATTCAGTAGCCTAAATGATGATGGATTGTTTTTGCTTGACGCTTATGGGGGAAGTGATTCTTTTTTAGAAATGGATGAAGAGCGTGACCTCGATGGGTTTACATATATTTGGGATCAAAACCAAGTAAACCCAATTACGGGGGATGTTGTTAATTACATCCATTTTGAGTTTCCAAACGGCTCAAAAATTAAAAGGGCTTTTACGTATGAGTGGCGTTTTTGGACCTTGCCAGAAATTAAAGATGTTCTTGTTGAGGCTGGGTTTTCTGGTGTACATGTTTATTGGGAAGGAACTGACAAGGATGGGGATGGGGATGGGGTCTGGTCAATAGATACTAGGGGCGAGGCCTGCGCGGGGTGGGTTGCATATATAGTGGCTGTAAAATAATGAAAACTCTAGTGGATATGGGGTCCCCTGTCGGGGCTTGGTTGAGTAACGAGTTAGATTCTGTTTCCTCAATACTGTCAGACCATCTTAAAAATAAACACCATGAAGTAAACGACCTCTGTAATGAGCTAGCAACCTATCGAGGCAAGATGTTGAGACCATCCCTCCTTCTTCTTTCTTGGAGAGCCCTGCACCCGGCTGGACATATTCCTAATTCCGTCAGAATCGCCGCTGGTGTAGTAGAGCTTATTCACCTTGCCACGCTGGTGCACGACGATGTTTTAGACGAAGCAGATTTGCGTCGCGGAAAACAAACCATTAACAGTTTGCGGGGAAACGAAGCCGCGGTGATGCTTGGTGATTATTTATTGTCTAGCGCTTTTTTGTTGTGTTCAACAATTAAGAATCCAGAATTAAATATTTTGCTCGGTAAAATAACAAACACTCTTTGTGCTGGAGAGGTTGTTCAGCTCGCAAACAGAAATAATGTTGGGTTAACGTTAGAGCAGTACTACCAAATCATTCACGACAAAACTGCTTCTTTGATAGCTGCGTGTTGTGAAATGGGTGGTGTTTTGGGAAACGGAAATACTGAGCAGTTAAAAACTCTTCGCAAATTTGGTGAGGGAGTAGGCACGGCGTTTCAAATTAAAGATGATCTTCTTGATTTATTAGAAAGACAGGAAGACATAGGAAAACCAGCAGGAAGAGATTTAGAAAAGGGTAAACTTACGCTGCCTATTATTTTATTGTTAACAACTAATCCTTCTCTTAAAAATGGGGTGGAAGAAATTGTTGCTAATAATGATCGTTGTGCATTAAGACAGCTTGTAGATTCTTCAAAATCAGTAGAGGCGGCTGTTCAAAAAGTTAATTCCCTTGTTGAAGAGGCCGTGGGTGGCCTGTCTGTTGTTTTTTCAAACGAGGTCTCTTCCCAGATGTGTTTAATGGTTGAGCAATTAAAGGTGTAGTTTTTTAGGCAAAAGACACTCTGTTTATAAAATTTGTTGTTGTTTTGGGTTGATTTGGTATCATGGTTTCTCAGCAATTCGGACATGGTGTTCGTTATTTTTTGTTGATTTTGTCCCGTTCGTCTAGTGGGCTAAGACGCCAAAACCATATTGGTCTTGGTGACAGAGGTTCGAATCCTCTATGGGAAGTTTCTTTTCGTTTTGTTGTATTAAACAAATCGTATATGGAGTTTTTTATGTTACCCAGAAGACCCCCCCGTTCTGGACAGGTTGGCTTTTTATATTTGCCACCATATCGAGTGCAGGGAATTAGTGTTGCTGGAGAGCAAACCGCTGTTCATATTCCCGAGCTGGATGTTGCTTTTGATGTCGGGTTGTGTCCTAGACCAATTTTGTCAGCGCCATATATTGCGTTAACGCATGGTCATATGGATCATGTTGCTGGGCTTCCGTATTATTTTAGTCAGCGAATGTTTCAAAAAATGGGTGTTGGTACTTGTGTTTGTCACGCGGAAATTGCCGGGGCAGTACAGTCGATGATGGGTGGTTGGGTTGACCTTGAAAGACAGTGCACTCCACATAATATTGTTCCACTTGAGCCGGATGAAGAATTTCAAATCAAGCCGGGTATTATGTTAAGGGGTATAGAGGCTAGTCACACCGTGCCCGCGCTTTCTTATGTAATTATGGAGCACCGAAAAAAACTCCTTGAAAAATACAGTGGGTTTCCTCAAGAAAAACTTCGTGCGCTAAAGCTTGCTGGTAACGATATAACACAAACGTTTAAAATTCCTCTTGTGGCCTGCACCGGTGATACGGAAATGGGTAATCATTTGTTTAGACCAGAGTTTGTAAACTCGCCAATTGTCATTACAGAGTGTACTTTTTTTGAGTCTGACCATAAAAAACGTTCTGCTGTAGGAAAACATATCCATATAGATGACCTTGTCGAACTTGTTAATGTGTGGAAGGCAGAACATATTATCATCACCCACACAAGCAGAAGGACGGGAATTGAGGTTATTAAAAATACAATCGCTAACAAAATTGGTGGTGACAATGCGCACCGAATTCATCTATTAATGGACCACAGGGAAAACAGGCTTCGGTATGAGCGGCAGGTTGAAGAACACGAAGCCGCTTCTGTTGGTGGGGAATAGGTATGAGTGCAGACAAAATTGACAAGCAACAACTTAGGGTGGATTTACTTGAAAAGCTTCGGTTAGACCACCCGACAATGTGTAGACGGTGGTTTGAAGATATTCGCGTACTCGGTATAGTGGGTGGAACTATTCTGATTCAAATTCTTGAGCCCGTACAGTTAAAATATTTGCAGCGATGTTGTTCACAACAGTTTTCTGATGTGGCACAGTCGGTTACCGGAAGGTTGTTGGGAGTTCGGTTTGTTGGGGAGGTCGATGATGTTAGTGGTGGCAATGTTGTTTTGGTTTCTGGTGATTATGCACAAAAAACCGGGTCTTCTGTTTCTGAAGAAGACATGTTAATAAGCCCTGACTATAACTTTGATAGTTTTGTAATTGGCCCGGGCAACAGGCTTGCCCACGCCGCCGCAACGGCGGTATCGAGCAGACCTGGGCAAGCGTATAATCCCTTGTTTATCCATGGTGGGGTAGGTCTCGGAAAAACACACCTGTTGCAATCTATTTGCCAAACAGCGATGCGTCTTCACCGAACAATGAAAATATATTATGTTTCGTGTAATGGATTTATGACTCAATTTTTGGACGCTGTTCGGGTGGGAAATATGTCCACCTTCCGAAATAAATTTAGGGCTTTTGACATGTTGGTCATTGATGATATTCACGACCTATCAAAAAGAGATCAAACACAGGAAGAGTTTTTTCATACATTTAATACGCTTTTTCAGTCTGGAAAACAGATTGTGCTGAGTTCCGACGCACCGCCAGGTGAAATACCTTACTTAGAAGAACGATTAATTAGTAGGTTTGGGTGTGGTCTTGTTGCATGTGTAGACCCGCCTGGTTTTGAGACGCGCGTTGCAATAATTAAACAAAAGGCTTTAATGAGAAATTTGGATGTTAGTGACGACGTTGCCTCTTATGTTGCAACCCAATTAGATTCAAACATTCGACAACTTGAGGGCGCTATAACAAAATTACAAAGTATCGCCCAGCTTGACCAAGTAAAAATTACACTAGAGCTTGCAAAACAAACAATTGGTGGTGGTGGTGCTCTTGATCAAAATAAAAACATTTCCATCCAAGATATTCTTGATTGTATTTCTAATTTTTATGACATAAAACTCACTGATCTTCTTTCAAAAAAACGACACAAATCAATCACCATTCCAAGGCAGGCCGGAATGTGGTTATCACGAAAACACACTCGTTTTAGCCTTGAAGAAATTGGTGGATATTTTGGGGGAAGAGACCACACAACCGTTATGCACGCTGTTAAATCTATTGATAAAAAATGTTCTGGTGATGATTTGTTTCGGCGAGAAATTGAACGAATAGAGGAACGATTATCGGACAAGCCTAGTTCTGCGGGTTAAGAACATGTGTGTGGATAACTGGTGGATTTCTCTGTTTTGGATGCTGCTGATTTTAATAAACAACAGGCACTCGACACCCATAACGCCACATAGTTTGAAAACCCTACCACTTCTGAACACCTTATAAAACAGGTTGTTCACACGTGTTATTCTTGTAAGTTGATACACATGCTGTGGTTATGGTAAAATCTGAATGTTGTCCACATAAACAAAGACAATATTACTACGAAGAAGAGTATTTATATGTAGCTAGGTTTAATTGGCATCTGTGGATGGTCTGCTTGTATTGCTCAACGTAATCCATAATTGCAAAGTCTTTCGAACAGCACCCGAATCAATGGCTTCGGATGCGCTTTCAATGCCCTCCTGGATGCCGCTGACAACGTCTGCTAGATAAAGGGAGACACCAGCACTTAATAAAATCATGTCCCGTATAGCGCCCAGTTGACCCTTTGTAAGAGCATCAGAAATAAACCTCGTTGCATCTTCCAAACTACTGGCGGTAACAAGTTCTCTGTTCCACATTGAGAGTCCATACGATTCTGGTTCCAATATATCTTCAGTGCAACCAAGCCCATCAATAAACACCACCCGTGTTGGCGAGGAAATTGAAATCTCATCTAAACCGTCTAGCCCATGAACAACAGCTGATTTTTTCGTTCCTCCAGCAAGGAGCGCTTGGGCCATTGGTAATACATACATATCATCCCAAACACCAAGCAGCTGTCTTCCAGCCGAACATGGGTTCGTAAGAGGTCCAAGTAAGTTAAAAATGGTTGGAGTTCCAATAGTTTTTCGTACACGCATCACATGAGCAACTGCCGGGTGGTGCTTTGGAGCATAACAAAAACAAATTCCAGCTTCATCCAAACACAACAATTGTTGTTCTGGTGTCGCATGAATATTAACACCGAGTTGCTCTAATACTTCAGCTGATCCTCGCCCAGTTCTTGAAGTGTTGCCGTGTTTAGCAACACGCACACCACACGACGCAGCAACAATTCCAGCCGCAGTCGAAACATTAAACGTTTTCGGTGCCCCACCAGTGCCACAGGTGTCCAACAACGCTTCAGGGTTCGGAAAATCAAGACGAGTAACACACTCTTTCATTACAGTTGCAGCACCCAACAATTCATCACTAGTTGGGATTCGTTGTGCCAACAACTCTAAAAACAAGCGGATTTGTTCATCTTCCGCGTTTCCGGACATGATAACCCGAAAAGAATCTGACATTTCTTGAACAGACAGTGTGTTACCCACCCCTAAAATATCAATTGCCTCAGTTACAGGGTTATCATTTTGCATACAGTTGTAATGATACAGATATAACTACCCCCAACGGGCAGGGTACTATTCACAAAATGTTAGCAAACGCCTACCTACACAATCTTGACCCATTTGCAATTCGGTTAACCGAGACCCTTGGCCTACGCTGGTATGGTTTAGCATACATTTCCGCATTTGCCCTGGCGTGGATTTTCATTAGATGGATGGGGAAGAAAAAAATATCTCCTATTCAGCCAAAAAAGGCCGGAGATTTTATTTTTGCCGGCGTGCTCGGCGTGCTTATTGGTGGAAGATTGGGATACTGTCTTTTTTATGATCAATCACTTCTTTATACATTTACAAACAACCTTCCTTGGTGGAGAGCACTTGCAATTCAAGATGGCGGAATGGCAAGCCACGGAGGAATGTTAGGGGTGTTAATCGCCTTTGTAATTTGGGGTAGACGAAACAACATTTCAATTTTACACCTCATTGACATAGGAGCATTTGTTGCCACCCCGGGTTTATTTCTTGGTCGAATCGCTAACTTTATAAATGGTGAGTTGTGGGGAAAAAAACTACCAATTGAAACACAACCCAATCCGCCATCATGGTCAATTAAATATCCAACCGAAATTACAGAAGTGTGGCTACAAAACCCAGATCAATACGCCGAGAACTTGCACCAACTAGAACCGCTTCGCACCACCATTACAGGCGGTACATCATTTCACCAAACCATCGTAAATGAAATATATATTGGAAACCAAGAAGTTATAGATTACGTCCAACCACACCTTACCGCTTGGTACCCATCGCAATTATTACAAGCGTTGTTTGAAGGCCCAATTCTACTAACAATATTGTTTATGGTTTGGTGGAAACCAAAAAATCCAGGAGTAATAGCAAGTTGTTTTTTACTTTTTTATGGAGCAGGAAGAATTTTTACGGAAATGTACCGACAACCAGACCACGGGGTATCTTTGTTGTTTGGACTTTCTCGAGGGCAACTTTTAAGCACATCAATGATTTTATTTGGAGCAATTTTATTGTTAGTTGTTGGCAAACAAAAAACACCTAAATTTGGCGGTTTAAAACAAGCGATCACCAATAGATAGTTTAAACAAACTTTCCTGCGGATAAATTTCCCCAGCGCGCCGCAAGCGATTCAACAAGTACTTTTATTGAAACATTCGAAACCAACTGCGCCTCGGTGTCCACAAGAATGTCCGAAGCGAGAACACCAATATTACACTCGCCCTCGGAACCACCGACACCCCTAATGCCTAAGCGGGCAGACAAACTAAACATAAGCAAAACCAACACAAAAGCTCTTCGGTTGGCAGATTCTTTACTCGTGTTTGAATTTTGTTTTGTCCAATAGAGAACACAGGAATCAATAAACTGAATGATGTGTTGTGTAGCAACAACATAATCATAACCTGTTTGTAACAACAAAAACGCAGAAATATTCTCACGCAACTCGCCTAGTTTTGTATCAAAAATATCACAAGCGACCCCGGGCGATCCAGACGAACAAGCTAATGCCCACGATAGATCATTGTTAAAATCAAAAGAAGATTGTTCCGCCCATTGTTCCATATCTAATTTTGATAGCGGTGAAAAAGAAACCTGCTGACACCTGCTGAGAATGGTTTGTAACAAAACGTCTTCGCGAGAAGTAACAAGAATAATAATTGTTCCAGCCGGAGGCTCCTCAAGGGTCTTAAGTAGTGCGTTTTGACCAGCTTCGTCAAGAAGCTCCGCCTCATCGACAATAAACACCTTTTTATTTCCAAAACGTGGTGTTTTAAAAGCAACAGAGTCATGACTTTTTCCGTCCGATGTTTTACCACCAATCATTCTTTCCCGAAGTAAATCAATAGGAATATTAGTTTGTTTACGCTTTTGTAACGCGGGGTTTTGTGCCCAAACAACATCCTCCTTACAAATTAGATGAAGGTCTGGGTTATTCCCAGCAACGGTAGCACCCAATATTTCCGCCCCGAAGCCCAAAGCTGTTGTGCACTTTCCAACACCCCTAGGACCAGCAAAAACCCACGCGTGATGAAGCCTATCGGAGGCAAGCGAAGACCGCAGTGTTTTAAGAGCACCTTTTTGTCCAACGATATGGTTCATAGGTGAAGTGTACCGCGACAATAAATATATTCGTAAACGAACAGAAAAAATTCTTACCGAAGAAATATAGACTTCGTTTAATTAACCCCGATATATTCCACGAAAATAGGAGGGGTGTCCTCTTTATTCAAAATAAAACCACCAAAAATAAAATGGAACCCGCTCGCAACAGTAGGAACGGCGGTGTTTACTGGATCTTACGTTGGCGCATCAACACAATGGGCAGGATTGGATTTAATCTTACTTGGCGCAACCTTTTTTGTATTGTTTTTTGGAGTAATCAACACACACAAAAAGCCAATTTTTTTTATTACAACCGCAGCACTTCTTCTTTTTGCCGCCTCTGGATCCCACCAGAAAAAACAAAAACAATGGGTTTCTAAAACTCAAAACGAAATAATAAAATTAAAACTATTGGCCACATCGGATTCGGCGATTCAAACAACACCCACCCACCCAATGTCAGAGTTTGATTACAGAAAGCCCCATTCTGTTTTTAGAGCCACCGGATACCCAGAAAACCAAAACTCAGAAGCAACCAATATGTTGGTTGTAACATCTTCGGAACATAATATTAACAAAGGAGACAGGGTGCTTGTGGTTGGGTGGTTCTTTGAATCGGTAAAACATGAGCAACACACGTTCTACGCATCTTTACCAAACCAAACACGCAGTGGAGAGCAATTAAAAACAACATCAATCTTAAAAAACAAACTTTACCAACAACTGTCCCAAAAAGAACAAACACTGTTTGGCGCAATGTTTTTTGGAACGCGAGGCGAAAAGTGGGTGGAGGTGTCAGGCACGTTTCGAAAAGCAGGGATGTCTCACATCCTCGCAATGAGCGGAATGCACATAGTTATCTTTATTTTTGTAACAAACTTATTTTTATTAATTAGAAACAAGACAACGGGCCTAGCTTCACTACTTCTCGTAATTTGTTTTTCGATAGTGTTTGTAGAAATACGAACACCGCTTGTGAGGGCGATCGTAATGGCACTTGTAATTTATCTAATAAGGTGTTTTGGCGCTAGGTGTAATACATCAAGCATAATAAGCACCGCCCTCATTTTAGTTCTATACATAGAACCAAAACACTCTACAGACCCTTCTTTTCAACTGACATTTATAGTAGTCGCGTCTTTATGTGTTTTACTTCCACAGTTGACATGGATGTTTTTTGGCGAACACGATCCAGTACACAACACTAAAAAAGCCATTCTTCGTTGGCTAGGATCATTATGGCTAACAGGAGCATGTGCATGGTTCAGCGTGGCCCCCATTGTTGCCCACCTTTTTGGCACTATGGCACCAGCAGGATTACTCACAAGTGTGCCAGCGGTTGGTTTGTTGTTTTTATCTATTTCGCTTGGGTGTATACAAACGGCGTACTGTTTAGTTGGCGGCGAAGCTATTATTTTTTTACAAAACTATCTGTCAGCCGTCCTCGCGTGCACACTTTTGTTGGGAAAATCAATTGGAACCGTGCCACACCTTTATTTTAATAATATTGCATTACCATGGATCCCAGCAGCCATGTTGGTGGCGGGATTTGTGTCGTGGTGCCTCTTGCACACACATAGAAAAAAAACAATTCTGTTCATAATAATTGCACTAACTCTATTCTATATAAATATTGACCGCGAACCAATAACAAAAATCACCACCATTGACGTGGGTCACGGAACATGCCACGTAATTCAAAGTGATGGGCACACGATAGTCATCGACGCGGGATCAAGAAACAATATAGATATTGCATACAAAAAAATAAACCCAACACTAAGAGGCCTAGGTGTTACAACAATAGATTTGCTTGTCATAACCCACGCCGACCTAGACCACGTTGCTGGAATTATTGGGATTGCCGAGAGTTTTACAATTAAACAAATTGCAGTTACCCACCACTCTGTTTCTTATGCAACAGAACCAATTAACAAAACAATTGCTACAGCAAAAAAGCTAGGCATTCAAAGAATATTTATTTTTAATGGGTGGAAGCGGGATTTTGGAGAATTGCACCTACACGTTTTATCACCCAGTGTTACAGATAAATACAGGTCGACAAACGCATCATCAGCCGTAATAAAGATGCGGGTGTCTGGAAAAAACACATTGTTTACTGGAGATATTGATGAATCCAAAATTAAAGAGATGTGTTTACAAAAACTCGATATAGATATATTGGAGCTTCCCCACCACGGTCAATGGAGCGCAGAGTCCCAACTCTTTGTAGACACGCTGTGCCCAGACGTAATCATTCAGTCTACAAATATAAGAAGACACGCCAAAGATGTTTGGAAAATTCCAATGAATACAAATAGGTTTGTAACAGCAACAGACGGAGACATAACAACAATAATTTATTCAGATGGAAGCACGACTGTGGAGGGGTCAAAAAACTTTGTTACTATGAAAGAATGTTTATCATCAAAACCCTACTGATTACACTGCTCACACAAACTTCGCCCATTGAATTTAAGCCCGTTCACAACAAATTAATGTTTGACGAACCCGTGCAGGTTGTTTTTTCTGAATCAGAACCAAACACAATGTACGTTGTTGAAAAAGACGGACTGATAAGATCCGCAACTTTTGACAGGTCTACAACAGACAAGCCGGTGTTTTTGGACATTACTGACCGCGTTGAAATTACAAATGACGAAGAGGGCCTCCTTTCTTTTGTGTTCGATCCAAAGTATGTAGAAAACAACCGTGTATATGTGTGGTATTCGGCACAAAAACCAAAGCGGGGAGTTCTTTCGAGATTTACAAAACACACAGACAGGAATGAAATAGACAATAAATCAGAACAGATACTTTTGGAAGTACCAGAACCCTGGGGCAACCATAACGGCGGAACAGTCCTGTTTGGTAAAGACGGCTTTTTATATCTTGGTATAGGAGATGGTGGTTCTGCAAATGACCCCAACAACAACGGCCAAAACAAAAACACCCTCCTTGGAAGCATAATTAGAATAGATGTTTCTTCAAAAGAGAAATACACCATCCCAAACACCAACCCCCTTGCTAAAGAAGATGGTGTAAAGAGAGAATTATGGGCTTGGGGCTTGCGAAATCCATGGCGCATGAGTTTTGATAGAGCAACAGGAGAATTATGGGTAGGAGATGTTGGTCAAAACTCTTGGGAAGAGGTCGATGTTGTCCGAGGCGGAGAAAATTTTGGTTGGAACGCAAGAGAAGGAAAACACACATTCAAAAAAAGGGACACACAGTCTAAACCGTTTGCGGAACCGATTTACGAATATGGTCGCCGATCCGGAGGATCAATAACCGGTGGATATGTGTATAGGGGCACCAATATTCCAACACTTGTTGGTTCGTATGTTTTCTCCGATTATCTCAGTAAAAGAATATGGATTATGCTTCCCGAAAACAAAGAAACAGGGGTCAGGGAAGTAATTCGCGTAGCCAAGAAGACACCTATCTCCATCGCTTCTTTTGGGGAAACCTTAACAGGCGAAATTTTAGCATGTGGTTTTTCTAGTCCCTATGCACGCAGGGGCAAAATTTATTTATTAGAGCCAGTAGACACAACCTCATCCACAATTCCCTGAAGCAAGTCTGGAGCACCAACCGTACCACTTTTCCACTTTGGAACAAGTCTCCCGTCAATGGTAAGTTTTGGAATACCACGACGGTCAACTTGGTTTTTAGAAAGAATATCAACACGCATTCTGTTGCTTACTTCAGCGCTATCCATCACATCTTTAATTGTTTGAACACCCACCCCGGCCACCAAAGCGGCTTGGCTTGTTGCCAAATCCAGATTTACTGGTGATGGCTGTGTAATAATCCAATCATGAATGTTCCACCTCTTTTCATCCCCCCCAACTACACCAACAGCCTCAACAAGTTTAGAAAGATAACAAGACCCCTCATACTTGTTTAAATATCCAGAAACACCACCGTTGCAAGAATCATCTATTGGAAAATAACGAAAAGCGTATGTAACATTTTCATTTTTTTGTGCAAGAGACTTAATCTCACCATAAAGCTCTCTTGTAAAAGATTCTTGATAATCGCCCCACATTACCACCCTTACATCTCCCTGGCCACGCCAACCCAACCCCTCGCTACCAGGAACAGCAACCACCTTTCCGCGCCGCCAATCCTCAAACATCTTGTCGTCCGCACTTGGAGGAGCGACAACACCAGCACCCCCCCCAGAAATAGACCTAGCGGCTCTGTCGACCAACGAAGCAATGGACTCCTGTTGACCCCTGTAATACCACAAATATTCAACCCCATTGATAAAAATCATTGGGGTAAAAGATATGCCGAGCTGAATTGCATCATCTACATCTTCTTTTACCAACTGCAGTGTTTTGTCGCCCATCATCAACGAAATAAATTCTGTTGGGTTAAACCCCAACCTTACAAGATCTGCACTAAAGGTTTGATCTGTGAACCTTCCTTCCTCTTCAAACAACCAGTGGTGCATGCGCTCCCAACCATCCTCCCCCCCAAGGATTGCCGCTGCTTCTGAAGCCCTTGCCGCCCAACAAGCATTCCCGTGCATTGTTCTTCCATTCATAAACGTATTACAATCGGCACACATTGGAAAGTGTTTTACAGAAAGAGAAACATCATCTCGGTCTTCTACCACCTTTATAAGCTTGACCTCATAACTCTTACAGTCTGGGCACTGGTAGTCTGTAAAAATAACAATTTGGACAGGCGCATCTTTTGGACCGATGGTGTGAGAGGAATCAAGAAGGGAAAGAGTGGATTGGTCGCTGGTCCCATGGATAATTTTTTGCACATTTTCCTTACCGGCCTCCTCTTCCGTTTTCTCTTGGGTTGCACCAACAAAAAATTGAACAATCCACAGAATTGCAGAGATAGAAATAAACAAAAACAAAAAGTGGACAAACACGTAACCAACAGAAGCCCCGCCAGAGCAACTAGATTTTCTTCTAGAAAGCTCTACAACTAACCAAAAACTAATATTGCACAGGTGAGCAACTGCGCACCAAACACAAAAATGTCCAACAAAAAACATAACAACAAAAAATCCAACAGAGCCAAGCACTCCAATGCGGACCAAATACACAAAACTTTTTAAGGAAGATATAGACCCAATCCACGAAACCAACAGAGAAACAAACCACGCAACCCCAATAAACGAAACGGGCCACACCAACACAGGAACGCTTCCCCAGGGCCCATTCGCAATTGCGTCGCAGCCACTATCCAACCCACATCCAGGAGCGTATGTGTACAGGCCAAGTTTTGTTCCAGCAAGCACAAGCGAGGCAGCAATGGAACCCATTAAAAAAAGCGATCCAAGAACAACACAAGCGGAGTTCCTACTCTGTTTCACAACATTTATTTCTTCGGTATTCATAATTACATTTGCTCTGGAGTTTCAATTCCTAACACATCTAAACCATCTGTAATAACCCTTCCGGTTAACTCAGCAATCCGTAGCCGCGAGTTAATTAAAATCGGGTTATCTGCCTTTAAGACTGGGCATGATTGATAAAAAGAACTGAACATTTCGGTTAATTCAAACAACCACGTACATAATCGGTGTGGTTCAAGATTTTTTACAGTATCCACTAAAACGCTGTCGTATTGTAATAATTGCAACGCAAGAAGCCTTTCTTGTGGTTCTCCAAGCACAAACGGCGCCTCTTTTTGCTTTCCACCGCCCTTTTGAAGGAGGGACGAAATACGAGCGGCAGCGTATTGAATATATGGTCCGGTGTTGCCCTCAAAAGCCACCATTCTGTCCATATCAAAAACATAGTCCCGAACAAGATCGCTCGACAAATCGGCATATTTAATAGCACCAATTCCTATCTGTCGTCCAATTGCCGAAAGGGCATCCTCATCCATGTTGTGTGTTGGTGATTTTGGGTTTTGCGACCTTTTTATAACCTCATCCGTACCCTTTTTTATCGCTTCTTCAAGCAACGATTGCAACGTTACATTAGAACCGCTTCTTGTTTTTAGCGGTTTTTTATCATCACCCAACACAGAACCAAACGGAATATGCACAAGGTCGACATCTTTTCCATCCGGTGTTTTGTCCCAACCAATCAATCTGGCGGCATCAAACAAATCTTTAAAATGATCTCGTTGCCTTGCGTCCACCACATAAATAACTGTGTCCGCACACAACTCTTGGGTTCTGAACCTAATTGCCGCAAGGTCGGTTGTGGCATATAAGAATCCCCCATCAGACTTTTTAATTAACATTGGTCGTTCCCGGTTTTTAAACCGTATAACAATTGCACCCCCATCCTCTTCTGCAAGCCCATTTTCTTGGAACTCCGAAACTACACCCCCCAACAAATCCCCGTAAAAAGACTCACCCCGGCTATGTTCTGGACCAATTTTTACATGAAGTAGGTCCAGTGATTCAAACACCGATTTCATCGTGCAATCAATAAGTTTTTGCCACCCATTAAGAAGATCACTATCTCCATGTTGCAACGCATTCAATACCAGTTTTGCTTTTCCTTGAGCGTCAATAGCCCCACTATTTTGTTCTTCTAGCTCAACAAATCGGTGTGGGCCTGATTGTAGTTTTTCCGCAGACCGCAAGCCACGAACGTCATCTCGTGCCTGAAGTTGCGCTTCTTTGTATGCAACATTAAGTTCGTCAAGCGACAGTGTGTCAAGGTTAATGTTTTGTGAAAGCAATCGTTCGAGCACCATTGCGATTGGGAGGCCCCAATCTCCAAGGTGATTTTCGCGAAAAACCCTTCGCCCAAACCTTTCGTGCAATCGAGCCAACGTGTCCCCAATAATGGTTGACCGCAAATGCCCAACGTGTAACTGTTTCGCGACGTTTACACCACATAAATCAATCACAACAGGATGTGAGTCTGGGTCAGGCTCTACCCCAAGATCACCCAAACTCATTTCGTCGAGTTGTTCAATAATGGCCTCATTGGTGATTTTAATATTTATAAACCCCGGTCCGGCTACTTTGGCAGAGTCCACAACTCCGCCCCAATCCACAACCTCAAGAACCCTCTTCGCCAAATCTATTGGGCTTAGTTTATTCCGTTTTCCAAGCCCCATTGCTCCATTTGCTTGAAAATCCCCATGCTCGGGGCTTTGTGATTTTTTAACCACAGGATCCACAGACTCCCAGGGCATTTCTAATACAACCCCGAACGCCCTTTGGAGCGACTCTTTAATGTTTGATTTAATAGCAATAGACATGTAGGTGCGTAGAATACATGCAATAACAAC
>JABHWX010000016.1 GCA_018657585.1 Phycisphaerae bacterium
AATAACTGCAAGTTGGCTCGCAGACGAGTTACTTGCTATGGCGCTTGTAGTTGGACCAGATGAATATGCAAAGGCATATCCAGATAGCGGAAAATTTAATCCCCCATTCGAAAAGTTTTCCTACGAAATTGCATTGGAAGACCAATCCGAGTACGTACCTGTTGGAGCAAAAGCTACTATCTTCTGGGATGTCTCAGGAACTCAACATTCACTAGTCCTTGAAACCGTCATTGCTCGACGACATGGAGACGAAGTTGATCGAGAACCAGTAGAACCTGTAGACCGAGATGCAAGGTACTGGGAAGAAATCGAAGAGAGGGAAAACCAATGAATCGTAGAGGTTTCACGCTAATTGAATTACTCGTCGCTGGCATGATGGCTGCAGTTGTTCTTGGTGCAATTACACTTTCACTTTCTCAACTCGGTTCATCTAAAGCAATTAGTCGACAACGTCTTGAAGCATACTCTCGTTGCGATATGGCGATGAGAACTCTTCGCAAAGATATCATCACAACACTTAGACGAGGCGATTTATTTGACACTCGTTTACACATCACAGATTCAACTCACCGATTCCAAGGAGAGGTCGTTAACAAAGATGAATTACTTCTCTTTGATGGAACTCTGCGAGCAAATAAAGAAATTGATTTTAACGGTGAAGGCATGGAATACGAAACACAGTTCCGTATCGAAACAAACGATATTAGTAGCGCTCTTTGGAAACGAAGAGACGCCATTCTTGACGACAACCCAATTGGTGGCGGGATGGCAACTCCAATTTCAAACGGTGTAATTGCATTGCAATTTGAAGCATTCGATGGATTTTCTTGGTTTTCCCAATGGGACTCAGACGAATTCGGAATGCCTCAAGCAATTCGCATAACTGTTACTGCATCTGGAATGGAATCATCCGAGGAGCGCGATGCTCCGCTAGTCACTTTACGAACAGTTGTTCCAATCGATCGATACCAATCACCAGATGACAAACTTGTCCTTATTGCAGAGGAAGAAGAAGCAGAACGTCTCGCATTGCTCGGAATTGATCCAGATGAGGGTGACATTGAACTCAATGCAGGTGGTTCGGCTGCAGGGCCGAGTGGTGGAGTTGGTGGCATCGGAATCCAGCCGACTAAAGGCGACGGCGGTAAAGATACAATAATAATTACTGACCCTGACGGTAATGAACATGAGATTCCAGCAGATCCATGATTCATAATCGTACCAGGCAGGGTTCAGTTATCGTCATCGCCCTCTGGGCGCTTGGCATTGCTGCTATTGTCACATCTTCCATTCAGATTTTTGCACAGAGGCAAGCACTACTTGGAATTGAAGTTCGCGATCGAATTCAAGCACGGTGGGCAGCACGTGCAGGTGTCGAAACATCTATTGCTGTAATAGCTGATCACACTGCTCAACCAACTCCTTGGGATGCGTATGCACTTATCACCGACCTCGAATATGTCGCCACTGGAGAAATAGGTTCTTCTGCTTGGGACATTCGGTACTACTCCGATGGACAGGATTGGGCAGGGCCAATCGACGAGCATTCAAAATTCAACATAAACTCTGAAGACAATGCTATTTTTATCCTAGTCATTGACGACATGGCTTTTGGTGTTCTTGATGCAATTCTCGACTGGATTGATGAGGATGATGAGCCTCGGTTACTCGGCGTGGAACGCGATTACTATCTAAACCTCGAAACTTCCTACGAACCACGAAATGGTCACCTACGCTCCATCGCTGAACTTGAACTTATCGGGGGTGTCATGCCTGATGAAGTACGTGGTGAAGATTGGAATCTCAACTATAAACTTGATCCAAATGAAAACGATGGCGGAGAGAGTCTACCGTGGGACGAACCTGACGATTACCTTGAAGGTGGTTGGGCATCTCTGCTCACAACTTCTTCCGTCGACGGAGGAGCGACTGAATCTGGAAACAAACGAATTAACTTGAAAAAAATTGATGCAGAATCGCTTCAACTTCAACTTGGGCTCGAACCCGCTCAAGCGAATGCGCTCATCGATTTCGCAAAAGGCGGTGATGCAGACCTTGCTACCTTACTCACACAGACTCTTCGGTCCATTTCTGGAGATGCTCAGGGCGTGACGAACTTGACCGATGATCAACTACGAATAATCTTCGCAGAAACATCACTTTTCGATGCACATGAGGCGCCTCCTGGTCGGATGAATATCAATACGATTCCTCCACAATTACTCCATCGATTATTGCCAGATAACAACAGGCTGGTAGAAGAGATTCTATATCTCAGAGCTAATAATGCTGGAGGCATCACAAGTCCGATGGATTTCTTGGAAATTCCCGGAATTAACACTTCTATGGTTTCTTTCCTATATGGACTTTTTGACACCCACAGCAACGTTTTCACGATATCTTGCACCGGAAAGGCGAATGGCAGTGGCGTAGAACAGGAAATTATTGCAATCGTCGATCGTTCTACCCTTCCTGTGACGATATTGGAATACAGAGAGCAATGAGTACCCCAACAAACCAACACGATTCTAACAATCCAGAAAATACGATTGCTATAGCCCAACGAGTTGGTGGATCTTGGCGATGCCTGTTTGCAACAACCGACGATTCGGGTCAACCGACCATTTTGGATGCTCTCGAACTTGTTAATGAAAAAGCTCTTGCTGATGCATTGCACACAAAACAACCAACAGCGACATTTTGCATCCTTCCAGGTTCCGCTACCGTCTGTAGAACAACAACCCTCCCCGATGTAGAAGATGAGCAGATTGCTGAAGCCCTTCGGTTGCAAGCTGAATCAAAATTCCTCGGTGGAACTCCAGAACACCGTCGCGCAATGTCCGCACTAGACACTTCAATTGGCGAAACCAATCGCGTCGGACTTATTGTGGCTTGGCCTGAAACTTCCACTTTAGATATTCCGGATTGCCTACATGATGTAAATTTCATCCCCGATGCAGGCGCAATTGCCGCGCTCCTTGATGGGCTTCGACCAACAGAGCCACTCCTGTATGCAGATCCAGCTGATGGAACTGTTACGATTGCTCTCTCACATGCAAATGGCGCTGCACTTCGAGCAACTCGAGAAGACGCAACCGATGAATATACTTTCAGAGAAGGTATAGTTCGAATTACAAGAGAAACCGCTTCAGCCCACAACCACACATCTTCATTCACAGACTCTCTTGTGAACGCTCTCCAAACAGAGCTCACTGCACATTCCTTCGCCGACCCACTACTCATATTGCCAGACGTCATACGTGATGACACTGCAAAGCGGGTGCAAGGAACTGCGGATTGTGACACCGGTTGGTGGTCGACTTGGGGAATCCTAATTGGTGGCCTTCTTGCTACAACAGGATCATTGCAACCATTGACCACCATGAGAGCAACTGCCCCAGAACTTCACCCGTCCGCAACAGAAAAGATTTTGAACCGTTGCAATAATGGAGCAACCGCAACAAAACTTGCAATCCTAGCAGTTCTTGTTCTTGCATTTGGTCCTGCAGTTCTTTCTGGTCTGAAGCTATCGTTACTCACAATATTAAATCCAACTGTTGAGGCTCGATACTCAGAAGTAGTCGAAGCTCGCAAAGAACAAATCCTTTACAAAGAGCTCGCGAAAAAAGCTTGGCCGATGACAAAATTAACTGCAGATGTCATTAACAATGTTCCAATCGGAATTGACATTGAAATGTTAAAACTGAATGTCGGCGAAGCAATTTCAGTACGAGGACGTGCGCTCAGCAAAGATGGAAAAACTGCAGCGGAACTCATCGCGAAGATGCAAGAAAAACTGCAGAAAACTGGTATGTTTACAGACATACAATTTTCTTATGAAGCCGCAGGCACCTACGGTGACCGCAAATTTGTTTTAGGAGCGACTGTTACTGATCCGTTGAGACGCCCGAGGTATACGCAGGAAAGCGACTACGGACTGTGGACTGTGGCTATGCGAAATGCTGGACTTCAGCCTGAAGAAAAAACTGAATTTGTCGAGCAAGAAGTACCAATCAGTGAACCTGATGGCAGTTCGCTTCTTGGCGGTGCGAATGAAGAAATGGGAGAAAACGCAGGCGATGCACCACTAGTTCTTAACGAAGATCCTGACAGAGTTATTCGCGACAGACCTATACGTGGCGGAGGTGCCAGTGATGCCGGTTCAAGAGCAAGCGAACGAAACTCCGGTGGTGAGGGAAGTAGTGCAAGAGTTCCAGAGCCCCTGACCGCAGAACAAATTGCTCTCATGGGCGAAGCTGAAGCACGTGTGGCATTGTCTGAAGTTGCTGTTGGCAGAAAACATTCTAGAGGCGATGAAGAAGTAACCAAACGCCTTAAAAATGAATCCCGGATGCTCATTGATCGGTTGAAGGAATTAGCAAAATGACAAACAAAATTACCCAATTTGTTGGAAGAGTAACGCAATGGCCACGTGCAATGCAATGGGCATTTTGGGCTACAGTCGCAACGTTTGCATTTCTTGTTTGGGATTCAACTATTGCCACTGTAGGCGCTGACTGGGCATCCCAAGTCAATGCTATGGAAGACAAATTTGCCGAACTCAAGAAGCCAACAACAATGACTTCAACTATAAAAAGTTCGGTTGTTGCTTTTGGAGAAGTCACTCTTCCTAGGGAAAAAACTAAAGGTGCCGCTGCGCTTACCGAAGCCATCCATGATATTTTTGCAAAGTATCGTGTCAAAAATGATGAATACACCCGCACAAAAACAAACAAAATGAAATCCGGCTCGCTTCCAGGCATTGCTTCTTCAGGCGAATTTATTGAACAAGTCATCGGCGACATCCAATTCGATGCATCGCAAGAAGACGTACTGCATGTCATTGCAGAATTAGAAGGTAGCCCATGGATTGATGCCATCTCGGATATCCGATTAACAAAACTTGAAGGCCGCATGATTAGAGTCGATTTATCTGTCGAGGCATGGGTTATTTCAAAAACACAAAGAAAGGGGCGAAGGTGATGCAAGCTCAAACTTTTCGTGGTCCACTTGGATGGAGCATTGCATCTTTGCTTGTCATGGCTGGGTTTCTTGTCTATGCGTTATTGACTCTCATCAATCCACTTTTGAGTGGTGGAATTGAAGATGCAACAGACAGCCACTCGGTTGCTCTTCTCCAAAAATACGATGAATACGTAACCGTCGATGTCGAGAGGTTTAATGGGCGATCTGCTTTTTACAATCCAATCAGAATCGCTCCTCCCGCTCCACCGCCAAGAGAAGTGGAACCAATAGAAGAACCTCCTGAGGTTCCCGAGGCAATTATTGACCCAGGACCCCCACCTGCACCAGCTACATATACTGGACCTCCACTAATCGCTAT
>JABHWX010000109.1 GCA_018657585.1 Phycisphaerae bacterium
ATTGACTCAGAAGCCCACTCAAACGTGTTCCATCCAGTTAAACTGATGTGGGATGTCCACCCCGAGCGAGACAAAGAATGGTTTGAGAACGAAACAAAAAATATGTCCAAGAGACAGATCGCACAAGAGCTTCTCTGCAACTTTAATGCATCTGGCGAAACTGTAGTTCACTCAGACGACATCACAAGACTCTTTCACATGACAGTTGAACCAAAACATCGAACAGGTTTTGATCGAAACTTGTGGATTTGGGAAGAGTACAAACCAGAGAATACATATTTGCTTTCAGCTGACGTCGCTCGCGGCGATGGCCAAGATTATTCAGTGTTTCACATCTTTAAGCTGGAAACCATGGAAATCATTGCAGAATATCAAGGTAAAACGCCACCCGACATGTTTTCAACAGTTCTAGCAGACGCTGGCCGCGAATATGGTAACTGCATGATTGTTGTCGAAAACAACTCAGTTGGATTTACGGTGTTAGATAAGTTAATTGAAATGCAATACCCCAACATTTATCACTCAATTAAGTCCTCCCATCAGTATGTCGATCAATATGAAGCAGAGCAACGAAGCGGAGCAGTTCCCGGCTTTACAACGTCATCCAAAACCCGTCCTCTCGTCGTTGCAAAGTTTGAAGAATTCATTAGAAATAAACTACTTACGGTATATTCCAAACGTTTGCACAACGAATTAGCAACATTTGTTTGGAACAATGGCAAGCCAGAAGCAATGCGTTCATATAACGACGACTTGATTATGGCTTGTGCAATTGGCTGTTGGGTTCGAGATACTGCAATAATCGAAAATCAAAGAGATGCAGCATACAACAAGGCATTTTTAAGCGCGATGACAAAGACGACATCAAAACTAGACACAACAATTCCGGGCATGCAAAAACCAAAAGAATTGGAAATGGAAGACAAGATCAGCGAGGCGATAGAGTTCTCGTGGCTTTTAAAAGGATAAAAAATGGCAGAGAATACAAGAAACCCAAAAAATGCTAAAGACCCTCTCTTTAAGAGATTGACCCGATTGTTCTCAGGACCAATCGTCAACTATCGGTCTCAGACAACTCGAGCGCTCCGGCGACGAAAACTAGATAAATATGCTAGTAAGTTTAGAGATACCGCCGGTCAAAAGTTTCAAAGAGTTGGTTATAACCCTTTTGACAACTTATCTGCAAATATTATGGCGGCTCAGAATAGAGCGCAAAGATACATTGACTTTGATCAAATGGAATACTCACCTGAGATCAACAGTTCATTAGATATTTATGCCGACGAGATGACGACTTCCACCATCTTTCGCCCAATTTTGGCGGTTGACTGCGGCAATGAAGAAATCAAAGGACTGTTAAGCACTCTTTATACAGACGTTTTAAATGCTGATTTTAACCTATTTGGCTGGTGTCGCACCATGTGCAAATATGGAGACTTTTTTCTTTATCTAGATATTGATCCCGAGGTCGGTATCACAAATGTCATCGGCTTGCCAACAGCCGAAATCGAGCGTCTCGAAGGCGAAGACAAAACAAATCCAAATTACGTTCAATATCAATGGAATTCAGGCGGCATTGCTTTTGAAAATTGGCAAATTGCACACTTTAGAATTCTTGGCAATGATAAATATGCACCTTATGGTTCTAGCGTCCTTGAAGGCGCCCGCCGTATTTGGCGACAACTCACGCTTCTTGAGGACGCGATGATGGCTTATCGCATTGTCCGTTCACCAGAGCGCCGCGTATTTTATGTTGACGTGGGTAATATCCCCCCACAAGACGTCGAACAGTATATGCAAAAAGTAATCACTCAAATGAAACGCAATCAAATTGTCGACCCTGACACCGGCCGCGTTGATCTTCGTTACAATCCGATGAGCATAGACGAAGATTATTTCGTCCCAGTGCGAGGAACCGCTCAAACAAAAATTGACACCCTGTCAGGTGGCACTTATACCGGCGACATCGAAGATGTTAAATATCTACGAGACAAACTGTTTTCTGCGTTGAAAGTTCCCGCTTCTTATCTTTCGAGGGCCGAAGGGGCAGACGAAGATAAAGCAACGCTTGCGCAAAAGGATATTCGCTTTGCACGAACAATTCAACGCCTACAGCGCTCGGTTGTTTCCGAATTAGAGAAGATTGGAATTGTTCATCTTTATACTTTAGGCTTTCGCGGCGATGATCTTGTTTCCTTTTCTTTAAAATTAAATAATCCTTCACAGATCGCAGAACTGCAAGAGTTAGAACACTGGAAGACAAAGATGGATACTGCCGGTTCTGCAACGGAAGGCTTCTTCAGCCGCCGCTGGGTCTCAGAGAACATATTTGGAATGTCAAATGAAGAGTTCCTGCGTAATCAGCGTGAGATGTTTTATGATAAAAAGTTTGACGCGCAGCTTGAAGCTGTCGGCGAAGCAGAAGCTGCTGCAAGTGGCATCGGCGGAGATATGGGCGGCGGAGATATGG
>JABHWX010000110.1 GCA_018657585.1 Phycisphaerae bacterium
AAGTCAACGAACTCGGCGCAGCCCTCGTAACAAGCCAAAAGGAAGATGGAACATTTGACCTTTCGCACTGGGGCGGTGAGGGAATGCAAAACCTCACGCCACTCTGGCTCCTTAAATATCTTCCAAATATGCTCGCGTGCCACGTTACCATCGTGCACGATTGCCAAGGACCATCCAACACCATTACATGCTGCGAAGCATCGAGCGGCTTATCAATCGCGGAGTCGCGTCGTGTTATAAAACGAGGAGATGCTGATATGTGCCTCTCGGGAGGAGCCGAAGATCGCATAAACCCACTCGCGCTTTACAGACAACACTGCACAGGTCGCCTTGTTGACTCAGATGGTTCTGAAGATATGACCACGCTCGTGCAACCGTTTTCGGAAGATGCAAAAGGTACAACCATCGGCGAGGGTGGTGGCATACTCATCGTTGAATCTAAAACTTCGTGCGACTCGCGAAACGGTACCCCTTGGTGCACGATTGATGGTATCGGTTGCAGGCAATCGTTCGCTGACTCACCACTTGATGCTGATCCCAATGCGATTACATCCGCCATTAACAAGGCGCTTGTTGAAGCAAACTGCGAAGCGCGGGACATCGATGTCATCGTACCACTTGGCGCTGGCATCCAACAACTTGATTCTGCAGAGCGCGAAGGACTCGCCGAAGTTTTCGGTGATTCGCTTACTTCCATCCCGACAATTACAACCATTCCTTATACAGGCAACTGCATGGCTGGCAATGGAGCAATTGCCATCGGCGTTGCTGCAAAAGCAATCAAAGAGCAAACAGTTCCCGCACGGCTGGGGTGCAATTCTACTAACGGAATTGATGCAGCAAAAAGCGGGTCACAACAAATTCCCATCAACAGAGTTCTCGTTGTAACACCAAGCGAAGGCGGTCAATGCGTTGCAATTATTCTTGGAAGGATGGAAGTAAAAACATGACAAGAATCGTCATAACAGGCATGGGTTGGGTAACACCGCTTGGCAATGATCTTGATTCCGTTTGGAAACGAATGTGCAACAGCGAATCCGCGATTGCAACGATTGATCGTTTCGATGCTTCAAGTTTTCCAACCACGTTTGCTGGGCAAGTTCGTGATTACGATTGGAAAAACTTTGTCAAAGATGCATCCATACACCATGAACCAGCGATGAATTCGCAATTCGCTCTCGGTGCTGCAAAGCAAGCGTGGGACCAGTCTGGGCTTGGAGATTGCGACACTCTGAACCTCGAACGAACCGGCATTTATCTAGGCGCTGGCGAAGGCGTCTTAGATTTTTCCGCGCACTCCATGATTGACACACATTCTTGGGATGTTGAAGATGGGAAGGTTGACGCTGTTGCTTGGGCTAAATTCGCAAGCGGCCAACTCGATGAATGGGGAGAAGTTGAACAAGAGCCCAACATGCCGCTTTGGCACGTTGCAAAAGAATATGGCTTACGTGGTCCTGCTTTCAATTGTTTAACTGCGTGTGCTGCAAGTACCCAAGCCATTGGTGAGGCTGTAAGTGTGTTACGTGCAGGCGATGCTGATGTCATGTTAAGCGGTGGAGCGCACACCATGTTGCATGCCCTTGGCATTACTGGTTTCAACCGCCTGACTGCTCTTTCCACGTTTGACGGCGACCCCAAGAAGGCGTCCAAACCGTTTTCTAAAGATCGTGGTGGCTTTGTCATGGGCGAGGGCTCTGGCATGCTCGTTCTCGAAACGCTCGACCACGCACTTGCTCGCGGCTCAACACCACTTGCGGAAGTTGTTGGCTTTGGTTCAAGCGCAGATGCATACCGCATTACCGATTTGCACCCAGAAGGTCGCGGCCCTGCTGCTGCAATTCAAGGAGCACTGAAGCAGGCAAATATCGATCCAACATCTACGATTGAAGGAAGGCCACCTGTGCACTACATTTCTGCACACGGAACAAGCACACAAGAAAACGATTCGATTGAAACAAAAGCAATCAAACTTGTCTTTGGCGATAACGCAAAAGATGTTCCGGTGAGTTCTATTAAATCGATGATGGGACACCTCATCGCAGCGGCGGGTTCCGTTGAACTTATTACCTGCGTCATGTCTATTCAGACAAATATGCTTGTACCGACGATTAATCTCGACACCCCAGACCCTGAACTTGATTTAGATTATGTGCCAAATGTAGCACGCGAAGCACAAGTCGATTGTTGTGTAAGTAATTCGTTTGGGTTTGGCGGACAGAACAATACGCTTGTTGTGAAACGGTACGACGAAACAGGCTCCAAGTGAGTCTGCGAGCAATGAGTGCCTGCCACTAGTTGCTGAGTTTTGAGGACGTTGGGTTTGGTTTACAGTTTCGTTTTTGTCGTAATTTCGGTTGCTGCTGAGCGAAGCATATCCGCAAAAACGCCCGCGAGCATTGCAAATAGCCCAACACCTACGAACATCAGCAACGTCGCCATAAATCGGCCTCCGATAGTCACTGGGTAATAATCGCCGTACCCAACCGTCGACATGGTCACAACCGACCACCAGAGAACGTCCGCCGCAGACTTAATATTTGCAGTTGGATCCTGGGACTCGAAATGCAGTACTGCAAAACAGCAGCCCACTATTGTTACTTCTGCAATAATAAAGCCCGTAACAACCATCGCGCTTCGGCGATCTGCCCTGACCACGTGATAAATTGCATGGATTGATTTGATTGCTCGAACACCCTGTACAATCCTAAAAACATGTGGCCATTGCAGCGTGTGGATAATACTTGCATTCGCAAATTGCGCTCCCGGAACAGATGCAAGTAAATCAAGTGGCCCCCACGTCAGTAGATATTTCTTTTTTGATTCTGCGCCAAGGAATTTCCGAATAAAATCAAAGAAAAAGACAACGCAAATACCCAAATCAAACATATCAATTAGCTCAACCGTATGTCCCATTGGATTGAGGAATAATCGCCAAGACAGTAACGTAAGAGCGATGATGCCAGTAACTGCTACAAATAAATCGAAAGAGCGAGGCGTAGGTGCCTTCAGAATTTCTTCTTCTACTACAGCTTGTGTTTCGGAGTCACTCATGCATTAAAGCTACTACCGCAACCACAGGTGTTAGTCGCATTTGGATTTTCAAAGACAAATCCACGGCCCATCACCTCGTCCTTGAAATCGACAGTTGTACCGTTTAGGTAGAGATAGCTCTTCGGGTCACAAATAACGCGAAAATTATGTGATTCACCTTCGAGTTCGAAATCATAATCCCACTGCTCATCACCCTCTTTTTTTGTCTCTGTGAGATCCAAAATGTAGCTGAAGCCAGAACAACCACCACCCTTTACGCCAACTCGGAGATGCGTTTTTTCGCGATCTAACTCCTGTTGGGTCATGATGTTACTGATTTCACGTGCTGCTGAATCTGTGATAACGACCGCCATGGTATTGCTCCTTCTAAAAACCTATTTCAAAATCGTATTATAGCCGACCTGCACACATGGGGTCAGACCCCCTGAGGAGTCTGACCCCATTTATACTGTCCACAATGAAAGTAATTACCAGTGCAGATTCTCTAAAACCGTTCCGCGGGTGTGCGTTTGTGCCGACCATGGGCGCCTTGCACGATGGACACCTTTCACTCATTCGGGAGGCAAAAAATGCGGACAAAACGGTCGTGGTAAGTATTTTTGTCAATCCAGAACAGTTTGCTCCTGAAGAAGATTTAGATAAATACCCACGAAACCTAGAGCAAGATTGTGCTTTTGCTGAAAGCGTTGGCGCTGATGTGGTGTTTGCACCAAGCGTAGAAACCATGTATCCCACCGGAAGTAATGAATCGTTAAGCAATCTCCATATTCCTTGGGCTGCGACCAAACCACTACTTGAAGATGCCTGCCGCCCAACACATTTTCTGGGAGTATGTGTTGCCGTTGCCCGTCTCTTTGACTTAGTACAACCATCGATCACCGTCTTTGGGCTCAAAGATTACCAACAATACTTAGTCATCAAACAACTCATCGAACAAGAAGGCAAACGTTGGAGCGATTTGCAAATCATCGGCGCTGGCATTATTCGCGATGATGGTGGACTCGCAATGAGTAGCCGCAACGTGTACTTAACAACCGACCAGCGTTCGCAAGCACTCGGATTGCATAAAGCAATTCGGTGCTCAACCGAAAAAGCCATGCTTGAAACACTCGACGTCTACGGGCTAGACGTTGAATATGCCGTCATTCGAGACAGTGAAACGTTGCTTGCTCCCATTGAAGGCAAACCCACTCGCGCCCTTGTTGCTGCGCGGCTCGGACACATCCGTCTCATTGATAACGCTCCGGTTAACATGGGGGTGCAACTATGAAGCATGTACTTCTATACGGCGGTTCGTTTGACCCCACACACAAGGGACATATAGAAATGCCGCAGAAAGCTATGGAATGCCTTGCATTTGACCATGTACTGTATGTTCCAGCATTTCAATCACCACTCAAAAACCAAAAACCAAGTGCCGACCACCATCGACTTGAGATGTTAAAACTTGCTCTTGCAGATTGCCCGTGGGCATCTATTTCTACGATCGAACTCGAACGGGGTGAAACAAGCTACACGATTGATACTATTGAATCCATACAAAACGATCATGATGAGCTTCGTTTGTTGATTGGCGCCGATCAATGGGCACAATTCAAAAATTGGCACCGATGGGAAGATATTCTAAGACTTGCAAATCCTGCAATTATGCCACGAGAAGGTTTTGCCATTTGTGATGAACGCCTACTGCCCATTGCAAAACTTCAATCAATGTCAACCAACATACGCAAGCGCGTACAAGAAGGTAATCCCATTGGCGATTCCGTCCCTCCGGAGGTTGCTGAATATATCACAGAGCATGGGTTATACCTGTAAAATATTGAGTCAATGACTGCAATTACACGAATTGGTTTCGTTTCGCTTGGGTGCCCCAAGAACTTGGTTGACAGCGAGCAGATGCTCGCAACGTTGGTCGATGCTGGATATGAAATCGTCCCAGATCATAATGAAGCAGACGCCATCGTGATAAATACATGTGGCTTTGTTGAGTCCGCCAAGGATGAATCCGTCGAAATTATTAATGAGGCGGTCGCTCTGAAAGAAACTGCAAATGTACAGCGCGTTGTTGCTGCGGGGTGCTTAGTGCAGCGATACCGCGCAAATCTGTTGGAGTGGTGCCCAGGGGTTGACGCGATGATTGGGGTGTTTGACCGCGACCATATTGTGGACGCGATGCAAGATGCTCCCGAAATAGAGGGAACACCACAATGGATTGAAGCAAATGCGGTACTAGCAGCTCGAGCCCGTGGATTAAGTGGCAACTCGGAGGGGTACTTCGAGGATGATTCCAAACGTTTGCAACTAACACCAAGGCACTGGGCATATTTGCGTGTAAGTGAAGGGTGCAATCAAAATTGTGCGTTTTGTACTATTCCTTCCATTCGCGGCAAAATGCGATCGAAGCCGGTCGAGAAAATTGTTGCCGAAGCAAAGCAGTTGCTTTCTTCAGGTGTGTTTGAATTAAACTTGATAGGGCAGGACACAACGAGTTATGGGGAAGATATTGGATACGCCCCCGGACTAGTTGGATTACTTACCGCGCTTGACTCCGAGATTGCTAACTTTCGGGGGTGGATACGATTGATGTACGCGTACCCAACGAATTTCACTGATGCAATGATGGAAGCGATGGCTACCTTGCCACACGTTGTTCCTTACATAGATATTCCATTACAACATGCAAGCGATTCTGTCCTTGACGCTATGCGTAGAAATGTCAGTGCAAAAGAACAAAACGAACTGCTTACTAGAATCCGAAAGGTCATTCCGGATGTTGCGATTCGAACAACATTGATTACTGGTTTTCCGGGCGAAACTGAAGACAATCACAAGCAGTTGCTTTCGTTTGTTCGAGAACACCAATTTGAAGCGATGGGCGTTTTTCAATATTCAAAGGAAGCGGGGACGGTTGCTGGAACAATGGAAGAGGACTCAACACTTCAAGTTCCAAGTGCAGTCAAACAACGTCGAGAAGAAGAACTAATGTTTACGCAACAAGAGATTGCATTTGCAAGAGCAAAGCAAGCTGCGAGTGATGGTGAAAAGCACGATGTGCTGATTGATGCATATCTAGGCGAAACTGGTGAAGGCGAATTACATTTATACCAGTGTCGAACCAAGCGACAAGCACCAGACGTAGATGCATGCACCATCTTGATGTCTGAGAAAAAACAGACAATTGGATCGGTCATACGATGCACCATTACTGATTGCGATGGATATGACCTTATTGCACGACCTTCTGATGAATTAGAGAAGGTTGTTTCGCTCCCATTGCGTTAGACTGTACTATTTATGCCAATTCGCAACTTTTCAATCATCGCACACATTGACCACGGTAAAAGCACGCTTGCTGATCGCTTACTACAAGCAACGAAAGCCGTGAGTGAACGTGATGCAAAGGCTCAGTTATTGGATTCAATGGAACTCGAGCGTGAGCGTGGAATTACAATTAAGGCATCTGCGGTCACGGTACACCATTCTTTCGGAGGAGAAGATTACGAACTTAATTTCATCGACACTCCTGGGCACGTGGATTTTACGTATGAAGTCTCTCGGGCTTTGACTGCGTGTGAAGGTGCGCTGCTTATCGTCGACTCCACGCAAGGTGTAGAAGCGCAAACAGTTGCAAACGCATACTTAGCAATAGAAAATGATTTGGAACTGATTCCGGTTGTAAATAAGATTGATTTGCCTTCAGCTAACCCAGAAAAAGTTGCAATGGAAATCGAACAGATTCTCGGCTTGCCTTCTGAAAATTGCATTTACTGTTCAGCAAAAACAGGGGAAGGTATTCAGCAATTACTCGATATTATTTGTGAAAAATTGCCTCCTCCAAGAGAAGCTGTCGTCAAAGAAACACGAGCATTGATTTTTGATTCGCACTATGACGACTATCGAGGAGTAGTTGTGTACTTCCGTGTCTTCGATGGCTCGCTTTCAAAGGGCGACAAAATCCTAATGATGGGCACCGATCGCACATTTACTATTACAGAACTTGGTCGATACACACCAACACCCGTACAAGCACGAACCATCGGAACAGCAGAGGTTGGCTACATGGTTGCCGCAATTAAAACATTGCAAGATGTTCGAATTGGCGATACTATCACTATCGCTGCACATCCCGCAAAAGACGCACTACCGGGTTACGAAGAACCAAAACAGATGGTCTTTTGTGACTTTTATCCCGCTTCAAATGAAAGCGGAAGCAAGAAAACAGAGTTTGAAACACTACGCGAAGCAGTTGAAAAATTACGCTTGAATGATTCAAGCTTTACCTTTGAGGCGCAACATAGTGAAGCACTCGGGTTTGGTTTCCGCTGTGGCTTCCTTGGTTTATTGCACATGGAAATTGTGCAAGAACGGCTAGAACGTGAGGGTGGCGCAGAAATTATTCAAACAGCCCCAACAGTAAATTATAAAATCGAACTCACCGATGGTAGCGTCCTCGACATTCATAACCCCGCTGATCTACCTGACCCTTCTCAAATTCAAAATATATGCGAGCCAATTGTCAAAGTTGAAATCATTTGCCCAGATGAATCCATTGGCGACCTAATGCGATTATGTGAAGGACGTCGTGGTATTTTTAAGGCGCAAAAGTTTGTCTCTGAAGGTCGGCAACTTCTTGATTACGAACTACCACTTGCAGAAATAATTTACGACTTTTACGATAAGTTAAAATCTATCACCCGTGGATACGGGACGATGGATTATGAAATTACTGAATTTCGTGCTGACAACCTTGTGAAAGTATCTATTTTAGTAAATGGCGCTCCAGTAGAAGCATTGAGCCTTATCTGTCACCGTGAAAAAGCTGAACAAAGAACACGTGGAATGCTTCTTAAACTTCGCAAACAAATTGATCGGCATCAATTTGAAATAGCACTGCAAGCCGCAATAGGCGGAAAAATTATCGCTCGTGAGACTGTAAAAAGTTTTCGAAAAAATGTAACTGCAAAATGTTATGGTGGAGATATAACACGAAAAAGAAAGTTGCTCGAGAAACAAAAGAAGGGGAAACGACGTATGAAAGCTATCGGCAACGTTCATATACCTCAATCTGCATTCCTTGCAATCTTAGAACAAGGTGAATAAATACTATGAATACACAATCAAAACTAATACCAGCAATTATCGGTGCGCTGCTACTGTCAGGTATCGTCACGTCGGCAGTCATTGGAAGTAACGAAGACAAACTTGGTCCGCTAGATGCCATAACGCTCGCTGGAGAAAACGAAATCACCATTACCAATGTTGATGACCATATATCGTTTGGCGAAGAGAAAACAAGCAAAGTTTGGTCTGTTGGGTACATGGAAGTTGGCAAAGCGTTGTCTCAGCTCATGCAAGCAGAACATTTCGTTGAAGAGCGAGAGGCGCTAAACGGTGAACTCGAAGAACAAATCACTGAAGCAAGAAGCCTCATTCATGCGCTTCAAGAAGAAGGCAACGCACTTGATGCAGAGAGTCCAGAAGTTCCTGCTTTTCGACAACGATGGGATCTTGCGAGGAGTGAATTTCAAAACCTCCAGAAAATTGGCGTTGACGCTCGGAACGCTCTACTCGCTCAACAAATGGCAACGAGTTATACAGAAGTAGTTGAGGGAGTCAATGTTGTATCTGAACGGTTGAATATAGATATGGTGCTACGATTTATTCCGCAAGATACTGAGTTTAAGCAAATAACCCCTGAGGCAACGATGATGCAAATTAGATTGCGATCTGCTCTACGTGTTCCAGAGGGAATTGATATTACTGACGAGGTTCTTTCTGAACTTGGGCTTGAATTGCAATAGCAGCACGGAACTTTTCTGCAACAACTTGTTTTACCTCGTCCAAACTTGGACAACTGTTCCCTAAAACTTTTTGCATGGAAGTTACTGATCTCCCTGCCAAACCGCAAGGAACAATTAGGTTGTAGTGGTCCATTTCAGGGCAAACATTTAATGCAAAACCATGCATAGAAACCCAACGAGAAACACGCACTCCCATCGCACAAATTTTTGCGTCATCTACCCAAACGCCTGTGGCGCAATCGTCGCGTCTTCCAACAATGTTGAAATTTGATAATACTTCAATTACCACGCCTTCAAGAAATCGCATATACCCATGAAGTCGTAAGGAAAGTTCGTTCAAATCCAAAATAGGATAGCCAACAAGTTGGCCTGGGCCATGGTACGTAATATCACCCCCTCGGTCAGTTTTGCAAACGGTTACTCCAGCGCCTTCTAACTCGGATTCAGTGGCAACAAGATTTAGTAAAGCGGTTGGGCGCTTACTCACCGTGATTACGGGTGGATTGTGTTCCATAAGAAGAAGTTGGAAAGAATCTGGATCAATTGCTTCTCGTCTTAATATGACACCCGCTTGCACCGCCCTTTGCAATTCCAAAGCAGATTCATATTCCATTTTTCCAAGATCTTTAATTTTAAGTTGGCACGTCATCGTAATTCTTGGGATGATACGTCCTCAATGCCAGAAATACACCCTACTGCGATCCTCGATGGAAATATTTCCCTTGCCGGTGATGTCATCATTGGTCCTCATTGCGTTCTAAGGGGGGACATAGCTATCGGATCGGGAACAAAACTTATCGGCAATTGTTACCTCACTGGCAAATTAGTTCTGGGGAGTGATAACGTGGTGTACCCATTCACATCAATTGGTTTTGCTTCACAAGACATCAACTATCCAAACGATATGTATGATCCGGGAATTGTCATTGGCGACCGAAACGTTTTTCGCGAGAATTTTACAGCACACCGCGCAACACAAGAAGCCCCAACAACCATTGGCAATGACAACATGTTCATGGCTAGTTCTCATGTTGCACACGACTGCGTTGTTGGTAACAACAACACGCTTGTAAATTGTGTTCTTCTCGGTGGACATGTTCATATACAAGACAAGGTGCTCATAGGGGGTGACGCTGCCGTACACCAATTTGTCACAATTGGAAGTGGGGCAATGATTATTGGCATGGGCTACGCTTCATACGACTTACTACCCTACTTCATGATTACTGGCCCAAACATTGTTGGTTCAATCAATATTATTGGAATGCGGCGAAGTGGCATGCCAAACAATGAAATACGTAGGCGTAAAGATATCTACAAGTTGCTGTACAAAAGCGGAAATACTATAAATACTTCTGTAAAACAACTCAAAGAAGCAGGTGATCCTGTAGCAATGGAATATGTACATCTCATTGAGTCATCAAGACGTGGCATTATTGCACCGTTCCATACAACACGTAGTGAACGACGTGGAGTTGTTATTTCTCATGAGTAACTTTGATTTTTGCGTACTCGGAAGTGGCTCATCTGGCAATTGTAGTTTGCTGCGCGTTAATAATAATTGGGTCATGATTGATGCTGGGTTTTCCATGAAACAAACAAAAGAGCGAATGCGAACACACAATATCTGTCTTGAAGATGTTCGTGATGTTGTTGTTACTCATTTCGATCGAGATCACTTTAATCCTGTTTGGTGCAATACTTTTTTGCAACATGGAATTAGAGTCCATGTCCACGAACTTCATGTTGGAAGAGCGCGAGGGGCTGGGCTTGATGAACAATGTATTGTTCCATTCACTACATCTATAACTATGCACAACGCTTCTGTTGAAACTGTCCGGTTTGTCCATGATGCGCTAGGTACTATTGGTTTTATTTTTGATACTGGAGCACTACGTTTTGGATTTGCAACTGATTTAGGAAGAGTGCCACAAGAGCTGCTTGACCGATTTGTAAATCTTGATGGAATTGCATTTGAGTCCAATTACGATCCAATCATGCAAGAGGAAAGTAGCCGACCCGAGTCGCTGAAAAGTCGAATTATGGATGGCGGAGGGCATCTATCGAATGAACAATCAATCGCTGCCATTTGCCATATTGCTTCAGAATCAAGCCTCCAGCATATTGTTCTTTTACACCTCTCAAGGCAATGCAATTCGCCCCGCATTATCCAAGATTTATATTTGGAAAACGTGCCACATTTACGTGAGCAATTAACGATTACTTGCCAAGATCGATGTTCTCGGCTTCTTTGCATTCATAAAGACTCCATTCTCTCGTCATAACCTTTGCAGTTGTAACATGTTGCGCAGGTTGCTGAGTGCTCTAAGAAATCCTAAAAATCGCAAGGCAAAGCAGCCCCGAAGCCGATATGTAGGTTGCTATGGGTACAACTGCAATACAACCTCGTGGGGCTTCACGCCCCTCCTCACTCACCACAGCGGCTCTTTCTTCCAGAGTTTTATGGATTTCGAGTGCGGCATTTGCTCTTTTTATAGCAATCTCGCTCTTGTCATTCAACATTGCTGATCCGCCTTCCCACGTTGTGGCAGTACATAACGACCCTGTTGCAAATTGGTGTGGTGTTATTGGCGCTTGGGTTGCTTTTTGGACGTACCACGTACTTGGTTTTGGCGTTTGGATCTTACTCATCGGGGTTGGTGCGTGGGTAGCACAGGTTTTTCGAGGAATTGAAATTACACATATCGCAGCGAGAACCTTGGGATTACTCATCATGGCTATTTCGGTCTCCTGCTTTCATGAATTATTGTTCCCACACCTTGGTGTTCTCGCTGGGGCAAAAGCTGGACTTATAGCTAAAACCATTGGCACACAGCTCACTTCCGGTTTTGGTAATTTTGGTGCAGTACTTATTGTTCTTGCTGCGTTTTCAATTGGGCTCGTAATAGCTGCAGAAAAAATTGCATTTGCAATTCCGCACCTCGTCTTCTCTTTATTCCAATGCGTGTTGCAAATACGTGCCCCAAAACTACGTGGCGTTTCGTTACCAACTATCCGTATGAACCGATCTGCTCTACTTGAAGCAGATGAAGATATTGAGGAAGAAGAATGGGATGAAGAGGAATATGCAGAGGGAGAGTACGATGACGATGAGTACGAGGATGAAGAGGAATATGAGGAAGAACCAAAGAAGAAACTTACTCCCGCTGAACTCATAAAGAAAATGGCAAAGTTGCCAGTGCGTGTCGCTTCCGGTGGCAAGGCTGCAAAAGAGTCAGACATCCAACGGCCAGATGATTTTGAAGGCTATATTTTCCCATCACTTGATTTGCTTGAAGATCCTGCAGAGGGATTCGGTGGATCAATTGAAGAACTTGTTCGCCAACAAGCGGTTGATCTTGAGGAAACATTGCAGATGTATGGTATTGACGGTGAGGTATCGGGCATTGAAGCAGGTCCAACCATCACGCTTTACTCCATTGACCTTGCGCCCGGAACAAAAGTATCGAGTATCAACAGTGTTGCAAGTGATATTGCAAGAAGTCTGGGAGCACCAAACATTCGCATCGTTCCAAACGCTGCTGGTCGTAAGACTGTTGGTATAGAAGTGCCAAACCCTGAGAGAGAAACTGTTTGTATCAAAGAGTTAATGAGCAGTAAAAAAACAGAAAAAATGAAACTTCCAATGTTCCTCGGCAAAGATGCTTCTGGCGAACCAATGGTGGAAGACCTTACAAAAATGCCGCATATGCTTGTTGCTGGAACAACTGGTTCGGGCAAGAGTGTGTGTATTAATTCGATTATTGCTGGGTGGATGTATACAAAGCGTCCAGATGAATTGAAATTAATCTTGGTTGACCCAAAGATGGTTGAATTGAGTCAGTTCTCAGATATTCCTCATTTAGCTTGTCCAGTTGTAACTGAGATGGGTCGTGCTGCTGCAATTTTGGAGTGGGCTGTTGCGAGGATGGAAGAGCGGTATCAAATTTTCCGAAAACTTGGCGTTCGCGACTTGCTTGGATTTAATGAATTGACTGAAGATGAGATTTATAAGATTCTTGATCCGCAAACCGAAGAAGAAAAGGCGAGAATCCCAGTAAAACTTCCATACATAGTTTTCATTATTGACGAACTCGCAGACCTCATGATGACTGCAAAAGATGTTGAACAGGCAATCGTACGAATTGCACAAAAAGCCCGAGCAGTTGGTATTCATTTGATTCTTGCAACACAACGTCCTGAGGCTAAAGTTGTCACTGGGCTAATTAAATCGAATATGCCTTGCCGCGTTGCCTTTAAGGTGAGTAGCGGCATGGACAGCCGAATCGTATTGGATACAAAAGGCGCAGAACTGTTACTTGGCAATGGTGACATGCTCTATATTTCACCGGGATCGACAACTGCAAATCGTTCACAGGGTACTTTTGTTTCGCCAAAAGAAATCCGTTCTGTTGTTAAACACCTCAAGGAAGTTGCCGCTCCAAACTTTGAGAGAAGTTTGGTCCAAATCAAACCAGGTGGTGGTGAAAGGCTTGGTGATGGTGATGATGTGCAGGAGCGAGATGACCTCTTTGATGATGCCGTTCGCATCATGATCGAATCTGGGCGTGGCTCGGTTTCACTCCTTCAACGTCGAATGGGTATTGGGTACGGCCGTGCTTCTCGCCTTGTTGACCAAATGGCTGTTGCTGGTATTGTTGGTGAGCACAAGGGTTCCGTTGCTCGCGAAATCCTTATCTCGCTTGAGGACTGGGACGAAATGCAACAACTCGAAGCCGAAGAAGACACCGACCTCAAATAATTTCGATACCGCCCTTTTTCGATAAAACAAAAACCACATAATTGCCGATAGAAATTTGGTACTCGTGGTTTACTCCTTCTTGTGGAAAGCCAAAAGCCAGAAACAAGCAGAAAAGTGCCACGACGACCAAGGTACAGTGCCTTGGGCGGTGTGCCCTTTGTAAAGTCAAAGGGATTTAACGCTCGGCGGCGTCAAATGGGACGCGGCGGTTGAGCAATACAGCATGTAAAAGGAGGTGATCAGTGATTGAATTAAGTGACTGTATAAGTGAGCTACATGGAAACCTGAGCCCGTAGACCCATCGGGTTGGCAGGTATGTAGCCCAGACAGGACTATTACTCGGCGTTCGCTTGCGAACGCCGAGTTTTTTTATGCTTCTGATATCCTGTACATATATGAGCAACTCAATATTGAATCAAGCAAGTACTCGAATGGTTGAACTTTCCGAACAAATTATGCAAGGTGGTGGCGAACGTGGAATTCAGCGTCAACACCGGCATGGAAGGCTAACTGCTCGAGAACGCATTGAACAACTTGCTGATACGGGAACAGCTACATTTGAATGTGGATTATTTATTGCGCACGAAATGTATAAAGAGTTTGGAGGTGCTCCTTCTGCAGGCGTAGTAACGACCATCGCTCAAGTAGGCGGAAAGCATTGCATGATTGTTGCAAACGATGCAACAGTCAAAGCAGGAGCTTTCTTTCCCATGACGTGCAAAAAAATTATTCGAGCACAAACAATTGCAGAACGCGCTCGCCTTCCACTCCTTTACCTTGTTGACTCGGCTGGTGTTTTTCTACCGCTGCAAGAAGATGTATTCCCAGATACCGATGACTTTGGTCGTGTCTTTAGAAACAACGCGGTTATTTCTGCTAAGGGAATTTCGCAAATCGCTGCGATCATGGGAAACTGTGTAGCTGGTGGCGGATACCTTCCCGTACTTTGCGACACACTGCTAATGACCGAAGGAAGTGGACTCTATCTTGCTGGGCCTGCACTCGTGAAGGCTGCCATTGGTCAGGAGGTTGAAAGTGAAGAACTTGGTGGTGCACAAATGCACGCTGAAATTTCTGGCACAATTGATTTCCGAGAACCAGACGACTCCTCGTGTCTTAAAAGGTTGCGTTCACTGGTACATAGCGATATGTCAGTCGAACCGATTGCAAACCCACCGTTTGAAGCTGTTTCCCCATTAAAAGATGCTAAGGAAATTGACGGCATTTTCAAAGCTGCTTCACATGAACAATACAACATGAATGCATTACTCTCCTGCATTGTCGACGACGAAAGTTACAACGAATACAAATCCGATTACGGACGGTCAATGGTGTGTGGATATGCTCGAATTGGGGGTTGGCCTTGTGGCATTGTTGCAAACCAGCGATGCCTAACAGAAAAGAAAATGCCTGGCGGTAAAGCTGGTCCAACTACATCTGCAAATATGCCTGCCGTTATCTATACTGAAGCGGCAGACAAAGCAGCTCGTTTCATTATGGACTGCAACCAAAAGCGGATTCCTCTTATATTCGTCAACGACACAACTGGATTTATGGTTGGACGCGACAGCGAACAAGCTGGCATCATTCGTTCTGGTGCCAAAATGGTGAACGCGATGAGCAACAGCGTTGTTCCAAAAATTAGTCTTATCGTCGGTAGTTCGTACGGGGCAGGGCACTACGCAATGTGTGGTCGAGCATTTGATCCATTCTTTACCCTCGCTTGGCCTAACGCGAAATATGCTGTTATGGGTGGAAGTGCGGCTGCAAATACATTACTTCAAATTGATCTCGCAGCTCGCAAACGCCGTGACGAAGAGGTTGATCCAGAAGAAAGAAAACAGTTACTTGCTGCAATTACTGCTAGTTACGATGAACAGCAAGATATTTTATACGGTGCAGCACGTGGATGGGTTGATCGAATGATTGAACCTTTAAAAACACGTGAAGAGCTTATGCAGGCACTTTCTATTGCTTCAACATTTGTAATAGCTGACGAATATAAAACTGGCGTACTTCAAACATGAGCATCCCTCTTGAGGGGAAAACCATTTTGATTACAGGGGCGAGCAGCGGCATAGGAGCCGCAACTGCACGAGCCTGTATTGCTGCAGGAATGAAATGTGTCATTACCGCGCGAAGAGAAGACCGACTAAAAACACTTTGCACTGAACTCGGCGGTTCCTGTTCTTATATCGCGGGCGATGTAACAGAAGAAGGATTCAATCAACATCTTCTTGATGAGTCAGGTGAGGTATACGCCATATTTGCAAACGCTGGTCACGGACTCGATCAAAAGATAGTTGACAACAACATGGAGCAATTCAAAGAACTCTTTAGGTTGAATGTTTTTAGCGCAGTTGAACTTGCGTCACTTGCTACGAAAGAAATGGTCAAGCGAAAAAGTGGGCACATTATCTTGAACGCAAGTTGTCTTTCAAAATTCTCTGTGCCACACAATTCTGCATATTGTGGAAGTAAGGCCGCAGTTGAAGCAATCGCAAAATCAATGCGAATAGAATTAAAAAAGAACAAGGTGTTCGTCAGCACGGTACACCCAATAGGAACAAAAACAGAATTTTTTAAAGAGAGTTCATCACGAAGTGGAACGGAGTTTTCTGATTTTGAAAAAAACTCTCCTGCGTGGCTAATGCAATCGCCCG
Organism: Phycisphaerae bacterium; assembly: GCA_018657585.1. Lineage (GTDB taxonomy): Bacteria > Planctomycetota > Phycisphaerae > Phycisphaerales > SM1A02. The sequence continues at coordinate 16,281 of JABHWX010000110.1, forward strand.
AAAAAGTCGCAGATGCTGTCGTGCGATGTTTGCGTCGACCAAAACCTGAAGTCTGGACAAGCCTTCCAATGCGTCTGATAAGCACCCTTTTTACAGCGTTTCCGAGGGCTTCAGGCGTAACGGTGAATAAATTTTCTTGACTCAACGCTGGTTTGCAACCACAATATGGCAATGCTGCGGCTGTTCTATGTTTCTGTAGTGGTTTTCCTTCTCTCTCTGCAAAGTCATGGAGATGAACCTACTTCCGTTGGTCTTGAAGACATGGCTAAGACGTTGCGAGGCGATGTGCGCCTGATTGTGATGGGCGATTCTTTCTCCACGCCACTCTGGAGACGCGTACCAATGGCCTCGATGCTTTCTTGGCCTATTCCTAAAATTACTGCTCTCTGTGGCGGCGCTCCACAAAGTGGTCAGTTTGTTAATGCATCTGCCGCGTGTTCACCCGTGGAGTCTTTGTTATGGTCTGATGAAGAAAAATATAGGATTTTTAGATCAACAGAAAAATCTCAATTCTTCTCTTTTCCAGTTCGTGGTGTTCAAGAGGTGTACACCGATAATAGTTTTGCCTCAGGTGCAGATGGAAGATTGTTTGCCTTTCGATTCGATGATGCCGAAATGCATTTTGGAGTACATGGCCCTTTTACAGAAGTTGGAGATCAGATTCGATTAAGGATGATGTATCTAGCTAGCCCAGACCCTTACAACACATCTGTGGAAGAACTTGAGGTGAGAGATTTAAACACCCACACTGCATTTATTAATTTGCATCATCATGCTAGAGGTTATTGGCATCTTGGCGAAGACCCTAATACGGTTACTCGCGATGTTATACCTATGCAAATTAATGCCATCAACCAAGACTTTCCTGCAGTACTTGATTTAGAGAATACATTACGAGTTCGACTTCTTGAAACAAATTATCTATCGGGCACCAATAAGTATTTGCATATTGCTGGTGGTCTTTATTACCACACTGATGAATCGGAACAACGAATACCAGGATTTTACTTTAGCCAATTATCAGATGATGGGTGGAGGTACGATGGATTTGGCTGCAATGCACTTCCAGAAAATGTGTTTGATAAAAAGTTTACTGAGGAACAATTTACACACTGGCTTGATGTCACCACCCTAGATCGCAATCAGCCAGTTGTTTTTTATTGGTACTTTTCATCAGAACAACTCCCTTATTCTTTATTAGTAGAAAAAATTGAAGCGATGATTGATCAGGCGAATCTCTCTGCAACAAGAGTTGGCTTAATCGAATGGCAACATTTATTGGTTTTACCACACATGTACAAAATGGGTGCTTATGGTGATTCCCCCGAAGCACACGCTTGGATGCTTGAGAACAAAAATGCAATGATCGATATTGCTACCCAACGAGGCAACGTCTGTTACGCATCCATCTACGATGCTACAGGTGGGGTTGTGTTTGACGGAACTCAAGCAGGAAATAATTGGCTTGAAGAAAATGGCTTTACTAATTTTGAGTATGGCGACTTAACAATGGATTTGGTACACGGCGAGCCGCTTGGAGATCTATTAGACAATTTCGATTCTCACCCAGACAGTACTGTCGCTGGAGCATTCTACGCTGCTGTATTGGGTAATCTTATTCGTGAAGCAGGCTGTCGAGCCGATCTTGTCCCCGATGGGATAATAAACACTCTTGATTTGCTTAAAATCATAAGCGGGTGGGAACAAACTGGGGAAAGTGATATTAATAATGATGGTACGACCGACATACACGATCTCTTAATCCTTATCGAATCTTGGGGCGACTGCTGGCCTGTGCAATCGCCGTTTAATACTCCAAAGATTCGAGAATGTATTTTCTTGACTCGACCATCAATTTCTATCACAACAAGAGGATGGTTCGTTTGATTATTTTTTCCACTGTGTTGACGATATTCTGTCTGCATGGATATGCTGAAGAGCCACACTCAGTTGGTCTAGAAGACATGGCTAAGACGTTGCGAGGCGATGTCCGGTTAATTGCGATGGGTGATTCATACAGCGCTCCCTACTATTCACGAGTTCCACTTGCTTGCCTTTGCGTATGGCCAATTCCAAACATTACAGCACTTGAATGTGGCGCGTCGACAAGTTCTCATTTGTTTCGTTGCTCATCTGAATGTTCACCTGTCTCAAATATTCAATCAAGTGATGACCTGGGATATACGGTTGAAAGAAATGGAGGCGAAACTTTTTTCTCGCTTCCAGTTCGCGGCTTACGAGAAGTTTTTACTTCAAAAAAATTCGACGATTTAGGAAGCAATTTGCTATTTGAATACAAGTTGAACTCTGCTGGAATTGAGTTTCTATCTAGCGGAGTACATGGAACATTTTCAGAAATTGGAGACGACTTGTCGTTTCGTTTTTTATACCGTTGCCCTTCTTCTTTATCACTACAAGTTAACGAGATTAAACTGCTTGACAATGGAACAGATGTTGGAACAATGCAGTTGCAAACTGGGGCTCGTCCATTTTGGCACCTTGGAGAAGATCCTACGGCTGAATCACGGCCTGCGATTCCTAGACAAATTAATGCTGCGTCTGTTGATTACCCAGCTGTAAACAATCTAAACGGTTTGTTGAAAATGCAATTAGAACAACTTGAACCACTTGCTGGAACCAACCAGTATTTTGAACCGGCGGGTTGCGTTTATTATCATCAAGATAACGGGAGTAGGTCTGAGGGTTTCTACTATAGCTACATGGCAGATGACA
>JABHWX010000017.1 GCA_018657585.1 Phycisphaerae bacterium
AGCAACAATGTCTGAAAACCCTTCCCAAGAAAGCAAAATGCCATCCATCGGCTCATACTCGGCAACGCAGTGGATCGGACCACTTGGAGGAGCCGTTACGCTTCTTGGAGCAGCAATGGGATTGTGATAAATATATCTTTGCTCTTCTTTGGTTAAGTACTTGGGGATATTTGCACCCTCGGGGTACGAGGGAACAGCAAGCGAACTTGAAGACAATGCGAGTATGGTTGATAGCAACATGAAATCCCTTCTCAGTATAGAACAAGTTTCTCCAAATCCAAACTAAAAAATCATACGAATGCATTAGAGTTCTGGTTGCACTTTTCCACGCAAACGCTTCGTTGCACCTCGTTTTTTCTTTGTTTCAACGCGTTTTTTCTTTGAGGCGTAGGGGACTCTAGTTTTTCTACGCCTCCTTACCGGAGCGAGGGCTTCGCGCAACAGTGCGACAAAACGCTCTGTAGCCGCCTCTTTATTTGCTCGTTGTGAACGATATTTTGAGGAAGAAACACGCAAAATCCCCTTCTTATTGATTCGAGTAGCTAAGCAATGTTCAATTCGATTCTTTTGGTAGTTTGAAATGGAATCAGACGCATGTAGATCAAATAATAACGTCGCTTTCGTAGCCACTTTATTAACATGTTGGCCGCCTGGACCAGAACTGGTCCCATAGACAAATTGAATTTCTCGCCTAGGCAGAGAAAGTTTGGGCGATATAACTAGCATTAAGCAGTACAACAACTCGTATGTTGTGCCCAACCTTTATACCCTCCTGCAAGATTCGTCACGTTATACCCGTTGCGCTTTAAAGCCATGCAAGATGCCGCACTTCGGCTTCCGCCATGGCAGTTCACTACCCATGTTTTTTCTGTATCAATATCATCAAGTCTATCCAACAAACGAGTATGCGCTATGTTGATTGCGTTATCAATCGCACCTTCTTCAAACTCAGGTTTTCTGCGAACATCAAGAACTGAAACTTTCTCGCAATCTTCCAATTCCTGAGCTGTTATCTCTTGCAAAGTTTCCAAGTGGGGCACTTGAGTGAGGACGTCTGGCTCTGCCCAAGCGATGATCTTATCAAGACCAATACGAACGGCATTCCGTATTGCACGATCAAGTTCCTCTTCTTCAACGATGAGAACGATCTGTTCATTAGCATCAACAAAGGATCCCGCAAAACGATGAAAGTCATTCGTTGCTTTTGACCAAATTGTGTTTGGCAAATGCCCCACACGAACTTCGTCCCACGGCCTCGTATCAATAACAGTTGCAGAAGAAACTGCACCGAGTAGATCCTCTGCAACTTTTAATTTTTTGGGGATGGGTAATCCACTAAGAATTGGAATACCGTCGCGATTCATTTGTTTCATCCGAGCGAAATATAAAGGTGGTTCAGGCTGACCACTCAACATATAGTCAACAAATGCTTTTTCATCATGTACGAGTTGAAGTGGGGGGCTCGTCCTTTTCTCATATCCAACAGTTGATTGTGGAACAGCACCGAGTGCTTTTCCACAAGCACTTCCTGCTCCATGCGCAGGCCAGATCTGTACATAATCATCCATATGCATAAACCGCTGACATGATGTGTGGAGTTGTTGAGCGGAGGCTTCCATAACTCCCTTAATCCCAGCAGCTGTTTCAAGCAAATCTGGTCTTCCTAAATCACCAACAAAAACAAAGTCGCCGGTGGCATATCCGATTGCCTCTTTAGTGTCTTTGTCATGTATCAGAAAACAGATATGTTCCGGCGTATGCCCAGGGGTATGTACTACTGTGACTTTGATATTCCCTATCGAAAATGTATCGCCATCCTGAACGTACTGAACGGTTGCGTTTGATGCTTTTGGCCACTGGTACGACCAATCAGTGCCCCCATGATTTGAAAGATAGCAGGTTGCATTTGTAACATTCGCCAATTCTGCTGTTCCGCTAAGAAAATCAGCGTGAATATGTGTTTCTGTGATAGCGGTAATAGTGAGCCCATTGTGCTGAGCAACTTCCAAATACCGACAGACATCACGCTCTGGGTCGATCAAGAGCGCTTCTCCGGTTGCTTGACATCCAATCATCCAAGCTGCTTGAGCAAGGTCCTCATCGTATATGCGTTCTACAAACATATACGCAGAGTACCAAACATGCCTCTCAATTGATCCATTGACGTCCGTATGTATGCACTTCGCACTGAATAAATAACTAAAAATGAGTTTTAGTGAACAAAGTTCTCCTTTAAACACTAAAGGAGTGAAGTAAAGCAGTATTTTTGACGAAGTGGGAATAGTTATGAACTGGAAAAAAATCAAAGAACGCTACAAAATTCGCTATAAATGGCTCTTTAAGAAAGAAGATGTCCTTATGAAAGTCCTTATTGCGACAAGTGGGTTATTTATCGGATTACTGGTTGGTAAAGGACTACAAGCCCTTTACTCTGCCGTAAGTTAAACTTTTTTCGATTGAAAGATGCGAAAGAGTGCCTTCGACGCAATGGTCATCTGTTTCACATGGAGTAATCATTGTGTGTTCGGGGGCAGCAACATCAAGATAGTCCGTCCTAAAGTGTACGCCTCGTGATTCTCGACGTTCTTTTGCGCCCATCGTCGCAAGATTCGCCACGGTGAGCATATTGACAAGTTCCCACGCTCTTGGCTCTGCTGGAGCAAGCCGCATAACGGCATCAAACCAAAAGGAAAGATGGTGTTTGGCTTCAGAAAGTGCTTTTTCATCTCGTTCAAGACCTACTTGGCGCCACATGAGTGATTTCAAAGAATAAATAAGGTCTGAAATCCCGAGTTCAATACCCCTGGGCGCTGCATCAAGTTCCCTTCGAAGGATACGCTCAGGCCTGTGACGGTGTCTTTCGCTACTACCGTTGGCAACGGAATTTCCAGCAACACGTCCTAGGACCATGCCTTCAAGCAACGAGTTAGAACCCATTCGATTAGCGCCGTGCAATCCGCTGCTTGCGCATTCACCAACGGCCCAGACGCCCGGAATAGAAGTACGAGCAGTGTGATCAACGTGCACTCCACCAATCATGTAGTGCGCGCCAGGTCTTACTGGGACAGGGTCTTTTGCAATGTCAATTCCAAAAAAACCGCACATCTTGCTTATGCCCGGAAACATAAGATGCGGGTTGCCATCAACATCAGACAAATCAAGATAAACATTCGTATCCTGCGTTGCAATCATTTGGCGAAATACTGCTCGACTAACAACATCACGTGGAGCAAGTTCTGCATCTGGGTGCGCTCTTGGCATAAACCGTTCGCCGTTGCGATCGCGCAACACTCCGCCATGACCGCGTACGATTTCGCTTATCAATACACGAGCAGCGCCTGCAATGTACAAACACGTTGGGTGGAATTGAAAAAACTCTGGGTCTCTTATAGCCGCACCAGCACGGAACGCCATCGCAACTCCGTCAGCCGTAGCAATGGTAGGGTTAGTTGTTTCACGATACAGTTGCCCACCTCCGCCTGTTGCAAGGATGATATTAGGAGACGAGAATAAAACCAGATTTCCAGAAGTTGCTTTAGCGACTACACCATACGCTTCACCGTCAGCAGTAACAATATCGAGTGCAAAGGTGTTTGGAAATACCGTGATTAAATCGTGCCCAGTCACTGCGTTTGTGAGTACTCGCTGTATTTCTCTACCCGTGGCGTCTCCATACGCATGTACAACCCGTGCATGTTTGTGCCCACCTTCTCGGGAACAATCGAGACCGCCATCACTCGTCCTATCAAATTCAGCGCCAAGAGCTACTAGTTCCCTGACCGCTTCAGGACCACCTTCAACAACCTGTTTCACAACTGATTCATCGCAAAGTCCCATCCCAACTGAAATCGTGTCTTCTATGTGACAATCAAATGAATCTCCACTTG
>JABHWX010000111.1 GCA_018657585.1 Phycisphaerae bacterium
AGCAAGGTGCGTACCAGTATCGTCATCTCGTGAATCTGCAAGTTTTGCTAAGCCAGTAATCATTGCCATACGTGATGTTGGCGGGTCCCCATTTTCTTGTGCCATGTCGACCATAAGAAGCGCAGTCTCAGCTTCAATTTTTTCTTCCCGTTCCTTTTGCAATTGCATACGCAACGAAACAATCTCATTTTGGAGAGACTGTTCTTTGGTGAGTACGGTTGGAATGGGGAGTGAAGACATGCTTGCAGAGCAGACAAGACTCCAGCGAACGCGTTGTTTTCAATAAAAGTGGTTACTTATCTGATTTGATGAAAAGATTCGTAAAAATAGTGTTACTACCACCAATACCGATGGTTCCACCTTCTCCATCGACTGTAAAACGAGACCATGACCCAATCTCACCATTGGGCAATTCTGTTTGTTTTCCATCTATGACAACATACACAAATGAATCGTCTTCTTTGCACTGGTAATCAAACATGAGAGTGTATTCACTAAAAGAATTGATAGTTTGTAATGTGCCACTCTCTGTATTGCAGCGAAGAACGTTATCCCCAACGCTCCACCCCTTACCTGTAGTCAAATCCCAGCCCAAGAGGTTGATTCCAGTGAATAGCGTGGTGAAGCCTTGGTCTTCGTTTGCTATTTCATCGGCTGGAATGGTATTGGCTGAGGGACGTAGTTTTTTGATTCGAATGTTTTTAAATTGTGCTGGAGTACCTTCGGCTTCAAAACAAATGTAACCTTTTCTAGGTGACACATCGAATCCACCAGACACTTCTTTGCCATTGACTTCAAGTTTTATAGTTCCTTCGTTGCAAGTAACCTTGTAATGATTCCACTCTGGAGAGGGTTTAGATCTCCGTTCACTCGGAAGGCAACGTTGTATATGTTCGCCGTGCGGGTGTGGTCGATCTGGTGTCATTTTTGCTCCCCAAATTGAAAAGATGTCGCCGTGCGTTGTGTACCAATCAAGTTCTTTGCCATCCATGATTTGGACTTCAATGGCACGAGTGAATGGAACTCCCTTTGCTGGAATTGGGTCTGACCAAACAAAGAGTCCAGCATTGCCATTTTCGACCATGTGCCGCCAATCAAGTTCAAGAATAAAGTTTTCGTACATCTCATTTGTGCGTAGTACACCAGTAGGTTTTCCGGTTGTCACAAGCATGTTGTCTTGAGCAATCCATGTACTTGCGTCGCCGTTTACGATAGTCCAGCCATCTAAGTTTTCCCCATTAAACAAGGACACGAACCGTGGTTCAACATCCGATTCTAAAACATGTTCAATATCCCAATACACATTTTCTCTATCTGCGTGAAGACCAGGTGGCTTAACTAACACTTTTCGTAATTGCAACTCTACATCATGAACAGAAATGAAAACGTCTCCATTATTGGCAAACTCACCACTGTCAATTTGGTAAATTGGAATACCATTAAGAATGAGATCGGCAGTAGCGCCCTCAGATAGTTCGATGGTGCACCATTCGTTTTGATCTACTAGGTTGGCTTGTACTGCATGGTTATTCACACTGCCTGTAAGACGCTCGCCTTGGGTAGCGATGATGAATAAAACTTTGCCTATTTGAATAGTTGCGAATCCGCTGCCATTTATCTTCACATCAAAACGAACAGCAGAAATGGTATTCCCATGTGGAATGACGATTGCTCCGTCACCTTTAACAATAAGACCTCCAGAGTCTGATTTTTGCCACTCTGCACTGTTTTCTATACCAATATCACTATCTTTGTATAAGAATGAAGACCACTCAGATGGCACGCTTGAAGGTTGGTTTTGTTTTAGCCGAACATCCCCAAAAGCTATTTCTCCAAGTGTACACGTAATTCGAAGTGGTCCATTTTGTGTTGTGCTTCCAGAAATATCCTTTGCCGCAACGACTCCGTTGATTTCGACTTTTTGAATTTCGCTCTTAGAGTAAGTAATGAGCAGGTTGTGCCAAATTCCTGAACTGAGATAACCATCCATCTCAGTGTCTGCTATCGTGAAGACCATTCCGTTTGGTAACAGAATTTCGGCAACACTGTCTTGAGCAAGCATGTATGCCATTTTGAGTTGCCCACTACCAGCGTAAAACGTTGTCTCCATCGACTCGCCTGCGGTTGCGACAAGCGCACCCATGCCTTCTGATTTCTTGAATTGCCCAGGGTTGTGCAAATCGAGCTCAGCGTTGCAAAGTTCAACACCGTTGTTGTTCCACATATCAAAGGCATCACCCCATGTAAGGTAGAGCCAACCCTCAACTCGTTCCCCACGTTCGGTGGGTGGAATTGTTTGTTTTGCAACGTACTCCAACTTGCCTTCGGGCATTTTGTTGATAGTGTAGGACACTTCGTTGTGAAGAAGCGTTGTGCCGTCTTTGCTTTTCGCATTGTTAAGTTTGAGCATGACGCACTTGCCCGCTTCAAGATTGTCAATAGTTATTTTTGCGGATAATCCGTCTTCAGAAAGAATAACTTCTGAGATTTGTAAGTCCTCAACGTGTTGCTGTGGAGATCCGTATTCCCACCAATAGTTATAGTCGTATTTATTGCCCGTAACAACAGGGGCAACTACAAGCGGTTTTGTAAAAGAGATTTCAAAACCATCTTTAAGAAGATGTGCGTTACTCATTTCTAAAGGTAATGAACCCTTGTATTTGATTCTTGCAATTCCGCTTCCGGGGGCGAGTCCTCCCCAACCACGGTTTGTCATCCCAGCATATAGTGTGCCATCTGGTCCAAATTCAATGTGGTATGCAGAACCGACTCGTTGATGAGCAAGCCAACAAGCACCTTGCAAAATCCCGTCAACTTCTTCAAAGTTTGCTCTTAAAATTTGTCCGTTTGTTAATTCAGCGATGTAGTACTGCCCATCGAATGGACCACCGGTGTTGTCTTGGATGACATTGCCCGTTGAACGTGACCATTGGTATGGTAGCCAGAGTACGGGGTGTTCTCTTTTAACTTCTGGTCGTGGCTGTGTGTCGCTTGGCTCAACGTTTGGTTGGTCCTCGTACCATCGAAGCGAAGCAGGGTGTCCGTAAAACGCACCTTCTTTAATTGCGTACACAGGGCAAACCGCCATCCAATCACCTTGGTTATCGGTGACAAGCAACGTTCCGTCTTCTAACAATCCTAACCCCGCAGGCGAACGCAATCCGCCTGCAATTGGTGTAACTTTGCCGTCCGGAGAAAGTTTTAGAACCCATCCGCGGTAGGGTGCGCGAGACTTTCCGTGCCACCAATGTGGATTCCAAAATCCAACATTCAATGAAAAATACATGTTTCCTTCTTTGTCAACAGGCAGCCCAAACCCAAACTCGTGGTAGTTCCCACTCATTCCCCAATCTTGTGTCACAGTTTGGATTTCATCGATAAGTTCGTCGCCATCAAGATCAATGAGCGTTGAAATTTCACCGCGCTGCATGACGATTATTTCATCGTTAACAACGGCAAGCCCAAGCCCTTCGTGGAGTCCTTCGCAAATGAGAGTGAATGATGCATCATCTGGGTTGTTGGTGTTTGGATTATCAATTCGCCAGACCTGACCGCGCCGAGTACTCACGACCATGTCACCATCAGACATAAAGCCGATTCCGCCGACTTCTAATATTTCACCACTTGGTTCACGGAGATAATCCGTAGTGTATGGAGTTTGCAGAAATGCTAATGTTGCAGCAAAAAGTGAAAGAGTCATTTTGTATTGCCTTCATAGATAGCATGAGTGATAATAAATTCATGCTTCCCTGCAGGAATTAGCGGAGCATTTGAAACGTCCGTCGAAGATGGTGGTTGGATAAGAATAGGTTCCTTGGCATCAATGATGAGTCGTTGTTCAATGAGTGTGCGCGTGCCTGTTGTGGGGATGCATGTTTCACTGATGCTTGCAACAACGTCACCGTTTTGGGTGATTAGGTCGTATTTGATGATGCCATACTCTTGCATAGTGTTTGTCGCGCGAAGTTGTGCACGAAGGGTGCCGCCTGATTGAGTGGAGAACATCCCCGCGGGATTTCCTTCTTCAACAAGAACCACTATTCCGCCTAGTAACTCAAGTGGCGAGCCTCCTCGTTCACCCCAGTCAACTCTTCGTATAAATCTACCTTGCCGTACAGAAAGCAATCGCACATCGTCAACACGATATTCATAACTAAAACGGTCAGGATTTCCAATGACTATTCCTCGTGGATGAAGTTGTAGTTCTGAGTTGATTGCTGGAATCATTCCTCTGGCTACTAGCGGTTTATCAACTACGACCATCTCAGTTTGATCTAGTGAAGCATCTTCAATCGTTGGAGAAAATGAACGAACATGAGTTGCAACACGGTTGATTTGTTGTTGAGTCAGGATGTCTGCAAAAGGAGGCATTGGTGTTCCTGGAATTCCCGACGCTGTAGTTTTTGAAATCGCATAAACAGTGTTACCGAATGAGAACCCACCATCCACAAAACTTCTTGCAGGTCTATCAAGTTGAATCATTCCATTGCCATCACCTTGTGCACCATGGCAAGAGGCGCAATACATCATGTATATTTCTTCACCTGTTTGTGTTGGAATAGGAACCTCAACACGATCGGATTCAGTAGGAGAATTATTACACCCAAGAATGAGTAGTGGAAGGAGTATTACGGGTTTGTAGCGCATATCCTATTAGGGTACAGGATGAGCAAGTTCTAATGCTGCCAAGAGCGTAAGCTTTGTTGTTTTTGCAGCAAGTTCAGGAATAATTTTATCAGTGTGATCAGTGACGCGATGGTAATCTTCGTGGTCTTCTACACTCAAAAAAACGGCGGGCACTTCTTGTTCCAAAAATGGTAGTTGATCGCTCCTGTAGAGCCAATCTGGATGTTTGTCTCTGATAATGTTCAATCCGATTTGCTTATTTGCATTTGAGAGTGCCAATGCAATTCTTGGAGCGTCTGGAGCACCTTCAAGGAAAATAGTGTTTGGGTCTCCACGGCTAATCATATCTAGGTTAATGAGGGCTTTAATTTTATGTATTGGAATTGGTGCGCTTTTTACAAAGTGTTCTGAACCCACAAGCCCCGCTTCTTCGCCAGTGAACGCAACTAGCACTATCGATGCTCGGTAACGTTGTTGTTGGTTGCCAAGCACCTTAGCGATTTCGATAAGAGCAGCAGTTCCTGATGCGTTGTCATCCGCACCATTGTAAATTGTATCTTTCCCGTTACGCTTCGGAGCAAGGTGATCGTAGTGAGCAGTGATGAGAACATACTCATCTCCAGTTCCTTGCAACATTCCTGCAACATTTGGTGAATCACGCATGTCATCCGTTGGGAGATACATGGAAGTTTTGTTAGGTAATGGCGATAGCCCTGCGGAGATCCATTTATGAGCAATATATTTTGCAGCAAGTCGACCTTCTTTTGATCTGTAGTAACGCCCCTTCATATTGTCAGATGCAAGCCACTCGACTTCTGCATGAATGCTTTGGGGTGTAATGGAGTCGATGGGAGATTGTTGTTTTGCTACGCAACTAATAAGAAAGCACAGGATTAGAAATGTCAGTGTGTTACGCATGTTCTACTTCTATTCTTCCAGCAGAGGCGAGACCAAGTATTACTTCCTGACTACCAGAACGAAGTGTGATGGAATCAGCGTGCTCATTTCTTGAGGTGATTGTTATTGTTGAACCAAGAAGAAGCCCAATCTCTTCTGCGAACTTTAAAAAGTCGGTATCTTGGTCATTGATGCGAGCGACGGAAACTTCGTCTCCCTCTTTGCACGACGCGAGTGGAATAAGTGCTCGGCGGGGGAGTTCACCGCTTGCATTTGGAATTGGGTCTCCATGCGGGTCAACTGTTGGGTGGCCAAGCAATGCGTCCATTCTCTCAATGACTTCGTTTGACACCGCATGTTCTAGTTTTTCTGCTTCGTCATGAACCTCACCCCAATCCATACCAAGGATTTGAACAAGGAAAAGCTCAACGATGCGATGTCTACGCACAACATGTACGGCTAAATTTCTGCCCGCATCGCTCAGCATTACACCGTAATGAGGTTGATGCACAACAAGTCCGGCTGCAGACAGTGTTTTTATCATAGAGGTGACAGAACCGGGGGTGACTTGTAGGGATTTTGCAAGTTCACCAGTTGCAATTTGCGATTTACCGTGTGGGTCAATCAGAAACAGTGCCTTGAGATAATCTTCAACGGTGCTTGTAATCATGGGTTGATTTATAGCATACCATAGCCTATACTTTTGATTAATCAAAAAGAGTCTATTATGATATTAAAATCAATATTTTTTACAATCCTAGCATGTTCAGCAACTTCAGCAGAGCCCCTTGAAATTGTAGCTACCACTGGAATGGTTGCAGACATAACTCGACAAGTCGCTGGTGAACATGCAAATGTAGTTTCTCTTATGGGCGAGGGTGTAGACCCTCATCTATACAAACCAACCGCTGCAGATGCGAAGTCAATTGTTTCTGCAGACATGGTTTTCTATAGCGGGTTGATGCTCGAGGGAAGAATGACAGATACGTTTGTCAAAGCATCACGGTTAGGAAAAGTTGTATTTCCTGTTACTGAACTTATTGAGGAAACGTATTTACTGGAGTCGCCAGAGTTTGAGGGTCATTGGGATCCACATGTGTGGATGGACGTTTCCGCTTGGTCCCAAGCAGTGCAGGCAGTTGCTGTAGCGTTGTGCAAAGAAGACCCAGAACATTGCGAAGCATATAAAGAAAATGCCGAGGCATATAGAAATGAATTAATGGTGCTGCATGAGTATGCACTTGTGTCAGTTGCATCAATTCCAAAAGAACAGCGAGTACTAATTACTGCTCATGATGCATTTAATTATTTTGGCAGAGCATACGGCATTGAAGTTGTTGGTATTCAAGGATTATCTACTGAGTCCGAAGCGGGCATTGAAGATGTAAACCGACTTGTTAAAATGTTAGTAGACAAAAAAATTTCTGCTGTGTTTGTGGAATCAAGTGTCTCAGACAGGAACGTTAATGCACTGATTGAAGGCGCAAAGTCAAAAGGGCATGAAGTTACAATTGGTGGGAGATTATTCTCAGACGCAATGGGTCAAACGGGGACATACAAAGGGACGTATATTGGTATGCTCGACCACAACATAACGACTATTTCACTTGCACTTGGAGGAAACTCCCCAGAGGGCGGGTTCGCAACCGAGAAGGCTAAGTAATGCCTATTGAAGCAGGGCATAGTGAAACTTCTCCAGTTTCAATTCACGATTTAACGGTTGCGTACCACCGCAAGCCAGTTCTTTGGGATGTAGATTTAGATATACCCGAGGGAAAACTTGTTGCCGTTGTTGGACCAAACGGCGCTGGGAAGAGTACCCTCATAAAAGCTATTTTAGATATTGTTCCAAGAGCATCTGGCGAAGTTTTACTCTATGGAAAACCATTTAAAAAACAGAGGAAACTAGTTGCTTATGTTCCTCAAAGAGAATCAGTGGATTGGGATTTTCCGATAGATGCTCTCGGAGTTGTCTTGATGGGAAGGTATAGCACAATTGGTTGGTGCAAACCAACTGGCAAAAAAGATAAGTTGCTTGCAATGGATGCCCTTGAACGAGTGGGCATGTCTGAATATGCTCATAGGCAAATTAACCAACTTTCAGGCGGGCAACAGCAACGCGTGTTTTTAGCAAGAGCACTTGCGCAAGACTCAACTATTTATTTTATGGATGAGCCTTTTGCTAGTGTCGACGCGGCTACTGAGCGCGCAATCATTCAGGTTTTATCTGACTTGCGAGAAAAGGGGAAGACGGTTGTGGTTGTACACCATGATTTGCAAACAGTTCCAGAATATTTTGATCATGTCATCATGTTGAATATGCGGGTTGTTGCGCATGGACCGGTTGAAGATGTTTTTACAAATGACAATTTGAAAAAAACGTATGGTGGACGATTAACACTACTCTCTGAAGCAGCAGATAGGCTTGCTAAAAATAAGGTCCTAGGGTGATCGCAAATCATTCCATTTCAGATGTAAGGGTGGATTTTCCATCACTAGATCAAATAGTGAAAGTGTTACTTCTTGAGGATTACAACACAAGGGTGGTAGTGTTAGGAGTTATGGCGCTAGGAGTAGCGTCTGGAATAATTGGCACATTTCTGCTCCTTCGCAAGCGAGCCCTGACAGCGGATGCGTTAAGCCATGCTACTTTGCCTGGGATTGCAGTCGCATTTATGGTTGCAGTTTCATTTGGCGGATCAGGGAAGTCAATGGTTTGGCTTTTGCTCGGCGCATTTGTGTTTGGTTGTATAGGCGTATTGTGTATCCTTGCGATTAGACATACTACAAGATTAAAAGACGACGCAGCAATAGGAATTGTGTTGAGTGTATTGTTTGGCTTGGGGTTATGTTTATTAAAAATAGCAACCGAGTTACCAGGAGGAAGTGCAGCAGGTTTGCAAGGATTTATCTTTGGCAAAGCCGCTTCGATGGTTGCAAGCGATGCTAGAACAATGCTATTCGTCGCAGTGGGCGTTTTATTAGTCACTGGGATGTTGAGAAAAGAATTTACCCTTCTCTGTTTTGATGAAACTTTTTCAACATCTCAAGGGTGGCCTGTTATCAAATTAGACATGGTTCTGATGGCAATGGTGGCAATTGTGACAGTTATAGCCCTGCAATCAGTCGGTCTTGTACTTGCTGTTGCAATGTTGATTATTCCTGCAGCATCTGCAAGGTATTGGGCTAAGAGCATTATGTCGATACTCTTTCTATCCGCCATTATTGGTTGCCTAAGCGGATGGCTTGGAGCTACGGTTAGTGCTCTAATTCCAAGGATGCCAACGGGACCAATAATTGTTTTGCTGTGCGGTTTTTGGTTTGTTGTGAGTTTTGTATTTGGAACTAATAACGGAATTGTTGTAACCCAAATACAAAGGGCAAAACTAAATAGACGTGTTGGAATGCAACATATTCTTAGAGCAATGTGGGAAGTCAGTGAAGAAAACGCTTCTTCCACCTTTAGAGTTGACGAAATAATTAGATTGCGTTCATGGAAAAAGTTGGCAGTCTTACAACTCCTTGCTCGTGCTGAAAAACGTAATTACGTAACACGTTTGCCAAATGGTGATTGGATGATGACAACTGGTGGTTCAATTGAGGCGAGACGTGTAGTCAGGAACCATAGATTGTGGGAAACATATTTGATTCATTTTGCAGACATTGCACCATCTCACGTCGACAGAGATGCCGACACGATAGAGCATGTTTTAGGCAAAGACCTTGTTGAGCGTTTAGAACACTTACTTGATTCATCTTACGATTTGCAATCACCACATCCAGTAGGTGAACGGGCATGAATTGGACTGAGATTGATACTTGGATCGTTATTATTGGTGCACTTTGTGCAGCAGGATGTGCAGTGCCAGGCACCATATTAGTACTCAGGCGAATGAGCCTTATGGGTGATGCAATAAGCCACACGGTGTTGCCTGGTATCGCGATTGCATTTCTTGTTACAGGTTCAAGGGATCCACTCGCAATGCTGATAGGCGCAGTTGTTGTTGGTCTATTGACCGCATTTCTTGTGCAAGCCATTCAATCACTAGGAAAAATTGATGTAGGGGCTTCGATGGGCATTGTGTTTACAGTTCTGTTTGCATTTGGACTTGTGTTGATGCGACAAGCAATCGACCATGTTGACATAGATCCTGATTGTGTCCTAAATGGTGCAATTGAATTCGCATGGTTTGACCAAAATCCTGACGGGTGGGGTATTCCAAGAGGTGCGATAGTAAACGGCGTGATGTTGGTTGCAAATTTATTTTTCATGCTTCTGTTTTATAAAGAGTTTAAAATTACAGCCTTTGACCCAGCGTTAGCAAAATCTCAGGGTATAAACCCAGGATTCATGCATTACATGCTGATGACCATGACTGCGGCAACCGCAGTGGCTGCATTTGAAACAGTCGGAAGTATTTTGGTTGTTGCAATGTTTATTGTTCCTCCCGCAACGGCGTACCTGTTAACAGAAAGGTACGGTGTCCTTGTTGCCCTATCTTTAGGTGTTGGTGTATTAGCAGCTGGATTGGGTCATCTTTCTGCAATTACAGTTCCGACTTGGTTTGGCTTTAGTGGTACTACAACTGCGGGCGCGATGGCTGTGGCTAGTGGTGGCCTCTTTGTGTTTGCATGGGCACTATCCCCAAGCCAAGGACTTCTAGTTCGGTTTCTCCACAAACAGAGAACCCATGCGCATATTCTCGCAGAGGACGTGCTTGGAATTTTCTGGAGAGTTGAAGAACGGTCGCAAAGTTTTGTACAAACAGGAGATTTGCCTTCAGCGCTTGGGGTCTCTTCAAGAGTGTTGAAAAAAGCATTGCACCAATTGTTAAAACAAGGTGAAATAATTCAGTGTACTACTCACCTAGAGCTGTCGCAATCAGGAAGAATGCGAGCAACGAAGCTTGTACGATCACACAGACTTTGGGAAGTCTACTTAGATAAACACTATCCTCAGGATGCGAACCAACTCCATCATTCAGCATCACGGTTGGAACACATTACAACAGAAGAGATGCAATCAAACCTAGGTGATGAAAATACTGATCCTCATGGTAGTCCTGTGCCGAGTGACGTAGAAGAGTAAACAGTGGTATCCTGTCTTACTATGAAAAAACTACTTACAGCCGTGTGCTTCCTTTGCCTTGTGTCTTGCTCTTCCATCTCTAAAAGTGGTGGCGGCGTTATTGACAGAGCCTTTACTTCAGTTGATGCAGATCGAGAGATTGTACTTGCGCCCGGCCGGCATTTTGAAATTGTACTGCCAAGCAATCCAACAACTGGATATACATGGGAATTGCAAATTGACAATCCAAAGGTTGTAAAGGACATCTCAAAGGTTTTTATTGCAGATCGAAGCAAGAGGGTTGGTGTTGGCGGTAATACTAAATGGTCACTGCAAGCAGGTGACACAGGTAAGGCGACCGTGGATTTTATGTATCAAAAATCTTGGGAAAAAGATACACCTCCAACAAGAACTGTAACGTTTACAGTTCTTGTCCGGTAGCGACCTTGTTGTACAACTCCTCGTACCGTTTCGCAACACTCTCAGTGTCTAGCCACTTCAGCATCTGATTTCTGCCCCGTACACCTAATTCTTGAAGTTTCGATTTATCACTGCATAACAAATCGATCGCATCAGCAAATGCTTCAGGCGTCCGTGGAGCAATTACTGCTCCGCCTTCCTCAAGTTCTCTCCAAATATCTGTTCCCTTTGTACCAATCACAGGTGTGCCGCAAAGTAAAGCTTCCGGATAGACAAGCCCAAAGTTTTCCTGTTGTGTTGGTAGCGCAAAAACATCTGCCATTGCATAAAGCGATAATTTTAAATCGCCTACAACCATTCCAAGAAAAATAATATCTTCACTCACCCCAGCAGACTCTGCCCTTGTTTTGAGTGATGCGACGTACGCGTCTTCTCCTGTGCCTGCAATGAGAACACGAATTTGCTTTCCTTTTTCCTTAAGCAAAGCGGTAGAATCAATCAATGTTTCAATGGATTTCTTTTCATGAACCCTACTTAAAAACAAGACAGTAGGGCAATCGCTTTGGCCGAATGCCTCAATTGCTTCTTCAGGAGTAGGAAGTTCTTTATATGGTTCCAAATCAACGATATATGGGATCACTGCGACATTGTCATGCTTGAGCCATCGAGAAGCCTGCCTCTTTTCTTCTTCAGCGGTAGAGAGAAATGTGTTTGCCCCTCTCAACATAATACGACCTGCTGTTGCTAAGTAAAATTGTTTTTTAAGTCCGCGTTGATCCATGCACCAATCATCAAGCATTCCGTGAATACTAAGAACCCACGGTGTTCCTACTGAATCACACGCTTTTGCAACTTGTGGATTCGACGGCATCCACATAGCATGGATATGCGCAACGTCGGCACTTTTCATCACTTCACCTGCCATGGCAATCTGTTTATTTGTAAGTCGTTTGCCAGCTTTTTGAAGAGATCCAAGGAGCGTAATTGTTGGAGTGTTTTGTTCTTTGTTCTTCCACGAATCTGGGACATCTGTATCGTCACAAGTCAACCAAACAATATCGTGACCTCTACGGGCGAGTACAGAGCAGAAATCGATTGCTGCTCGTACGGTTCCGCCTTCAGTGAGGCGAGTTGTGGGGAAATAATGCACTATTTTCATTTGTTTAAATTAACTTTCTTCTGTTATCCAAGAATCATCAACTTCATCGGTAGTTTCAATAAGAAACTCTGCGATTATTTTTCCATATTGTTCTCTAAGTTTTGGGGTGAAATGGTTTTTCCAATCTCCGGCAACACCCTTGCGAGCGAATGCCGAATCTGACGACGTCCCACTGTCTCTGCCACCGCTCATATTTTTGAAACTGTGTGCATCTACTATTCGCCCAATAGTTTCTTTTGAATTATCTAATTCAAAAAGAGTAGTAATTTTGGTCATACCTTCTAACGGGTTAATAATCATGTCTTCGTATCGAATTTGGACTGAATGTTCAGGCACCGCATTCTGTTTCCACGAACGTACCCAGTGTACATACGCAGGCAGCATCCTATTCCCAAATATTTCAAGACCCTCTTGCACCCTTTTGTTTTTATGCTTTGGGTATTCGGGGTGCCAAGGCGTATTACAGACGTAGAAATGGTAGCTCACTGCCACATCACGTAAATCGCGGTGTAGTACAACGTAGCGGATGCCTGCTTTTTCTAGGATGTCAACATTATTCTTTGATCCGTGACTATGCATCTTTGTTAGAACTAGCATTTTTTGTAAATGGTCAAACATGCCATTGGGCATTTCAAAGTCATGGCTGCCACCAGTCAGAAGTTCATGTTTTGCAATTGCAGGAAGTAGGTATTCATGATACCCCTCATAACTTGAAACCATTTTTTCAATCCACGTTGAACCACTTTTTGGTAAACCCGCAATAAAGAGTATGGGTTGCTTGTACTTTCCACTGTGTTGTAGGTAGCCATCTCTGCACGCGCGAAGTTGGTCTTTAGCTCTAAAGTTCACAGCAATTCGCTTCCCAAAACGCGTGACGAATGGCGGAAGCTTTCTTGCAATTGATTCAAGTTTCTTTGTATTCATTTGGAGATGTGTGTTCTAATTCAAATCGAAAATGTCAAACTTGTTTTTTGTAATGCTGTCGATGTGCTTTTCGGGAACGCGACCTATTGGCCAAGCATCTGTCAATTCAATGAGCACCCAATCGTCCCGATTGTGGAGGATAGACTGATCGTCTTTTTCAGGGCGTAAATCTACAGCAGCAAATAGATGTTCTTTCATGACGATGAACACAACATCGACAAGGTCGATGCTTTGCACCAGAGATGCGAAAAGCATGCTTTTTGAATCACAGTCTCCCCATTGTTTTGATAAGACATCAAGTGGTACCATTGCACCTACGGTTAGAATTTCTTCTCCATCCTCATTCTGTCGTCGATCTGGTGGGATTTTATAATCTAAGGATTGTACAAACGAAGCGAAAGCGCCAACAAGTTCTCTCCTTGACCGATACCCATTGCGTCTCGCTTCACTGCGAATAGTTTTTGCGACGTCACGAAGTTTTCGAGTGCTTTGGTTGATGACCCATTTATAGTCAACAATATACTTGTCCATGTTGTCATCCATTTTGATGCCATGGCGTGAAGCCTTTTGTTGAATTGCTTTTTGCTGTTTCTGTAAATCAGCTTTGTCAGTGTAAGTAATTGAAGTCCAGGATTTTGGAATGCCATAACTTTCAATGGCGGCTTCAATATCTTTAGTATCAAGTTTAATTTTGCATGAGAGATTTTGCATCGTACTTCCGTGTTGCACAATGGCGGTGTCGCCTTCCCAACGCACAACTTCTCTTGTATTGATATCTTCCCAATCAAAAGTTAGTAGTTGGGTAGAACTAGCGGCAACTGGGCTAGCTGTCATACAAAGGAGCAAAATGTTGGTGTTAATCCAATTCATGGCATAAGTCAGCAGTTACTTGAATCGCTCGTTCTATATCGGTCTTTGTGACGCCAAGGTGTGTCACAAAACGTATTCTTTGAGGGTCAAGGGCCTCGGCAAGTATTCCATTCTGCCATAATTTTCGGCAGAACGTATCGCCATCTCCAAGACTTCTGTCAATATCGAAGAAAACAAGGTTTGTATCGGTATGCGTAACGTCAGATGCTATCCCTTTAATATGGCTTAGACCGATTGCAAGGGTTTTTGCGTTCGCGTGATCCTCGCCCAACCTCTCAACATGATGATTTAGAGCGTAGATTGCTGCTCCTGCAAGTATGCCTGTTTGTCGCATTGTTCCACCAAACAATTTACGAATTCTCCGAGCAGTTCGAATGGTCTCCTTGCTTCCCATAATCACAGATCCTGCTGGGCACCCAAGCCCCTTTGAAAAACATGCGGAAATAGTCTCAAAAGGCGCGCCCCAAGTTTGAGCATCGAGGGATGAGGCGACTATTGCATGCCAAATACGTGCACCATCGAGATGCGTTCTTAGGTCAGCGTCCCTGGCAGTTTTGCAGACGGCTGTTAACTGATCTAACGGCCAAACAGAACCACCGCCACGATTGTGTGTGTTTTCAAGTGAAACAAGTTTACTTCTTCCAAAATGTGCATCGTCTGGTCGAATTAATGCGGTGACATCTTCTGGAGTAAAAAAACCACGCGCCCCATCGGTTAGGGCAAAACTACACCCGCTCAAAGCAGCTGCGCCCCCACCTTCATAGTGGACAATGTGGCTGTCCTTGTGCAAAATAATTTCATCACCAGGTTGGGTATGGCAGCGGATTGCGATTTGGTTCGCCATTGTCCCGCTGGGCACAAAACAGGCTGCTTCTTTGCCAAACATATCCGCGCATTGCTCTTGCAACGTGTTGACTGTAGGGTCATCTCCCCAAACATCATCACCAAGTGGGGCTCGCATCATTGCATCGCGCATTCCTTTTGTGGGTTGTGTAACGGTATCGCTCCGTAAATCTACTTGGTGGACTTTCATAATTGTGGGCTTTTATTTTCGGGGGAGGGTATTTTCGGAGTTGGCTTAATTCTGGTGGATGTCCTTAATTCCGTGGGTGGCTTTTTTACGATTGTATGCAGGGAGACGCTATTCTGGGTACCATTCTTTTCATGATTACATGGAAATGGTTTATTGTTGAAGGCATTTTACTCTTCATTCTCGGAATTTTTGCAATTGCACAACCTGAAATAGCGACTCTTACAGTTGTGGAGCTCTTGGCTTGGCTCCTTATATTTGTAGGAGCGTTTTCGCTCTTTGGGGGGGTGACATCACGATCTGGTCCTAGGGTTCCGAGTTCACTTGTGGGGGGCATTGTTGCACTTGTATGCGGTATTGTTATGTTGGTCATTCCCGAAATCGTGGTTGGGACAGCAACAATTATCATTGCTCTATTTTTTCTACTCTCTGGTTTTGCAGAAATTTCATCTTCCTTTTCTCTGCGTTCAATTGGTGGGCATAATAATCACTGGGGACTTGCTTTTTTTAACGGCCTCATAAGTGTAGTACTAGGAATAGTTCTGCTTACGTACTGGCCCGAAGTAGCAATTCTTGGTTTACTTTTGGGAATAAATTTCTTATTTAGTGGTTCTTACCTCATTTCATTGGGTTGGTTCTTCAGGAACGCTCCAGCACACTAATTACATGGAACCAAAGCCAGCCATAAAGCTTACGGTAATTGCTCGGATTGTTGCAGCGATTGCTGGAGTTGGTGTTGGACTGGTTGCGTTTTACCTTGCATTTGTTGGGGAGTATGCACATCTGTTTCGAGAAACAGTTATGCGAGAAGCGCCTTGGGTGTTGTATTTGTTACCAGCGTTAATACTGTTGCTCATTAATTATTTACGTATTACATTTTTCTTGGGTACAGAAGGAACTGGAATTCCTCAAACAATTGCTGCGCTTGAAATGGAGAAAGAAAGCGATCGAAAAAAGATGTTGTCGCTGCGAATCCTTTTTGGAAAACTCCTTTTAACAACACTTGGTTTATTTAGCGGAGCATCAATGGGAAGAGAGGGACCGACTGTTCATGCGGGTGCGTGTCTCATGTACTTCACACGTAAAATCATTGTATTTCCAGCACATTTCGTGCAACGCGGACTTATTCTTGCAGGTGGTGCAGCGGGAATTGCTGCGGCATTTAATGCTCCAGTAGCGGGAATAGTTTTTGCAATTGAAGAGATTGGTAGATCTTTTGATAAACGTAATTTGGGTGTAATTATTGTTGTAGTCCTAGTAGCATCGGTTGTATGTATTGCTACCTTCGGAAACTATTGGTTTTACGGCAAAGTTGAAACATCACTTGATGAGTGGTCTGTTTGGGTGTTCATTCCGGTGATTGCAGTTCTTATGGGAGGTTTTGGTGGTTTATTCTCCCTGTTTATTGTACGTGTGTATCCAATCATTTCTACGTTAATGAAAAAACGACCGATCCTCATCCCTCTTGGAATAGGATTATTAATAGGCGGGCTTGGCTGGTTGTCGAATGGGCACACACTTGGAACAGGATTTATTCAAGCACAGAATATGCTTGTGGATGGTGAGCAGATGGAATGGTATTACCCCTTTTTGCGAGTTGCAGCGACAGGGCTTACTCTTCTTAGCGGAATTCCAGGTGGATTGTTTGACCCGACGCTTTCTGCGGGTGCCTGTTTTGGTCAATGGTTTACGCACATTATTCATCAATTTGAATGGGCGGCAGGAGTGGACCCGCAACTTGTCATGATGATTGCGATGGCATGTTTCTTTGCAGGCGTTGTACAAAGCCCTGTTACAGCAGTTGTCATCATGGTTGAGATGACGGATTCTGTGCATGCAACCTTGCCGATGATGGCAGGTGCGATTATTGCGTATGCAATCTCCCGCAGAGTTTGTACTTGTTCAATTTATGTTGCTCTTGCTGGAAGTTATTTCAACGACAAGCGGGGCGATGTGCCTTGCGAAGAAGCCTGAATAGATTCGCGAGCAATTTTTCGCAAACGTTGAATTCGGCACAATACGTCGCTCATAGACATATTCATCACAACGTGGATTTCCCATGCCGAAAGTCGTTCAGCAAAATGTAACGCGAGGATCTGCCTATCTGTCCAGTTCAGATTTGAGAAAAAGGAGCAAAGCCGATCGTTATGCTGATCGGTTTGCAATCGAAGATTTTGTTGCTTGCTTTGGGGCAATGATTGGGGACCAATATGGCCTAGTGGTGATGTGTCGGCGATCATGGGCGACTTCCTGTCATAGTAAGGAACCAGCACTCCGCTGGATCAGATTGATAAGGTGGAAGAGCTCCAATTTCATTCAAAAAATAAAAAGTCATAAAATATTGGGCTTTGTTGAAAAGATTGGGTTGGTTCATAGTTGTCATAACGTGGCAAGCAAGCCACCTCCTAAAGAACTCCTCTCTCTTTCTTCCTTCTCTCCTCTGCGAGCCTCCGCCAAAAGCGGTGGCTCGCGGCGTTTGCTGGATTTAGGGGTCATAAAACGCAGAAATACACTGAATAAGGCAATTACCTTATTTTCAGTTAATTGGAGCCAAAAAACCAAATTCCGCAACGATAGCCTTCATCGTCGGCTTCGGAGCTACTCCAAGCGACCATCATGGGTTGATGAACTGCGGTTCCTTCGGGTAAATACCGAGTAATAACACCCGTCATACCTTCAGAAAGGGGAAGTTGGGAAACAATTTGCATTCCTCCCTCGCTTCTATCTATGACTTTGTACCTTACTGGTGTGTCAAAATCATGGCTCCATCGAAGTACAGCTTCGCCAGCGTAGGCGGTTCTTGTCTTATTTCTTCGATTTTGGCTTGAAATGTTCGATTGAATGTTTGAATCGTTAATCATTCTCTCGTCTTCGACATCTTACAGGGGGAACTTAAGGTCTGAAAACAAAATATCTTACGTCTCGGTTAGGTACTCGATTCAAAAGTGCGAACCTGCTCTTCTGCATGGAATGAACTGCGTACGAGAGGTCCAGACTCCACAACCCGAAACCCAAGGGCAAGCCCTTTTTCTTTGTACATGGCAAATTGGTCTGGGTGCACCCATCGGTCTATTGGTAAGTGATTCCTGCTTGGTTGCAGATATTGACCAATCGTAATAATTTCCGTTTTGGCTTTTT
The DNA here is from genome assembly GCA_018657585.1 of Phycisphaerae bacterium. GTDB lineage: Bacteria > Planctomycetota > Phycisphaerae > Phycisphaerales > SM1A02. Next base: position 18,133 of record JABHWX010000111.1, read on the forward strand.
CTCGGATATCTTCAAGCATTGTGAGGATTTCCTCATCTGTTTCGCCAATTCCTACCATGATGCCTGTTTTGCTAACGATCCCTGAGGATTGTATCCGCTTGAGGACTTCCATTGATCGCTCGTAAGTTGCTTGGGGCCGTACGGTTCCATGCATTCGGGGAACGGTTTCGAGATTATGAGCGAGGATTTCAGGTTTCGAATGTATCACGGTGAACAAATCATCCCTGCTCCCCTGAAAGTCACCGATAAGCGCCTCAACGGAGGTGTTTGGAGCGAGGGAATGCACTTGCCGAATCGTTTCAGACCAGATACTGGCCCCTCCATCTGGCAAATCATCCCTATCTACACAGGTGATGACAATATGGCGTAAACCCATCAAGGAAACTGATTTACCTACATTCAAAGGTTCGTCGTAATCAGGTGGAGCAGGTTTTCCTGTTCGAACATTGCAGAATCCACATGATCTTGTACAGGTATCGCCAAGGATCATAATGGTGGCGGTACCACGTGACCAACAGTCTCCAATGTTGGGACAGGATGCTTCTTGGCAAACTGTATTGAGGCCGTGCTCTTCCATATTCTTTCGGATAGTTCTGTACCCATCGCCATTTGGAATTTGAGCGCGAATCCAAGAGGGTTTTCTTTGCATAATGAGCGTTTGTGCGTTTGGTTCATTGTTGAGAACTTGCCCACTCAAATCAAGTATTGCCGAACTTCTGGTTCGTCGTGACGTATCACCGCCTGGGGGAGTTGGATGACGAGGCGAATGGCTGTTGCAATTTGATAGGGACGAGTGTGTCACGGTTTGCATATTCTACCAATCAAAGATGTATGAGAGTTCAACAGAAAGCACAACATTGGTCGATGAAGTCCGATACCATCCCGCATATTGATATCACGCGGGCTGATTGTGTTGCAAATTCTCCTTTTCCTTATAAAGGGATTTAGAAAAGACTGGATAATGATGGTATTAAGATTGTTAGCAAAGAGAACCTTGAGCGGAGCGTGTTGGCTATTGCTCTGCACCACATTTGTTGGGTGCAATTCAAACGCTTGGATGGGTGACCCAACAGCAGGTGGATATTACAAACCAACTCCTACTTCAATACCGATTTTAGATCGTATTGACATCATTGAAGAGCGCGTTGATTTACCGCAAGTTACGCAAGTGACACCAGCTGACCTAACACCATCAGACCTTGAGTATCGGATTGCGGCGGGTGACATTTTAGATGTAGAAATTTTTGGTCTCTATGCATCAAGCCAACGTCATCCAGTGCAACGCCAAGTGGATCAAGGCGGTTACTTCCGAGTTCCTGAAGCGGGTGATGTGCTCGTTGCGGGGCTTACACCGCAGGGTGCACAAGAAGCAATTACGAAGTCGCTTGCAAAAAAAGTCATGACCCATCCAAGTGTGCAGGTAAGTACCCGTGATCAAACTGGTTTTACATACACAGTTTACGGTGGTCTTGCACGTTGGGGAGTCTTTAAACTTAGCAACCCAGACTTGCGACTAGTTGATGTACTTGCACTTGCAGGCGGTGTTCCGCAATCAATCAAGAAGATTCATGTCATCCGTCAACTTCCTGTAAGTGACAGGATGTTGCCATCGTGGGATCGTAATAAAAGTGATGAAAAAACGGAACCGAGTTCTCATTCATCAAGCACTTCTCCATCAGAGCAGCCACATACTTCAGGAACAACCCCAAGAATTGAAGATTTGATAAATCAACTTGATGGCGATGCTTCTCCAGTCACTTCTCCAGAAACTACGCCATCTACTGCACCAGTCAAAACTTCTACAGAATCAAATCCACAAATTGATGACCTAATCAACCAACTTGATATTGGTGACAACAATCCGTCTGATGCAACAGGAACACCAAAGGTCTCACCAGGCGTGATTCAAACAGCAGCGCAACCCTTGGTTGATGTTGATGATCTTGTACCAACAAGGAAACACCAGCCTGTCGATGTAGATGAACTTACGAACGCTTCCCCACGGAGTTCTCCCATAAGCGATTCTGCATATATTTACGTACCCGAAAGCGATTCGTGGGTTGCAGTGAGTACGGATCCCAAAGAACATGGAACACTGAAAAAACAGACAGATAAAAGCACTGCTGCAAAGCAGGTTGTTCTTGAACGTATTATCGAAGTTCCGTGGCCATTGTTGAGGCAAGGGGATAGTTCGTACAACATTGTTATTCGACCCGATGACCGAATTTATATTGAACCACCTCAGTTAGGGCATTTGTATATTCGCGGCGAAGTCAGCAGACCTGGTGTATATCAGTATCCAACAACGGGAGAACGAATGACGCTCTCTGAGTTTATTATTTCAGCGGGCGACCTTGGTCCAATTGCTGTGCCTGAACGCATAAGTTTGACCCGCCGTATTGGCGAGAACGTTCAGGCAACAGTTTCGCTTAACTATGCAGCAATTATTCAAAAAACAGAACCAGATATTTTCTTAAAACCTAACGATACAATTAGCATTGGAACATCATGGGGAGCAACTCCTATGGCAATTGTACGAAATGGTTTTCGAGCTACGTATGGTTTTGGATTTTTGCTTGATCGTAACTTCGGCAACGATGTATTTGGAAGACCTCCGTAATGGCGTTTATGCTAGAAGGGCTCCAATAATTTGAACCCTCAGTGGAGCATCCGCGTAGTGGATATGTTGGAATGGAGCGATTAGACGCGGTTCCATCTTGAGAGAGCCCAGCACATGACCGATTATCACCAACTATGAGTTCTAATAAACCAGAACAGCCGTTATACGAGGCACAGCCCCAGAATCTATTGCTGTGGTCAATTGTTCTTTTGGTCGCCTTCAGTTGGATTTTTTGGGATTTTCTTCAACGGCAGTTTTGGTTCGCTATCAAGCAGCAGGCAGATTGGGGTCACACCCTAGTAATTCCATTTATTGCGGGTTATTTTGTTTGGCTTTGTAGAGGGAAGATACTTCAACAACCATTTTCAAGAGCATGGAGTGGGATTGTCTTTGTCCTATTTGGATTAGCATTTTATATTTTTTGTGCGCTGAGTGATTCTTTCCACCATCACAATTTAATGGGGCTTGGCGTCGCTAGTTCTCTTACCGGAATGGTGATTTTTATATTCGGGTGGCGTCCAATGAAATACCTTTGGTTTCCCCTTCTCTACCTGTTTATTTTTGGTCAGACTATTTCAGATAGATTTATGGAAGTAGCCACATTTAAGTTGCAAGACATTGCTTCGTATGGATCGTACGTAGGGTTCTCCATTCTTGGTTTTGATATTGTGCGTGAGGGGAACACCCTTGAACTCTTTTACAATAACAAGAGTTATCCTCTAAACATTGCTGAAGCATGTTCTGGCATGCGTATGCTTATGGCATTTTTCGCGCTTGGCGTTGCGATGGCCTACACTGGGCTTAGATATACATGGCAACGTATTGTTCTTGTTCTTTTTGCACTTCCAACCGCCATTTTTGTCAACATTCTTCGGGTGATGACTCTTGGCTTGTTAAGCATCATCGACAGTGGATTTGCAGCGGGCGATTTCCACACGTTTGTTGGCACGGTATGGCTCATACCAGCATTTCTGATTTATCTGGGAATTGTTTGGATCCTTAAGAATCTTGTAATTGAGCCAGAAGAAGACGAACCAGATGAGTCTGCATCAATATTTTTGTTTACCAACAAGGTTACTTCCGGTTTCTTAATCGCAGTGGTTGTGCTTGCTGTTACTGCAATTGGATTTCAATATTCAATTCAAGTCCTCAATGTGACCTTGAAAAAAGAGGCGGTCTATCCTAGAAGGAGTTTGTCAGTGCTTCCAACGCAATTGAACGGTTGGAAAATGAATGGCGAAGACCAACGCATGGATGCTGCAGGAGTAGAAGCGCTTGGTACGGAATTATATCTAAGCAGGTCGTTTGTTAATACGAATCACTCATCATCACCAATTAAGTTGCATATTACGTATTACACAGGACAAATTGACGCAGTTCCACATGTTCCAGATCGATGCATGGTTGCCAACGGTTTTGTTCAATTAACACCTGACCCCTTAACATTTCCACTTCAAATTGATAAGGCAGAATGGCAAGATGACACCCAAGCATCGCTTGATGGAGTTCCTTATCAAATAATGTCGGAATGGAATCCACTTACAAAGCAAGAGGATATTGTTCGATTACCTTTTGGAGATTTCGAACTGCGTACAACTGAATTTACTCACCCTCAAATGGGCAACGATCATGTCTTTGCCGGTTACTTTTTTATTGCGAATGGCAAAACAACTCCGTATCCAGGCAAAATCAGATTTCTCTCCTTCGACCGCTCCTCTAAGTATGCCTACTATTGTAAAATTCAATTTACGATGCAAGGAAATAGTGACTTTACTACTCCTCAATTTGTCGAAACTGTTTCAGAATTTACTTCGCAGATGCTTCCCCATATTATGAAGTGTCTTCCAGATTGGGCAGAAGTAACAAATAACGATAACCAAAACCAATAACAAATCAATCAGGATATTAAGTTCAATGGCTAAGAAAAAAAAGGCAAGATCAAAAAAAAGGAAAGCGCCTCGCAGGAGCTCGCAAAAGGCAAACACAAAACTTATAAAAATACTTATCGTTAGTTTTATAATCCTTTTGACTGGAGGAGGAGGTGCTTGGTATTTTGTTGAAATGCGTGGTGCGCAAACAAATATTTCTAGTGGTGATTCTCAAATCGCAAAAGGAGAGTACAAGAAAGCTTGGAAAAGTTACGGACGTGCTGTCAGGAAAGAACCCAACAACCTCGTCTACATTGGAAAATTAAAGGAGGCACTTGCTTTAATTGTTCCAGTCACACGAACTGAAGCAATGCAAATGTATGGCCTTTATGTTAGTGCTCTTGTTCACGAAGCAAGGTATAACCCGCTAGATATTAATTCGCATTTGGTCGTTGCTCAAGAAATGTATAAATCGGCGTACTTAACAGGGAGCGATACTGATTGGCAAAAATTAAGGGCGGTTGCTAAAACAGGTTTGGATAGTATTTCGCCAGATGATCCCCGTAGACACGAATTGTTGCTCTACAGAGGGCTAGCTTCTTTGCGAATAGAAGATGCTTCAATGACCGATACGTATGATGACGAAGGAAACGTTCGTTTTCCGGGAGAAGGTGACTTTGAAGAAGTGCTTGAAAAAGATCCAGGTAATGCAATGGCTTGGGCATCATTAGCTCACGGAAGAATGGCTGTTTACTACCGTCTTAATGCTGAGGGGAAAACGAGACAGGCTGAGGAGAATCAAATATTTGCAAACAGAACAATGGGGCAAGCTCTGGAACTTGCAGGAGATAGTTTTGAGGTTTCGGCAGTTCTGCTTCGAGAACTTTTGTTACAACGAACTGTCTTACTCCAAAGTCAAATAGCCAACCCTGATGAAGTTCCTCAATCAGTAATTGACGAAGTTACAGATAAGATATTAGTAGCTAGAAAAAACTTGATGGCTTCTTACAATCCATCAGAGTATTTTGCACGAGCGGGAGAGGTTTCGACGCTTTTAATTGCAACGGATGATGATGATGGCAAAGAGTTTGCTATTGAGATACTTGAAAATACAATCAAATTGTATCCAGAAGATTTTGGGCGTATGTTTATTCTTGCGGGCTTGCTTGCAAAGGTGGATAGAGCAGACGAAGCACTCTCGATATACAACGAGGTTCTCGATGCGCCAAAGCAGACTGTCGGTCTACATGCGACGGAGTTGTTTGTGGTTCAGCCCATGGTCGCTTCGGCACTGGTTCGGTTGAAAATTGAGCAATTCTTTGCATCAGAAACAGATGAAGAAAAAGGAAACTGCCTTGATGAAGCAATAGAATATCGAGATACACTTGACAAGCTGGTTTCGGGGAATGCTACCAACCAACACTTGTTGTATTCAGATGGAATTATTGCTTTTGCAAAGGGAAATTTTCAAGTGGCTGCAAACAAGCTTGAAGAATCTATTGCTAGGAATCCAGACATTGATCCAAGTGTATATAGACAATCGGCATTAGCACTGGCAGAAACCGGCGCAAAAGGTTTGGCGATTGATCGGCTTTCAACAGCAGTCGAAAAAGAACCCTCGAATCTGCAAAATTACCTTATAAAAGCTCGTTTGGAACTAGATTTGTCGCAGGCTAAAGAGGCGGCGTTAACGCTATCGGTTCTTCCAGAATCTTTAAAAGAGCGCGAAGACATTCAATTTCTGCTAAATCTGATTGCATTTCAACTTTCTCGGGGCACCGAGATGCCTATTTCTGATCACGTTCTGCAAATAATTTCAGAGGCAGAAAAACTAATTAAACAATATAAGTACGACGAATCGGTCGTGTTGTTAACTGACGCAATCGAAGCATCAGTAAACGACGATTGGCGGTTATTTGTTGCAATGTCACACACGTTTGCTTTACAAGATGAGAGAGAAGAGGCAATTGTTTGGATACAAAAAGCAATTGATATATCGCCAAATCCAGAAGCAATAACTCCAAAGCTTCACATACTCAAAACTAATGATAGGGTTTCAGCTTTAATTTCTATGGTTGAAGCGAATGATTGGACTGAAGCTGAAAAGGCAGAGGAGCTTACGGTTTTGTTGTATCAGATGAGCATGAAGTTTATGGCTGAGGCTAATCGCTGGGCTCAAATAGGGAATGAGACAGAAGTGCAAAACGCACAAGCTATAGCAGACCAAGCAAAGACCGAAAGCAAAAAATATCAAGCATTGGCGGAATCTTTAGGTTCAGATTTAACTCGAATTTACGCATTGGTGTTTAATCAACAACTTGCAAGTGGGGATTTTGAGGTGGCGAAGGGAACGCTTGAATTACGTATAGATTCAGGAGAGATTCAAAGCAAAATAGATTCCTCACGAGTTTCTTTAATTATGGCATTAGCACTACAAGCAAAAAGTAATGGAAAACTAGATGTATACGATATGCAAATCTCCAAAGCGCTCAATCTTGCTAAGCAATCGGTGCTAGATTATGCAATTTCCGATTTTGTCTGGAGAGTTTATGGCAGAATTCTTGTAGAGATTGGGGAGATGCAAGAGGCCATTAACGCATATGGGGAAGCGTATAGGATTGCGCCGAGTAATAAAGAGAACATCCGTTCACTCATCAGTGCTTTATTTAAGGATGGTAGCGAATCTCAACGATTGCTCAGAACTTTACGGGATGCGACAAAGCAGTTTCCACGAGATAAACAATTCAATATGGCTTGGCTTGAAGTTGAGCGCCAATTTGGATTTCCTTGGAAAGTTTTTGTGCACAGGGCTAATGAGTATGCATTGAATCCGAAGGATCGTAGCAACGCTCTAGAACTAGCCTTTCTGTTGGTTAATTTGGATCCTGCTCGCGATTTGGTCCGCAACCCTGATGGTACAGAAGTGTATTCTGCTAGGGCATGGGAGCAATTGCCTCCAAACACGAAAGAGACTGTCTTAAGTGGACTTCGCAGAGAATGGGACAAATTAATTAATAGTATTTTGACAGAGTCGAAGGATCAGACAGATTCAAATATACGCATGGCAACACTTCACGCTTCAATTTATAGAGATCTAGGAAAACTTGAGAGCGCTTCTGAAATATGGGATGAGTTCATCAGTAGTTTTCAGGATTCAGACAAATACACCTTCGCGGTTATTTCCGCGGCAGACTTTTTACATAAAGCTGGTCGAACGCAACAATCGGTTACCCTCTTAAATGCCGCAAGGGATAAACAGAGTGACAAGTATGAAATTGATGCGGTGCTTGGATCCCTTTATTTTGCAGGCCAACGGTACGAAGAAGCAGCAGAATATTTTAAAGCCCCCGTTGAGGCGACACACGATCAAGTAATGGAATCAAGGCGAATCGAAGCACTTGCATTATCGGGTAAATTTGATCAGGCAGAGCGAGCACTAGTAGAATTTGTATCAACAAACAATGCTTATACAAGTGCAATGCTTAAAGCACTCATACAACGTGTCAAAAGTGATCAGGCTTTAGCCCAAGGGGATATTGAATTAGGAAGGAAAACGCTAAAGAGTTATAGGGATGCTCTACATGCTGCAATAGAAGCAGACTCAACGAACAAGAGGCCATACGTTCAACTCTGCCAGAGTCTTCTAAACGAGTATCATCTCACACAAGAGAAAGCGCTTCTTGAAGAAGCATTAGACATCGCTAACGAAGCAACTGGTGCAGGCAAGGAAACCGAGCGCTTCGCGCTTGTTCGTGCAGATGTTCTTCAAGCACACGGTCAGCTTTCCAAAGCAGTGGATAGGCTTATGCGATTTCTCTCAGATAACCCAACCTCTAACGTAGTTCGCCAGCGTTTAATTGAGGCTCATCTTGATTCAGAAAATGTAGACCGTGCTCTAGCCACCGCTAGAGATGGAGTTGCCCTTAATCCATCTGATGCAATATGGCACCAAAGTCTTGCGGAATTGCATTTGAGGGCGAACAACGATAATGGCGAAGCAATTAAATCCTATTTGAAAGCAATACAACGTTCGCCGTCGGTTCAGTTGCTTATGAGAATCGAAGCTATCACTCGTACCGATCAATCGTTACCAAATCAAGAAATTCTAGAGATGGCTCGGGGGTCGTTATCGAAATTGCATCCAATTGTTGGAGCAATTGAAGCGAAAGCACTTTTTAATTTGGGTAGAAATCGCGATGCTTTGTTAGCTATGGAAAGAACGTGGAAGATTCTGCACAACGCAATTGAGAATGGCTGGATTTCGCCACAATCTACAGGCAATTGGTTTTTGGATTTACATGAGCTTTTTAAAGACAACCCAGAAGAGGGAGAAGCATTTGTTCACTCTCTTGCTGACGGTCCACTTTCTCAAAATCAGCTTATTGGATTAGCGGGTTATTATCGAGCGGCAGGAGATATTGATAAATCCCTCGAAATTATTGACGCTGGCTTAGCACTCGAAGAGACAACTCAAGGTTCAAGAGCGAAACTCCTTATGATGCTCGGCGGATTCCTTGTCGAAGCAAATAGATATTCTGAAAGTGAACAAGCATTTAAATTGCTTGCAGAAGAATCAGATTCGGCCCTTGTACAGAACAACATCGCTTATGTGATTGGTGTGTACCAAGATAGACCAGAAGAAGGACTCGAAATTGCAAAGGCAGCAGCTAAAGCAGCTCCTAGAAACATATCTATTATTGACACAGTTGCAGTGATGCACGAGCGTCTTGGTGAATTTCAAAATGCTGCTGAAACACTTGACTTCCTGTTGCAATTAGATCCATCTAATTCGACAGCTATGTCGAGACTTGCTCTTCTGTATGCAGAACATTTAGGAAGTCCTCAGCGAAGTTTGGTGTACGCCTTACGGGGTCGAAGCCAAAGCCCGTACTCTGCTCAGGTGCTTGATGCCCTTGGATGGGCATATTATCGGATGGGCAATTTCGAAAAAGCAAAGGATATGATACAGCGGTCTTTGCGTCAAGAAGATACAATGTTAGCGTATCTTCATTTAGCACAGATAGTTACAGAAGAGTCCAAGTTTGATGAAGCCCTAGGACATATCAGAATGGCGCAAGAACTTGCTGAAGATGCGTTTTCCCTACGTAGTGTGGAGGCGTTAAAAGACGATATTCGCAAGAAGAAAGATCAATCCAAGGATAGTGAGTAAGTCGAGAGCCATGCCACCTAGTAAAAACATCGGAACACCAAATAGACCCATGCCCAAAGGGCGAGCGATTGACCCAATCCGCGTATTGCGGAGGTATTGGAAGGGAATCCCAGTTTGGGGAATTGTTGGCGCAATTGTTGGAACGGGTGCTTTTTTTCTGTTCTCAAGGATTTATCCACTGTATTCAGGCGAAGTCATGTTTGAAATCCGTGCTGGGTTGGTAGAGGCAACTGAAATCGGCACAACCGAAACTATTAGTGACAAATTAGTTGAACGGGTTGCAGCCACCCAAATCTACTTGATACGCGACCGGTCTATTCTTCTAACAGCAATTACTAGTCGTTCCATGGCAGAAACAACATGGATTCAGCAATTCGTTGATCCGGAAACCGATATTGTCCTTGTTGATGATGCAGTGGATGAGTTGATTGAAGAGTTGTCTACTCCGGTTAAGCGTGGCACCAATCTTTTTGGTGTGGCATGGTCAGGGCATACCCCAGGTGACGTCCCAATTATTTTAGGTGCAGTCGCTGAATCGTACCTGAGGCGAACAAAAGAACTTGATGATGAAGGTTTTCGAAATAATGCAAAGTTATTTGAAGATGAAGGAAGACATATCAAATTCATGTTGCAAGATTTGCTTGATGACTTGCAGGCGTTTATTCAAGCAAAAGGAATCACCACTCTTGACGATACGCGTTTCTCGACAACTATGTTTGAAATGCAGAAGTTGACAGAAAATTTAACTGTAACAAAACAAACTTTAATAAGTTTGAACCAAAGCTATCTTCAAATTGCAGCAAAGCTCGACGGTACGATGGAACCAACAATGGAAGATCGTCTTGAAGCAGAACGAGACCCAATCATTATTCGCCAAGAGCAAGTATTAGAAGCACTTGAGGCAAACCTTCGAGCTCATCGCGATCGACTCGACGTCACGCATCCGCAAGTCAAAGACTCTGAAATTACAGTACAGGCCACAAAAGATCAGATAGAGTCAAAAATAGAGATAATTATTCGGCGAAATCTGAATGCGCAATTGCGTCAACTTATTTCTTCAAAGGATCAGTTAGAAGTTTCCCTTCAACGCACAGAGCAAGATATTGAAATAAAGGATGCCTTGCTTAGAGACCTTGCTGCAAATCAATCTACATTTGAACACATGGAATCAAGCAGAAAACAACTTGAGACACAGCGTGATGAGAATCAACGGCTGATTTCAAGTTTGAGATTGATGCAATTGCGTGCTGATGCAAGCCGAATTCGTCAAGCGACTCTTCCTATTGAACCAAGAGAGAAGTCTTTCCCAAAAATAGAGATGATGCTGGGAGTGGGAATATTTCTTGGTGTAGCCATCTATATTGGTATCGTTTACTTGAGAGAATTGACTGATCAAAAAATTCGCAGCGCTAGTGATGTATTCATTATTCCAGGGGCAAAGGTTGCGGGTGTATTGCCTGATATCATCGAAGACCCAGCTGGGCTGGAAGACCCAGAACTTGCAGTGCTTCATAATAGCGAAAGTGTATTTGCTGAATCATGTAGACAGGCCTGGGCAGGCGTTGGCAGATCAATGTCACAGTTGACACACGAATCTCTACTAATTCTTTCTGCAGCACCAGAAGCGGGCTCAACCACAATAATTGGTAACTTTGCAATTGCAGCGCTAGCAGCAGGGCAATCAGTAGTTGTAGTTGATTGCAACTTTAGGCGCCCTAATCTTGGTGAAATGTTCGGTCTTGATGATGCATCTCCGGGTGTTGCAGACGCACTTGCAAATAATGGAACGATATCAAGTGTAATCCAAAGCACAGAGTCTGGTATTGATGTTATTTCTGCAGGCACCCCAGCTAACCGTCTATACCAACGTCTTGGTAGTGAAAAAATGAAAAGTTGCCTGCAGGAATTGCGACCTAAGTATGATTTAGTTTTAATCGATGCCCCACCATCAATAGTGGCCGGTGATGCCGTTCTTCTTGCGAACCTTGTTGATGCAATAGTACTTGTTGTGCATAGTGATCGTGATGAGCGAGGGCTTGTTGCCCGCGTATTGCGTGAACTTGGTGAGTCGCGGGCGGAAGTTCTAGGCGTGATGTTAAATGCAGCAGTTGGCACAGTTGGTGGGTATTTCCGCAAGAACTACCTCGCAATGGTCTCTTACTCTGAACAGGAAGACAACGAAGAATAAACATGTACTATGCCCCCTGAGATGTCAGAGCCTATTCTTCAGGTGGGATGGTTTCCTTTATTATTGAACTATTGGCCAGTTTTTGTTGTTGCATTTGTAGCCTCACTCGTGTGTACACCAATCATGCGAATAGTGGCAACTAAATTTGGTGTAGTTGATTACCCTGACGAGGAAAGAAAAACACACAAACAGGCGACACCATACTTGGGTGGTGTAGCGGTCTTCATTGCAGTAGTTGCGGGCGTTGTTGTGAGTTATTCCTTCGTCGTAAGCCCGTACTTTCAACCCTTCCCCTTCGTAGTATTGCTTGGAATGACCGCAATAGGCATCACTGGGTTAGCAGATGATGTGTTGAATTATTTTGACCCATGGTGGAAGGTTGCTGGGCAACTTGTAGCTGCTGCAGCGATGGCTCAGCAGGGAGTAGGAACAAGAGTTGCTGAAGGATTTCTGCGAGGCGTATTAGGAATCCCAGAATCCGTATGCAATTTTCCAATCGTCCAAGCGATGGAGTTGATGCCCGACCCAATTACTTTGACGTATCTAACAGGGCTCATCATCATTGCATTTTTTGTGCTTGGTGCTTGCAATGCAGCGAACCTTATTGATGGTCTCGATGGTTTACTTTCTGGTGTTGTGGGAGTTACTTGCATAGGATTCATTGCAATTTGTCTTATTCTGGCTACTACTATGACAGCCGAAGACCTTAATAACATTGCGTCGCATCTTCCAAAAAACATGTTCTTAAACAATAATCAGGGGCAGGGCACCACACTCGTTGGGGCTGATTTAGTCTTGAGCATTTCGGTGCTAGGTGCAGTGCTTGGTTTTCTTGTTTATAACTTTAATCCTGCTTCGATTTTCCTAGGCGACTCTGGTAGTTTGCTTCTTGGATATCTTTGCATTGTGATGGCATTGATGCTTGGTGAGATGGGGCAGACATTTATAGTTGTTGCAGGACTTATTGTTTTTGCTTTGCCAATTTTAGACACACTTCTCGCTATTATCCGACGAAAGTTAGCAGGAAAATCCATGGCTGATCCTGACTCAAACCATATCCACCACATTATTAAGCGTAGGGTTGGAAGTGTGAAGAAGACGGTGTTTATCCTATACGGTGTATCCATAGTATTTTGCACGCTAGGAGTTATGCTTGCATGGGCACATATTAGTGATGCCATTCGTGCTTGGGTAATTTATCTTGTTGCGATACTTATCTTTGGAGGCATCAGTTTGATTTCACTTAGAGCAGCAAAACGGCACGAACGAGATCAAGCAAAAAGCATCTGACGAATGAGCCAAAATCAAACAAAATTATTATTCGTTTGTATGGGTAATATCTGTAGGAGTCCAGCTGCCGAGTGTTTTTTTCGGCTTGCATTACAAGAACAAGGTTGCGAAGAGGATTTCTATATTGAGTCAGCAGGAACCGGAGGTTGGCATGTAGGGAATGCACCAGATCGCAGGATGAGGCTTGCTGCGCAAAAGCAAGGCCTGCGGATAACCGGTTCTGCTCGACAAATTACAGCGGATGATTTGGAAATTTTCAATACTATCATCTGTATGGACAAAGATAATTTGGATGATGTTATTTCAATGGGTGGAAACACAGAAAAAACAAAATTGTTATTGCCTTTTATTGGGCATGAATCGATGAAGGAAGTTCCTGATCCATATTATGGCGGTGAAGATGGTTTTGATGAGGTGATAACTCTTATTCGCGAAGCAACGAAGAAACTCGCCAAAATGCTTGGATGATGTATTCGTGTAAAATACTATTGCATGCAAACTCAAACTATAAAAACCAATGCTTGCGGTTCTTCCTCAGTTGATGCGTCCACAGTGGTGTTGGTAGCGGATGCTTTCACTCAAGAGGGAACCGTCTATTTGACTAATTTAGGATGTGTTGTAGAATATGATCCATCACTTCAAGCTGATTGCTTGAGGGAAGCAATAGAAAAAACCAATCCGTCGGTTCTTGTTGTGAGATCAACGAAGGTAACCGAGGAGATGATGGATGCTTCTGAGCGATTAACATTGATCATTCGTGCGGGTGCTGGATACGACACAATTGATGTTGGTGCAGCATCTGCTCGTGGAATTTCAGTTGCAAATTGCCCCGGAAAAAATGCAATTGCTGTGGCAGAGCTTGCTTTGGGGCTCATGTTGAATTGCGATCGTAGGATTTCATCTCAGGTAGCAGATTTGCAAAATGGTGTTTGGAATAAAAAAGAATATTCAAAAGCAAACGGCCTTTTTGGTAGGACAATCGGAATAGTAGGTATGGGTGGGATTGGGCGAGAAGTAATTACTCGTGCAAATTCTTTTGGTATGAAAGTAATCGCATGGTCAAGAAGTCTTACTGCAGAGAGAGCGGATGAACTAGGTATAGGATGGTGTGAAAATTTGCAAAATTTAGCAAAGATGTCTGATATTGTTTCAGTTCATCTAGCATCTAACACAAATACCTCAAAAATATTAAACGCCGACTTCTTCAATGCTATGAAGGACGGTGCTATTTTTATAAACACTAGTAGGGGCAATGTTGTTGATGAAGACGCGCTTTATGAGGCTGCAGAGGCAAAATCACTTCGAGTAGGGTTGGATGTTTATGAAAACGAGCCGGGAGCTGGAGATAGCAGTTTTGGCTCTAAAATAGCAAGTGCGCCATTTGTATTTGGAACACATCACGTTGGCGCTTCAACTGAACAAGCGCAAGAAGCTATTGCTTCAGAAGTTGTAAAGATAGTTTCAGTATTCGTGACAGAGGGCAGGGTGTTCAACTGTGTTAACCTAGTTGCAGTCCCAAACGCGCATGCGTTGCTCTGTGTTCGACATAAAAATTTGCCGGGGGTTCTAGCACATGTGTTTGATGTACTTAGTATCGCAAATGTAAATGTTGAAGAAATGGAAAACGTGATGTATTCAGGAAACCATGCGGCATGTTCAAGGATTCAACTTGGTTCAATGCCCAGTTTCAAAGTAATTCAAATGATAAAAGATAATGAAAATATTCTTTCAGTAACCCTATCAACTAAGAAGTAAACAAAAACTACAGATGGCAATTTCAAACACAACGAACAGAATTCTTAACTTCTCCGCGGGCCCAGCGACTCTTCCTGAACCCGTACTCCAACAAGCTCAGGTCGATTTGTTGAATATTGGTGGGAGCGGAATAGGGATTTGTGAGCACAGCCACCGTGGTCCAGTTTTTGATCAGGTAATCAATGATGCCGTGGCAAACTGCCGAACTGTTGGGAATGTTCCAGATGAGTTTGAGATTTTGTTTTTGCAAGGTGGCGCTACATTGCAATTTGCAATGATCGCAATGAACTTTCTATTAGATGGAAAGAGTGCTGACTATCTAGACACAGGAGTCTGGACAACCAAGTCGATAGCAGAGGCAAGGAAAATTGGCAATGTTCACCTTGCTTATGACGGATCACTAACTAATTACGACCACTGTCCAGTAGATACAGAATTAGATTTGCATGAGGATGCCGCGTACTTACACTATTGCTCAAACAATACTATTTATGGAACTCATTTTACTGCAGTGCCAAAAACAGATTCACCAGTTATTTGTGATATGAGTTCTGACATGTTCTCAAGACCAATTGACTGGAGTTCGTTCGATATGGTTTACGCCGGAGCACAGAAAAACCTTGGTCCTTCTGGTGTAGTTCTGGTAATCATTAGAAAAACTATGCTTGAAAAATGCCCCGATTCTTTGCCACTATTGTTGAATTACAACGCTGTTGCAAAAAAAGGTTCTATGCTCAATACACCGCCAACGTTTGGCATTTATCTGATGGGTGAAGTATTTAAGTGGATTTTGGCAGAGGGTGGTTTGCAAGCAATTGAAAAACACAACGTACATAAGGCTGGCATGATTTATCACGCACTTGACTCGTGCGATGGTTTTTACACTGTTTTTTCTCAAAAACAGAGTCGCTCGTTGATGAACATCTCATTCAAAACACATACTCCAGAATTAGATGCTTTATTGATTGAAGAGGCAAGTTCAAGAGGAATGTCTGGGCTCAAGGGGCATCGTAATCTAGGTGGATTACGAGCTTCTGTATACAACGCATTTCCAGTTGAAGGATGCGCGGCATTTTCAGAGTTTCTGCAGACCTTTGCTGCAAACCATTAATCAAGTTCGTGGCTAAATAAACCGCTTCGTAACTTGGGTTCAAACCAAGTTGATTTTGGTGGCATGATGAGGTTAGCATCCGCAACGCCGAGTAGTTGTTCTATGGTCGTTGCGTACATTGAAAATGCAATAGCAGCATCTCCCTCGTCAACTCGTAGTTCAAGTTCATCGGTCCCACGTATTCCACCCACGAAATCCACTCGGGTGTCCCGTCTGGGGTCACTAATGCCAAGAAGTGGAGACAAGACTTTCTGTTGGAGTAGGTCAACATCTAGCGAGGCAATAGGGTCAGAACTATCGATGTCAGCAAAATCAAATTTGTACCAGCCTGGTTCCTTGCCTAGATAGATACAGCAAGTGCCAGAAGACTCAGGGTTTGGATTGTTTGTTTTGCTTACTCTTCCAATCCCCTCGAGTTTCGCAAGGAATTCTTCGGTTGAGTTTTCATGTAAATCTAAAACGACTCTGTTGTATGGCAAAATATGAAGTTGGTTTGCAGGGAACAACACAGTTAGAAACCAGTTGTACTCTTCATTACCATCGTGATTTGTATTTTGTTCTGCAAGGGTAGCGGCAGCACGAGCAGCGCTTGCACTTCTATGATGTCCGTCTGCAACATACGCAAGTTCAATGGCTTCGCAAGCCTTGAGCAACTGATCTTTACGCTCAACTCTCCATCCTGTATGTGTTACTCCGTCTTCTGCGACAAAATGGAACATTGGTCGCTTATTCATTTCCTCTTCAACAATGGAGTCAATGGTTGGCTGTGCTCGATACGTAAGAAAGACAGGTCCGGAGTTTGCGCGAATGCCAAGGACGTGGTTTGTTCTGTCATCTTCTTTTACTTTTCTTGTTTTTTCATGTTTGCGAATTAGATTATTTTTGTAATCACCAACATGGCAACAGGCAACAAGACCAACTTGGTGATGATTACCCATGCACTGTCTATAAAGGTATAGGGAGGCTTCACGATCTTTTGTAAGAGCGCCCGATGCAAGGAGAGAAGCGTAATTTGTTGCAGCTTTTTTATATACAGAGGCATCATAGGGTGAGCAATCATCGGGCAAATCAATTTCTGATCGAACAACTCGTAAGAAGGAATGTTCGTTTTGACCTGCAAGGGCTTTGGCTTCTTTTCGGTTTACAACGTCATAAGGGACGGAGGATACTTTTGCCGCATCGCTGTTGGGGGGGTAAACAGCGTTAAATGGATGAATTCGTAGATGTGTCATATTGTAGATTGTAATAAATGAGAACTTAGGAAAGGAAGTTCGATTAGACAAGCTTGTTATCTTTGTGCAATTTATTTGCCTTCACTTCCCTGCGTTATTGCCCGAATAGGAATATGCGACACGTTTACGCCATCAGGAAGAGTATGGCGAAGCGTGTAGCAACCCCGCGGCTAGGATGGCAGCGGCACCCCGAGGTTCGAGATCGCTGTGATCTTGATCAGTCACCCAAACCCGTTGGTAATTAAGCTATGAATGCTAGTTATCAAGTACAGGGAGCATAAGTATGAACACAATCACAACAAACAACAAAACCATTATTCGACGAGGATTTACTCTGATTGAAATCCTTATCGTAGTCGTCATTTTGGGTATCCTGGCAGCTGTCGTGGTTCCCCAGTTTACAAATGCAGCCGATGACGCAAACGACGCTGCTGTCCGTACCCAACTTCAGACACTTCGTGGACAAATTGAGCTGTATCGAGCACAACAATCAAGTAGTCCAGACCTTTTGGGTACTGGATGGACAGATATGATTGATAACGATTACCTTATGTCCGCACCAAGCAATCCGCTTGCCTCTTCATCCACAATTGCTGGCGCTGCAGCAGCAAATGTAGGCTGGGTATGGCGCGACAAAGGAAACGGTACATTTAGTCTTTATGCTTGCGACGCAGCTGGCGCAGAATACAGCGAATAACATAAACTCCCTATCCCCTCGGGTAGATAATTCCAAGCGGGACAGTTGATGGAGGTCAACTGTCCTGCTTTTTTACATCCAATTAATGGGCTCAAAAGCAATGTATTGTCTTTGTTTACAAGATGTTACGCACATTGATAGTCCGATAACCAAAACAGTATAAAGAGTTGAATGGCAATTGAATAGATGGGCTTGTGTTGGGTAGGAATTCTACCGATGCAGAGCGGTGCCTTACTACGAGAAAGCTGAATATATGGATCAAAAGCAACAACACGATAGCCATCGCCACCTTTCAGGATGGACGTTTATTGAATTATTAATAACCATTATGATTCTCGTGGCTTCTGCTAGTGTGATTGTTCCCTACGCTTCTTCCGGTGCTTCAGCTGCTGGCCAATCGGCAACCCGACTTGCAGTGACAGAACTTCTGGCAGCTCAAATGGACGCCGTGGCTTCTCAAGGGTACCGCAGGATTCATTTTTTTAATGACGGAACGGGGTGGTGTATTGAAGAGCTAGAGAGTGGAAATCTTGCGAGCGCGTTTGACTTCGCAACGGCATCCTTTGCAGCTGATATCGTTGAGTCACAGGGGCAGAACCAACAATCGATTATGCGTTTTTCTGAAGATTCTCGTTTCAATTCCATTAGCATTTCAAATATAACGTTTGATGGGGGGAATTCTGAAGTTACATTTGATCCTACGGGGGGTATCGTTGCTCCAGACGGTTCGCCAAGTACTGGCGGAAGTTTTGAATTGCACAGTGGAGAATTTCAATGGCAGATTCAATTGGCACCTTTAACAGGCAAATTAACTGTGAATGAATTAGGCGGTGCACCGTGACACTCTTTTCAATTGGGAAAAAGTGGAAAGGGCAAATTGGAATCGCACTACATGATGGTGCCGTTACGATTGGTCAGTGCGGGTGGAAACACGGCGTTTATATTCAGCCCCATGTTACTCGTATCGAGAAAAACCCTCGTGAGCTAACAGCGGAGGATTGGCGCAAAGCTTTAGGTTCGCAGTTTATGGGTTCTGAGTGTTCAATTGCACTACCTGCTTCTATTGCACATCATCAAGTACTTCGGCTACCAAATATGACCGAGAGCGAGTTGAAGGAAGCTGCAGCTTGGGAGATGGCAGATAGGCTTGGTATCGATCGATCTAAACTTCAGATGGATGCAATGCAGATTGGAACAGGTGGCGATGTACTTGCAGTTGCAATTGAACAAGCAACACTTTCCGAATTACTTGAACCAATATACGGAACAGGTCTGCAACCGACATCCATAGAATCACAAAGTGCTTCTATTGCAAGAACTATGAGCATGCTCCACAGACGACAAAGTGATCAGGCGAACGTTCGTTCTGTTTTAGATTTTGGCATGAATGATTCTTCATTTATGGTTCTTGCTGGCGATTCAATAATGTTTTACAAACATTTAGAGTACTCGGGAAAGAGTTTAATTGAATCGATAGCATCACATACCGGTGTGAGCATTGAACAGGCAACTAGGATGCTAGTAGAGTCAGCAACATTGGATCCTCATTCAGACATTGGCAAAACAGTTCGGGATGCAACTCGTGCGATACACGAGGCAATCGCTACTGATGCCATGAAATGTATTCGCCATTATGGTGTAACAAACCGCGGGCCACTTTCTTCGCAGCTTATCATCACAGGAAGTGCTGGTTGGAATGTATTTCTTGCAGGTGTTTTGTCTACTGCATGTAATCAAGAGGTTGTTAAGGATGCATCAGCCACACATATTCAAGCATTGCCAAATGAAGTAATAAACACACCAGGTTGGCATATTGCCCTAGGCGCAAGTCTTTCAATTTTCCAAGAAACACAACAACGACGTGGTAGCGATCGCCATTCGGAGGAGGCAGCATGAATTTATTGCCCGTGCAATATGTGGAACGCAGTAGAAATAAAGCTCGTAGTGGCAGAGTGGCAATTGCAATTATTATTACATTGTGTGCTGTAGCGGCATTCGCAACCCATTCGCGTTTATCGATGAATTCTTCTGTGGAAGATCTAGTAAAAACTCAAGCAAGAGCAAACAATGCGCTTGAAATCGAGGTTGATGCTACATCTCTTGAACGCAAAAAAGAAAAACTAGAATCGTTTGTGTCCAGGTACAAGAATGAAAAAACTATTTTTCAAATGGGTGACTTAGTTGCAACTATTACAAACATGGTTCCAGATTCAATCACACTTGAGGAATTTTCTCTTGACATAGTTCACTCTGAGTTTGGAGATGCAATTAGCGGTCGATTGTCTGGGTTCGCGGATAGTGATGAGCGTATTGCTAGGTTTGTGTCCGCACTACAAACAGAAGAGCCGTTCGATGCGGTCAGCATGGACTTCAGCCGTTCGCGAAATGTCAGAGAACATCGAGCGCGTGGATTTCGAATTAGTTTTCGAATAGATTTAGATAAATCTTGGAACGTATCAAGAAATGTTGTAGCAGTTGGAGGTGAAGAATGACAGCAACACGAGAACGATGGATGTTGTTTGGAACGTTTGTGTTAACAGTACTGTTTGTCAGCTTATTTATTTGGCCAAACTATAAGAATGCAAAGTTTGCTTCAGAGGAAACTGAAAATCTAGAATCTAGAATTCAGCAAATTGAACTGCGTCAAGCAGAAGTAGAAAAGATGCGAGTTGATTATGAAAGCTTAAAATTGCAAGTTTCAGAAGATTACAAGCATGTTCCCTCTGCTCCGGACATGTCCCAGATTGTCCAAACCCTCTCTTTGGAAGTAGATGGACAGAAAGTGCTTGATCAAACGTTTACAGCAGGTACAACATCAACAGAATCCTCTAATAAAGGGTTTGCTATTCAACCTTTGGCAATAACTCTGAATGCAGATTTTGAGTCGATATTTTCTGTAATCCAAAATGTTGAATCGATGAACCGACTTGTGCGCGTATCTTCGGTTCGATTTTTGCGTAAAGAGTCAGATTCAGACAAGTTAGCCCCAGCGCTTGAGGCGGCAATTGGCTTACATGCAATGTACGACACATTGGAGGTGGAATGATATGCATTCAAAATTAAAACGAACATGGCATAAAATAACAGCCGATAAACGGCGGTTTGGTCTCTTTTGTACACTTTTATTCGTAGGTCTATTGCTCTGGGCAAGAATAATTGTCATTGCAAGACCCGCAAGAACAGCTATCGCTGAACCCTATATCGAAACCGCTGTGGCAACAATTTTGAGTTCCGATAACAAAACCACGAAAGTTTTTCTGGAATCAGAGCCAATGAAAAATCCGTTCTCGGTGGATAGTGAAATATTTCCACTCCTTACACCATCGACCGATAATACGATGCCTGATGGCCAGAAGATTGAGAAAATGAGTGAAAATGATATTGTAAGGTCATTTAGGCTAGAAGCAGTAATGGGGAAATTGGCAATGATTAATGGTCAAGTGGTCAAGATTGGAGACATAGTTGGCTCGAAAACTGTCCAGGAGCCATTGAGGCTGATAGATGTACATGGTCGAACAGTCATCATTTCAGCGGGAGCCCGCCGATATGAACTCTCAATAGCGCCCCTTCGCCAATAGGGTTGTAGGTGCGTTTGTGGAGACGCACCGTGAAATATATACATACTTTTTTCATTCTTGTTCTTCTTGGGTTTACTGTACCTGCGCCCGCGCAAGAAGATTTTGAAGATGCTGAACAGACTGACGTAGTTGTAGACGAGTTCGGAGCAGTTGATCTTGTGGTAAATGAAACAGAGGTCACTCAGGTTCTTGAAATGTTGTCAATTCAAAGCCAGAAAAACATTATTGCAAGCAATAGTGTGACTGGTGTTGTTTCAGCAAACTTATACGATGTTACGTTTAATGAAGCTCTTGATGCAATTTTACGAGTCAATGGTTTTGGATATATCGAAGAGGGAAACTTTGTTTATGTGTATACCATTGAAGAGTTAGACACAATAGAGAAAGCTCGACGTCAAACTGAAAGCCGCATCTATGAACTGCAGTATTTATCAGCAACAGATGCAAACGAGTTTATTACACCTCTGTTGAGCGAAGACGGGGAAGCGGCATATCGCGGTGATGTTGAACCTGGATTTGAACCGACAATTTCAGATGCTGGGGGCGATAGTTATGCATGGACAAGTAAACTGGTGGTCAATGATTATCCAGCGAATTTAGAGAACATTGCACTGCTTCTTGCAGATTTAGATACATCGCCCTCGCAGGTTGTTGTTGAAGCAACAGTTGTGCAAACACTTGTTACAGAAGATAACGAGTTTGGCATTGATTTCACAGCGCTCTCTAATATCCGCATTCAAAACGTAGTGAACCCACTCGGTGCAGCGCAAGATTTAATAACTGGAGCGCTTGCTCCAGCACCGCCAGCCGGTTCAAATACGTCAGTTGTTTCCTCTGGTGTAGGTGGGACTAATGACCCGACATTTACAGGCGGGCTCAAAGCAGGCATTATTCAAGATCACGTTGGAGCATTCCTCAAAGTTCTTGATCAAGTTGCGGACACAACAGTAATGGCTAGACCTCGAATTACATGTCTCAATAGGCAAGCCGCCCAAGTGATGATTGGTTCAAAGGTTGGTTATACATCGACAGCTGTTACTGAAACAACAACATCAACAAACATTCTTTTCATTGACACAGGTATTCAACTCAATTTTAGACCATTCATTTCATCGGATGGAATGATTCGCTTAGAATTGCGACCAAGTGTTTCGTCAGTCACATTTCAAAATGCGCTCACTGGCGGTGCAAATGTGCCTTTAGAAACAACTCAAGAGTTGACAACGAATATCCGTTGTCGTGATGGTGAGACAATTATTCTTGGTGGACTGTTTCGCGAAAGTTCAACGATAACAAGAAATCAAGTCCCATTTCTAGGAGATATACCAATAATAGGGGCTGCCTTCCGTGGGCAAGTTGATGCAGTGAATAAAGAAGAAATTATTTTCCTACTTACACCTACAATTATTCCTGATGAACAACTCTGGGAAGCAGGTAAAGATTCACTTGAAATAGTGCAAGTAGTTCGTGTTGGAGCTCGGGCAGGACTGCTTCCATTTAGTCACGATCAAATTACAGCAAACTACAATCGTGATGCGCTTGATTCGTATCGTAAAGGCGACTTAGATCAGGCCATGTATTGGTCAAACCTTTCATTGCGATCATCACAAGTTCAGCCAGAAATGATTCGTCTCCGCGAACTCATAACAAATGAACAGGAGTCACTGTGGGAGCGAGACCTTTTACGAAAACTCATAATTCGAGAACAACAACATGTCCAAGCAGAATCGGAGAATGTAGAGTGAATCGATTAATAGCGATTGTTTGTTTGTTGGTATTCCTTAGTGGATGTGGTGGACCGACTAAGTCAGGATTAGAAGCCAGAGCAAATGCACATAGGCGAATGGATTCAGTAAACGCAGACCTTGCAGCGCAACAAGCAAAGCAGCAATTTGAAGTTGGCCAATTTGATAAAGCAATTGAGACAATCAATGCGGCTATTGCAAGATATAGTGAAAATGGAAACTACCATTTACTTCGAGGTCGAATATTACTAGAACAACATCGATTGGATGCTGCGTTTCACGCATTAACCAAAGCGATAACTCTTACGCCGCAACTTCCAGAACCACACTATTTTTTGGGCACACTTCACCAGCGATGGGGCGAAGATGAGAAGGCGCTTGCTGAGTACAAACAAGCAATGGTAAAAGATACATCGCATCCTCAATATTTTCTCGCGACTGCTGAAACACACGTTGCATTAGAACAATATGACACTGCGATTGAACTATTGACCTCTTCTAGTCAAGAATTTCAACATCACCCATCAGTTTCATTATTACTTGGTCAAATTCACTTAACTCTCGGGCAGTCGGAAGAAGCAGCAAAGTGGTTTGAAGATTCCAGAATGCTTGGAAGCGAAAACCCAGATGTACTTACATCGATAGTAACAGCACACTTCAATGCTGGTAACTATGCAGAGTGTCTCCATGCACTGGCTCTTCTTAAAGACAAGCAAGAGTTACTTTCTGCAACCATGAACAGAATAAAGGGAAAGTGTCTTAGCGCGACAGGTCGCCCCATCGAAGGTCGTGATTTATGTCTCCTTGTAACTCGACAGACACCGGATGATTCTGGATCTTGGATCGATTTAGGGTACATTTCTTGGGATATGGGCGACTATAAGCGTCTTGGCGTTTGCGGTTCCAAAATTAGCCAACTCTCCCCCGAGTTACCAGAAGGTCCTCTGTTTGTAGGAATCGCAGCGGTGCATGATGGTGATCGGATTAAGGCAAATAAAATGCTCTCATTATTGGGGTCCGATAACAGCATTCATGGCATAGATACATTGCTAAAAATGGTTGGAAAAAACACAAAAAACGGGCAAGAATCGGTAAATACACCGAATATGCATACAAATTCTGCCGAAGGTGAAACTGAGCAACAGGCGCCAAAATTAGCGATTGTTGGCTCTGATTCAAACGAAACCCCGTAAGACACGATTGTCTCCAAAGGGTTTCACAACCCAAGGCAGACTCTCGTGTTTACAGATCCAATTTCAATCACAACCATCGCTTGTACGACTGCAATAGCATTCATCGCAATCGTTGTTGCATTGAAATGGAAAGCACAGGGCGATTCTGTAATCTCAGCATTGCAAACAGCAAAACTTGATGCCGATGAAGCCAAAGCAGCTTTAGAGTCTGCCAAAATTCATGGTTGCATTGACCGCACTCGTCGCCGTCAAGTGGAAGCTGTTTTTGATGTGTTGCGTGATTCTGTGCTTGTCATTGATGCTCATGGCGAAATTCTCCATGCCAATGAATGTGCTGCTGGGTTGCTTTCGGTTGCTCCAAGTGAAGTGGCGGGGATGCCACTTGCAGAAGTTGTACTTGACCATCAACTTATATCTACGATTTCAGATGCTCGTTGTGGTCTGCCCAAAGAAGGTCGACAGTACGAACAAGAAATTCAAGTGGGTGATGAATCAATCGCCTACGAAGTGCATCTTCAATCTGTAGGACGCAAAGATGAACCAATGCACGCAGTAGTTACTGTATTGAGGGATTTATCGAAAGAACGAGAGATTGCCAGGTTAAAAAGCGATTTTGTTTCTAAAGCAAGTCATGAACTTCGAACTCCTCTCTCGTCAATCTCAGCATATATTGAAATGCTCGTTGATGGTGACGCTGCAGATGAAACAGCCCGACAAGAGTTTTATGCAGTGATTTCAACAGAAACAGATCGTCTTCAACGCATGATTGACAACTTGCTAAACATTAGTCGGATTGAAGCGGGCCTTATGCACATTGATAGAGACCGAGTAGAGTTTGGTTCACTCATTGAACGAGCTGTGAAAAATATGAAACCTCAAGCTCGAGCAAAGAAGATTGACATTCATACACAACTTGCTTCTGTTGACCTAGCGGTGAGAGGTGACAGCGACATGCTTTACCAAGTGGTCGTGAACTTGCTTTCAAATGCGATCAAGTATACGCCCGAAGGCGGTCGGATTGTTCTTGCAGCAGATGCGGAGAATCTAACGCACAGTTTGCATTTCTCTGTTTCTGATACAGGTCTTGGTATAGCACCAGATCAAACAGAAAAAGTATTCGACAAGTTTTACCGAGTAGAAAATTATAGACGGGTTGCTCATGGAACAGGTTTAGGTTTAAACCTATGTCGCCACATTGTGGAAACATTGCACAGCGGACAAATTGGCGTTGATTCAAAATTAGGAATGGGTTCGAAATTCTGGATTTCGATACCGACTGGAGATTGCAGCGCAAAATTAGCGGCGTAATACAAGCATGACATCAACGGCACATAAAATTTTAATTGTTGACGACGAAGCACACATCTTGCAAGTACTATCGTTGAAACTACGTAATTGTGGATACGATATCGCGACTGCAGTTGATGGCGAAGATGCTCTTCATCAAGCAAAGTCGGATATTCCTGACTTAATTATCTCAGACGTTCAAATGCCCTACATGAATGGTTTGGAACTTTCGCACGCATTATCAAATGATCCTGTGACATCACATATTCCAATAGTTATCCTTACTGCTCGTGGACATACACTTGAAACTAGCGATACAGATATTCCGAATGTACGAAAAGTACTAAGCAAACCATTTAGCCCTCGCGGCATCGCCGAACTTGTTTCAGAATTGCTCCAAGGTGCCCCAGCGTGTGATACAGGCAAATCGGAGGCAGCGTGAATATAAAACAAGCGACAATTTCCAGCACACAAATAGATACCGCATTTGACACTCAAATGCGAAGTGTTGGCATTGTGGTTATGTTTGCCGATGCAAACGGAAACGTTACTTCAAATATGCAAGATTGGCTAACAGATTTGTTACTTTCATCACCTTTGTTGCATCGTGCAGTGCAAGACAATATGCAGCATTGGTTGAAACAAGATTCGCCAGGGTGCATTGAAGCATGTGCTGGTGTTTGGGTCGCTCCTGTGCGACAAATCAAAAACAAACGAACTAATGGATTTGGTTTAGGCGTGTTTATTACGGATGAATTGTGCGAAGGCGAATACTTCCACGCACTTTGTCAAGCAAGCAATGCAGATGTAACCATGATCCGTGAGTTAATCAAATCTATGAATCCGATTTCAACTAACGATGTTAACCGTATGTCAACGCTATTCCAAATGGCGTGGAGCACATCGCTACAAAATGAAAGTACACAACACACGGTTGAGTCGGTTGGGAAAGAACTTGCTGATTCGTATGAAGAAATCAGTTTGCTATACACCATAACAAGCAGCATGAATTCGGTGAATCATCCAGAACGTTTTATTGAACTTGCGTGCAACGAGCTTCTTCAAACTCTACCGTATGGGTGGGTAGGTGTGCAGCTACGAATCGGGGATCGACTTCCACGAATTGGCAACGACCTTGTATTTGCTGGAAACTCGCCAAAGAATATTGCTTCTGCAGTTCGTTCGATTACAAACGATATTGAATCGTCACCAATTATTTCTACATGTAATGATGCAGTTGCCAATCGCCTTGGAAAAGCAACAATAATTGAACCGATAATGAGCGACGGTGAAGTTATTGGCGTGCTTGTAGCGGCAGAAAAACAGAGTAATGACCCAGATGCTTCTTCAGTAGATATCAAACTATTATCAGCAACGGCTGCTCAACTCGCTATTTTCCTTGAAAATGCGCTTTTATACGAAGATTTGAACGCGACCTTCCTTGGAACTCTTGAAGCACTAACAAATTCGATAGATGCGAAAGATAAGTACACCTGTGGTCATTCTCAAAGGGTGGCATTATTAACGGCACAACTCGCTGAATCGGCTGGTTTAGAAGCGGACCAAGTCGATCGCTTTCGAATAGCCGGTCTTGTGCATGACATAGGTAAAATTGGTGTGCCAGAAAGTGTGCTCCTGAAAAAGGGCGATTTAACAGACGATGAATTTGAGTCAATTAAGAAGCACCCTGAAATTGGAGCAAGGATTCTAAAAGACATCCCACAGATGGAAGACATTCTTGGTGGTGTTTTGCATCATCATGAAAAATTTGATGGTGGAGGATATCCGCACGGGATTGCTGGCGATTGTATTCCACTGGTTGCAAGAATGATTTCATTGGCTGATACGTTTGATGCGATGTCGTCGAGTCGAACATATCGAACAGCTATGACAAGAAATTCTGTTCTTGATGAAATGAGAAGTGTTGTTGGCATACAGTTTGATCCCGATCTAGCAGAACTTTTCTTCGATCTTGATTTCTCTAACTGGGAGAAACTTATGGTTGACCATCAAACGGGTAATACAGAGGATCCCTCAGCGATAAGGAAAGCAGCATGAATATTACATCTGAAGTACATCTTTCAGCAACAGTAATCACTATTACAGGTGAGTTTATGGCTGATGACGCAGATCAGTTTCATCGAAATATGCGTGACTTCAGCGAGGACTTTGATTCAAACATCATTATTGATTGTTCAGAATTAACTCTTATAGACTCGGTTGGGCTTGAGTCGTTGCTTTGGTTGTCCGATGAACTGAATCGAAACGGTAACAAATTGAAATTTGCTGCTGTTTCTCCAAGCGTACATCGTGTATTTGAGATTACTCGTCTTGAGCGCGTATTCAGTACAGATGACACGGTTGAAGCTGCTGCTAGGAGTTTCGTGTAAATAATGACAAATCTTCACGATAATATAAAAACTTCAATTACAGCCCAAGCGCCTCTTGGGCAGTTGTTGTTGCGTCGCGGCGTTCTGTCAGCTGAGCAACTTGAAAACGCACTGGCATTCCAGCGCGGGTGTGAAGAACGAAAACTTATTGGCGAGGTTCTTGTTGAACTGGGCTATGTAGACGAGCGCGGTGTTCTTGAAACTCTTGCCGAAGCGTACGGCATTCCATTTGCATCAGATACAGCACGGCTTGCAGATCCAAAAGTTATTGAACTGTTACCCCGTGAATTCCTTGAAGAACATGGTGTACTTCCAATGTTTCTCGTTCGAGGTGTACTTACTGTAGCAGTGAGTGAACCCGCAAATTTGTATTTGATTGAAGAAATTGAGCGCAAAACTGGTCAGACAGTGCAAATTGTTGCTGCAACAGCAGATGACATTGAAGCATCGCACAAATCCTATCTTCCTGCAGCAAACGTTTTTGTTATTGATGAAATATACGAAGATATAGATGATCACGACTTTGCTGTTATTGAACAAGAAGCTACTGAACTGGCAGATCTTGAAGAAGATGCTGGGCATGGACCGGTTGTTAAACTTGTAAACTTTCTGATTTACTCTGCAGTGCAAGAGGGCGCTTCAGATATTCATATTGAGCCAGACGACCATTCGCTCCGCGTTCGGTATCGCGTGGATGGAAAACTCTATGAAAAGATTCAACCGCCATACAAAATGCAGCAAGCAATTGCAAGCCGTATCAAGATTATGGCGAATCTCGATATTTCAGAACGGCGGCTTCCGCAAGATGGCGACTTCAATGTCATGATGGACGGTCGTCCGATTGACTTGCGTGTTTCGACGATGCCAAGCAAGTATGGCGAGATTGTCGTGCTTCGAATTATCGACTCAAAAAACAACCGCTTGCCGCTTGATAGTTTGGGTTTTAATGAACAAATGCTTATTGATTGGAAGAGTATCGTCGAGCAACCAAACGGCGTCGTGCTCGTGACTGGTCCTACGGGCTCAGGTAAATCAACAACACTTTATTCAGTGTTGTCTCAACTTGATACAGATGAAATTAACGTTGCAACGATTGAAGATCCAATCGAAGCACAAATTCAAGGCATTAATCAATCGCAAATTAACGATAGGGCTGGTTTTACATTTTCTAAAGCACTACGTTCAATGCTTCGCCAAGATCCTGATGTTCTGATGGTCGGTGAAGTTCGTGATGCAGAAACCGCTGCAATAGTTTCACAAGCGGCTTTGACAGGGCACCTTGTCTTCTCCACCCTGCATACAAACGATTCGATTAGCGCGGTTACTCGGCTTATCAATCTTGGAATTGAACCCTATCTTGTTGCAGCAACCGTTCGTGGCGTGCTTGCGCAACGGCTTGTTCGTAAAATTTGTCCACACTGTAAAACTGCTTGGGAGGGCGATGAGGCTGTACGTAACGCATGCGGTGGTGGCGAGTATTTCATGGGCGCGGGCTGCAACCGCTGTCGAGGTACTGGTTTTGCTGGACGGATTGGCATTTTTGAATTACTCATCCCAACGAACGAATTGCTTGAAGCAATCGGCGGTGGAGCATCACTTCAAGAATTACGAACTCTCACCGAACATGCAACACTCCGTATTGATGGATTGGAAAAAGTTGCAAATGGTTTAACCACTCCCGAAGAAGTACTTTGTGTAACAGGGAGTATTGGCTAATGAATGTAACAATGGCAAAAGAGACTTTTGCTTGGAAAGCGCGGGATATTCACGGGCGTGAATTGGCTGGCTCACAAGTCGCAACAAACGAAGATGAAGTTGCAAGTGTCCTACGTACACAAGGTTTGTATATTACTGCGATTGATCCTGAACCTCTCTTGCAAGCTGAGACAGAAGTAAAAGACGACATCATGACTGCAATTGCGCAAAAACGCGTAAAACAAGATGATGTAATTGCGTTTTGTCAACAACTTGCAGTCATGCTCGAAACAGGGGTTCCACTTTCTGAGTCACTAGATGCGCTGATGAAACAAACGAAACAAAAAGAGTTTCGTGACGTTCTTGAAGGAATCCATAAAGATGTTTGCGGAGGCGACGCACTGTCAAAAGCGCTCGCGAGGCGCAAACGGGTTTTTCCTCGTATTGTTGTAAGTTTAGTGCGCGCTTCAGAATTGTCAGGCACACTGCCAATGATGCTTGAACGTGTTGCAACGTATTTATCACGCGAACGCAAGACGATGCGTGAGATTAAAGGTGCTATGACGTATCCAATGATTATGGGTTTCACTGCAGTTGTTGTGACATCGCTCATTGTCGCGTTTGTGCTTCCACGATTTGCAAAAATTTACGAGATGCGTTCCGCGACATTGCCAATGCCTACTAAAATTTTAATGGGTATTAGTGATGGCTTGCTCGGGACATGGATGTATTGGATTCCAACACTTGTTGCAATTATTGTTGCGGGCGTGCTTTGGCATAAAACGCCAAGTGGCAGAAACTTCTATGATTGGCTCAAACTCAAAACGCCAGTAATTGGTCCGATGTTTAGCCAACTTTATACTACGCGAGCTTCCCGAACACTTTCGACTCTGCTTGCAGCAGGCGTAGGCGTGCTCGATGCAATTGGCATTTGCCGCGATGTAACAAACAATGTGCAGTTCGACCAACTTTGGACTGAAATGGAAAACGATGTCCGTAATGGTCATCCACTTAGTGATGCGGTCTTTGAATCACAGTACGTGCCTTCTTATGTTGCTTCCATGATGGCTTCAGGCGAACGCTCTGGAAAACTTCCAGCCGTCATGGATCGCGTTGCGAGTTTTACAGATGAAGAACTCGAATCACGAGTAAAAAGCGTGAGCGCAATGATTGAACCACTTATGATTCTCGTGATGGGCGCTGTCGTTGGTGGTGTTGCAATCGCGATGCTCTTGCCAATCTTCAGCATGTCCAAAGTCATCTCCGGCGTGTAACGGCCATAAAGGTAGTCAATTTTTTTATCTGAGGTTGTCGCTGCTTAACCCGCGAAAGAGGTTTCAGTCGTCAGCCACGCTTCTAGTGCTTCTCGAATTTCATCGGCAGATTTTGCAAGACGAACACGTTCCTTGAGCGGTTTAATGTGACCAAGCGTTCGCCCGTACAACGCAATCCGATTTGTGATGCAGTGAAGCGCGGCTCGTTCTCCGCGGTGTTCTAAAATAAGTTCAAGATGGCGAAGGATGACTTCGATTTTTGCATTCCGCCCCCGAAAGTTTGCGTTTTCACCATTCAAACATCTAGAAATATCATCAAAAATCCACGGCTCTTTCATAGCGTGTCTTCCAACCATGACAGCACTACAACCCGTGTACTCAAACATTTGCATTGCACTTTCAACAGAATTAATATCCCCGTTACCAATTACAGGAATCGAAACCGCTTCCACAACTTTTGCAATTCCATCAAGGCAGACTGCTCCAGAAAACTTTTGACTCGTTGTTCGTCCATGCACGGTAATAGCAGAAATTCCTACATCTTCGAGTCGCTTTGCAATTTCAGGAGCCGTGAGTTCGCCTTCGTCCCAACCGAGCCGAACTTTTGCTGTTACAGGTACGCAATCACACGCATCAATAATTTGTTTTGCAAGAGTTGCTGTTTTCTCCGGTGTTTTCATCAACAACGAGCCGCCATTTTTTTTGCAGACTTTATCAATCGGACACCCCATGTTGATGTCGATTATCATTGCACCGTTTTCAACAGCCCACGCAGCTGCTTGTGGAAGCGGGTCCTCTAAAGAACCGTAAATTTGCGTGCTAAGCGGGCTGTCTTCTGGCGGTGGCATCGCCTTGGAGCAAATTGCTGGGATACCTCGCACGATTGCACGAGCGTTTAATAACTCTGAGCCAGCCAGTCCAACACCGCCAAGTTCCCTGCACAACAATCGAAATGGCAAATCAGCGATTCCTGCCATTGGGGCAAGGACCACTGGGCACTCAAGTTTGACAGCACCAATTTGCATGTGTGCCATTCTGGCATATTCGGGAACCAAAAACCACGTTTAAAACCATAAAAAGCAACATAAAATTACTTCCGGGGGGGAGCACAATTGGCATTGCAGTTGCGTATATATAGATGCGAAGGCAACAATCCCATCGAGGAATGCCCAAGCAGAAGGAGACTTAACTATGTCAAAAATTATAGGTATTGACCTTGGAACAACGAACTCGGTAGTTGCCATTATGGAAGGCGACCAACCAAAAGTTCTAATTAACAGTTCGGGTAACCGAACAACCCCATCCGTTGTTGGATTTACCGACAAGGATGAACGCCTCGTTGGTCAGCCAGCGCGTCACCAACAAGTGACAAACCCAACCAACACTGTCTTTTCAGTGAAGCGATTTATGGGTCGCCGGCACAACGAAGTAAAGTCAGAAGAAACAATGGTGCCATACGGCGTACTTGGCGGTGCAGACGATCTTGTTAAGATCGGCGTGCAAGACAAAGAGTACACTCCACCTGAAATTGCAGCGATGATTCTTGGTGAACTCAAGAAAGTCGCCGAAGATTACTTAGGAGAATCAGTTGACCGTGCTGTTATTACAGTGCCAGCGTACTTTAATGATGCGCAGCGTCAAGCAACCAAAGATGCTGGTGAAATTGCTGGTTTGAAAGTTGAACGAATTATCAACGAACCAACCGCGGCAGCACTTGCGTATGGTCTTGAAAAGAAAACCAACTCAAAGATTGCTGTCTTTGACCTTGGTGGTGGCACGTTTGACGTTTCGATTCTAGATATTGGCGATGGCGTTTTTGAAGTTATGGCAACTAACGGTGATACGCACCTTGGCGGCGATGATTTTGATCAACGACTCATCGACTACATTGCTGACGAATTCAAGAAGCAAGAATCAATGGATTTGCGAAGCGATCCTATGGCTTTGCAACGCTTGAAAGAAGCTGCAGAAAAAGCAAAATGCGAACTTTCGCAACAAAAAGAAACATCTGTGAACTTGCCATTTATTACTGCGGATCAAAATGGTCCAAAGCACTTGCAAGTAACCATTACACGCGCGACATTTGAATCCATTTGTAGCGACTTGTTTGATCGACTCCGTAAGCCATGCGAGTCAGCCCTGAAAGATGCTGGACTCGATGCTTCTGGTGTATCGGACATCGTGATGGTTGGTGGCTCAACTCGAATTCCAAAGGTACAAGAAATCACGAAAGAGATTTTCAAGACCGCGGAACTCGATAAGTCCATTAACCCAGATGAAGTGGTCGCAGTTGGCGCAGCGATTCAAGGCGGCGTTCTAACTGGCGACGTGAAAGACGTTCTTCTCTTGGACGTTACCCCACTCTCACTTGGTGTTGAAACACTAGGCAGCGTGATGACTCGTTTAATTGAACGAAACACAACGATTCCAACTTCTAAGAAGGAAACATTCTCGACCGCTGCAGACAGTCAGTCTTCAGTAACGATTCATGTTCTTCAAGGTGAACGAGAGTTTGCTGCGGATAACCGTTCGCTTGGTCGCTTCGACCTTACGGACATTCCACCAGCACCTCGCGGTACACCGCAAATTGAAGTTGAGTTTGCAATTGACGCAAACGGCATCTTGAATGTTTCAGCAACGGACAAAGCAACAGGAAAAACCCAACAGATTGAAATCAAGGGTTCCTCTGGTTTGAACGATGACGAAATTGAAAAGATGAAGCAAGATGCTGAAGCACATGCTGAAGATGATAAGCAGCGCCGCGAACTTGTTGAAACAAAGAACAAGGCAGAAATGATGATGCATGAGACCAAGAAGTCCATGGATGAACATGGCGACAAGATTTCGCCAGAAGCACGCGGCTCAATTGAATCAGCGTTGTCAAACCTTGAAGAAAAACTCAAGGGTGATGACAAAGACGCAATCGAAGCAGCACTAACGCAACTTGGCACTGCAGCCGAAGAACTCGGCAAGGCAGTCTACGAAGCAACAGCAGCAAATGCAGCTGGCACAGACGCCGGAACAGACGGCGGATGTTGTGGCGGCGGCGACGATTGTAGTGATGGAAGTTGCAGCGAGGATGTTA
>JABHWX010000112.1 GCA_018657585.1 Phycisphaerae bacterium
CACCTGCGGTTGTGAGCCATCCCGCTGATGCAACGCCTCGCAAGTTCACAAGTGTTGCTCCCCAGTACACAACTAAGATGACAACAACACTAAATAACTTGTTGTTAGCGAGTTCTGGATCTAAAAATAAATACGCAAGCGCCCCTGCTGCAAACGCAAGAACGGTTGGATACCAAATCACATTTTGAATCCACTGCAACCAAATTGCCGTAAAGCCAAGTTTGGAACCAAACGCTTCTTTGACCCAGACATAGACGCCACCGTTTTTTGGCCAGCCAGTCGCAAGTTCGGCAGACACGAGTGATACGGGCACAAGGAATAAAATCGATGCAAAAAGAAGATAGAAGACCATCGTCAGACCTTCTTTTGCCATCATCGGCAGGCCTCTCAAACTCATCACCACTGCGATATTCATCATCGCCAGAACAAAAACACTTAAGGTACGTTTCGATTTTAAATTTGCCACTAGTTGCCCTTTCTAAATGTGCACCAGATTATCTGAATCTGTAAAATAATTACATAATATTAGCTATTTATGAGCAGTATTTACTCGTTTTGTACCTATATTTCCTCTTATTTGTCCCCACTCACTTGAACTTCTCACGCACACCACAATCGTGGTGTAGCACTTATTATGAGGGCTTATGAAGTATCTTCTTTTACAATTCCTTGCCATCTTCGCTGGGTGCTCGATGGAGCGTGTGCCTGCATCAACACAAAAGAACACGCCACTACCAATATACGAGTTTACGACCTGCGAATTTCATGCTTTCCCTGATGACAATATTTCATTATTGCCAAGCATCCGTTTGATTGATTGCAAAGTTGAGCACGACGTTGCCCCAGAAGATGTTGAATTTGAGTTTACCCATAAAAAGGGTGAAATCTTTGGCAAACAATCTAAAAACTTAATAACTGAAATCAATCTCGAAACTGGTGCAGACGGTCTTATTTACTATCTGAATTATGCTCCAGACAGAGGAACACAAGATAGTTTAGGAAGATGGTGTTGTTGGAATTCCATGGCAGATGTTCCGACTACTGAATCTCTACAGCCTAATGAACTCAACGCAGTGCACGTTGAATCAGACGGTGGAATTGTCTATCGAGCTTCTTGGAATGTTGGAAGAAGACCACAAGGCTTAGTATTTATTCTTTGTGGACTTGGCGGGATGCAACATTCATCAAAAGTGCTTGGGGATACTCTTGTGCGAGATGGATGGGCTGTTGTGTACTTGTATACCGTTTTGAATGTACCCGACTACAACATGAAAGTAAAACTTGAAGGTGATGATCCTGTTACGAGCGCAATTGAATTGTTTAATTATAAATATTGTCAAGTCATTGCTGCAACAAAAGCAATACGTAAACGAATGGAAACGCAGCTCCCCAGTCTAATAAAAGCTCCACTGGCGCTAATCGGCATTAGCGCTGGGGCATTAAACGCACCTGCGGTATATCACGAATTGCTTGAAGAGGTCGATGCGGTAGTGCTTGTTGCAGGTGGGGCAAATATGTTTGATATCGTGCAAGATGGTGCGTTCACTAATTGGAAATTCACCGATAAAGATGAAAACAAGTTTTCTCGCGAAGAACTTGCTGATATGAATGAACAATATTTGCAAACACCGTCGCGCGATCCTTACTTTCTAGCTCAGCATTTGCCACACGACAACACACTTATCATCCACGCCAAGTGGGATGACGTTGTTCCTGCACAAAATGGCGACCTTTTGTATGAACGAGCAGGAAAACCTGAACGGTGGATTTATCCAAGTGGACACTTGGGACTCTTTGCAACCTTTGAATGGCATACAGATGACATTGCGGCGTGGCTCGACAGCAAAATTAATAAATAAAAAGTTATCCTCCATCGCGTTTACCATACCAGAGGTTTTTACGTTTTTTAATGTTTCGAACCCCTGGAATGCTGACAAGGACTAATGTAGTGAGTATTTCAAATGCGGAGTGCGTTTGGAACTTGCGTCCTGATGTAACAATGCGAGATTTAATCGTTTTATACTTGCCGTACTTGTGCAATTTGTTTGATAAATGCACTTCTTCGGCAGCAAAGAACTTTGGATCAAACCGACCTGCTTTTTCAAAACTTTCAGGGGTGCAAAACATATACGCACCTGCTGCAATTCGCAATATACGAAAGGTGATTTGAAGTGATGGGGTGAGTAACTTTGCAAGCAGCGGAATTTTGCCTTCAAACGTTGGAAAACTTCCTCCTGCAACCGCTCCGTTTTCAATCGCTTCAACTGTCTCACGAACGACTGCTTCAGAAACAATCGTATCTGCATCCACGAAAATAAAAACATCGCCCGTTGCAACTTTTGCACCATCATTCCTTGTTGGTCCAATTTGTCGATTGTTACAAGAAACCACAGTTGCACCAAGCTCCCTAGCAATCTCTGCGGTTCGATCATCAGAGGCGTCATCAGCAACAATGATTTCGAAGTCGTACTTTCTGGCAGATAGTTGAATTGATTCGATTGTCTTACCAATCAACTTTTCTTCATTCCAAGCTGGGATGACAAAAGATAGTTTCATAGGGAAATACTTTAACCTACCTTATTATTGGACAATAGTGCAATTTCTCTTATAAATACGCAATATTCTTGCTTAAAATTCCGTTATGAGTATACTAAAGAGTTCAGATGTACAAACGACACGGCATTTTGGCAAACCTTGTAGCAATGGTGCTTATATTCACCATGCCTTTATGTTGTTGCATTGTTAAATCTGCAAGTGGTTCAACTGACTCATGCTGTTCGACTGCAGTACAAGAAGTATCTACTTCTTGTTGTAAGCAAATACAAAAATCCTGTTGCCAAAACATGAACCAAGGCGAAGAAGAAGAGTCCGAGTCCGAACCATGTAATGGCGATTGCGGATGTACCATCAAAGGCACAATTTATGTGCAGGATTGGACTCCCCCAGTTGATCTCTTTGGAACAGATTCGGCAACACCCTTCTTTGTCAATCATACAGTTCTTGCTGTTGAGCAAGAGGCAATCACTTTTGCAAATGGTCCACCTAAATACGATCCACACACCTTGGGATTCAGTAGCGCGCCACCGATACGTGGCACGCTCATCCTAGAAGTCTAATATATTGACATTTCGTTTTCTTCTTGTTTTTTAAACAAGTGCTTTGTCATTATGTAAGGACTTTATACATGCTACCTCAACGGCGTAGGAAACGCCAAGAATCCCTACGAACTACAATCCAATATTCATGCGCTTTGTTGCTCACAGGCTGTGCATCATCGATTGATGCAACCAAAGACGTACAATCTGCGCATACGCTTGCAAACGAACACCTCCCTGTTATTGTTGATACAACTCTGTCTTGGAGCACTGGTGAACCTCTCTCTATTGACACTGCAATTGCATATACGGTATCGCACGACGCGCTATTACAGCGTGATTTAGCAATCATCGTGCAACGAAGAGCGGAAATTGCACAAGCAGAACTACCTGCAAATCCAACATTGAGTGGTGCGTTTGGTATTGCTGTTGATGGACTCGCTGGTGCTCCACTAATTTTACAAGGCATCCAGAACCTCAGTTGGTTCTGGACACGACCTGATAAAATTGCATCTGCTGAACAAACACTCCAACAAGCAATTCTCGCTTCAGCAAATAGAACTGTTGAAGTAGTTGCGAATGTTCGTATTGTGTATCACGAAGTTTCTACGCAACTCGAACTCACTCGCCTAGCGAAAGAAGATGTCGAACTTGCAAACAAAATCTATGCAATAACACAGGAACTTGCGTCTGTTGGTGAAGCATCAGAAATTGATGTTGATACAGCAAACATTGCATATCTTCAAGCGCAACATATACTTCTTGAAGCACAAGAACAATTCGACCACTCAAGGCTCAATCTCTTGCATGCGATGGGATGCCCTGAAACTCAATCGGTCTTTTTTACCGTTCCACCGTCAATACCAAATCAAATTGACTATTCTGAAGAAGATCTCTTCTTCTACGCAGTGGAGAATCGTCTAGATTTAGCTACTGGTCGTGCAATCATTAAGCAACGTTCTGCAGAACTCGGACTTGCAAACCCACCTATTGTTACAGGAAGCATCATGTTCAATGAAAACTTCGGTGATAGACAAGCGATTCTCCCAGGAGGTGGAATCACAATTGCATTAGATGGTGATGCAAAAGAAGCTGTAGCTGATTCAAAATTAAAACAAGCGGAGCTTCAATATGTCGATGCGATGCGTACAGTCATCAAAGATGTGCGTACAGTTTTTGAGTCATACACCACATCAATTGAAATGTTAGCCATTGAAGAGATCGTGTTTCAAACTGCCAAGACATCGCTTACACGTGCAATAGAAGCGAACAAACAAGGTGAACTACATCCACTTTCATTATTGCCAATTCAACGAAGTCTTATTCAAGCAAAACAACAACTATTACAAGATGCACTTCAAGTATCCACCAATACCATCAAACTTGAAAAAGTAATTGGTGGTTCTTTTAAAGGAATGAACCAATGAATATTCCGCAACCTAAAAAACGATTTATGACTCGGCTTGGCATACCGATTGTGATTATTGAGATTACTGCATGTTTGCTCCTGTATGCAAGTTGGAATTCCATTCGCTCATCAACAACCGTGGAAGCGGTTACAGTTGTGATGCGTAATGTTGAAACTGATGAACCGCAAGACATTACTGAAAATCAGGAAACCGTTGTGCAAGCGCCTGGATGGGTCGAAGCCGAGCCATTTTCTGTTTACGCGGGTGCACTTACTGAAGGTATTGTCAAAGAAGTACTCGTCCTTGAAGGTGACAGGGTAATAAAGGGGCAACCCGTCGCAAAACTTGTTGATGAGGATAACAAACTTGCTCTCAAAACTACTATTGCAAAAGAACAGCTTTGGGAAGGAAAAGTCCACGCCGCTGAAGCAAAAATGCAAGAACTAGCAGACGAGTACATTCGAAAGAAACCACTCGTAGAATCTGGTTATCTCGCTGAAGGTCCTGTTACACGATTGAAACTACGTCTTATTACTGAGGAAGCAAATGTTGCAATTGCTCGAGCATCCCTTCTTGATGCAGTGGTAGCGAAAGAAATTGCACAGCTTGCTTATGACAGATGCACTGTTGTTTCCCCAATTGACGGTGTCGTCATAGAGCGACTAACATCACCCGGTTCAGTCATCAAATTTGGTAATGGCGAACACTCCTCGCATATTGTTCATTTGTATGACCCAACACAGCTCCAAGTGCGTGCAGACGTTCCCCTTTCTGACGCATCACAAGTAGGTGTTGGTCACCCAGCAAAAATTATTGTTGATGTTCTCCCAAATACTACGTTTGATGGAGAAGTATTGAGGTTTGTTCACCGAGCTGATCAACAGAAGAACACCATTGAAGCGAAGGTAAAAATCCTTAACCCCTCTGAACTCTTGAAGCCAGATATGCTCGCACGTGTCAAAATCCTTCAGCCAAAACGCGAAGCAAGCGATAAAGGAACGTGGACGGAACAACATGTCTTCGTGCCAGCTTCAGCATTAAGCGATACAAGCAACCCAACCGTTTGGGTTATGTCAAATCTCAATAAGGGCACAGGTATTGCAGAACGTCGAACATTGGTCTTAGGCGAAAACGAATTTGACGGTTGGATTGAAGTTCTTTCAGGTTTATCAACAGGCGATAAAGTAATTACTAGCTACATAAATTTTAGCGAAGGCGATGTCGTTCAAATTAAAGGAGATCATTGAAATGACTCTCATTGAATGTAAACATTTGACAAAACACTACTGGCGCGGAAATGAACAAATCACACCGCTTAAAAATCTTGATTTGAAAATTGAGCGTGGTAAATTTGTTGCACTTATGGGGCCGTCTGGATCTGGAAAAACAACATTGTTGAACTTAATCGCTGGAATCGACCGACCGAGTGAAGGCGAACTCATTATTGATGGTGCTCCAATTCATACATTAGGACGTAACGCACTTGCACAGTGGCGAGCAGACCACATTGGATATATTTTTCAGCTCTACAACCTCATTCCTGTTTTAACAGCGTATGAAAATGTAGAACTTCCATTGCTATTACACAATCTTTCTCGAAAAGAGAGACACAGACGTGTTTCTCATGTATTGGATGTTGTTGGGATTAGTGATCGATACGACCATTACCCGAGGCAACTATCTGGTGGACAAGAACAGCGTGTTGCAATTGCAAGAGCAATCGTAACAGAACCGACAATTCTTCTTGCTGACGAACCAACAGGTGACCTTGACCTCGAAACTGGCACAACAATCATGGACCTACTTCAAAAGTTACAACAAGAACAAGGTCAAACAATTGTCATGGTAACGCACGATCCGCGCACAACAGAGTGGGCAAATACGCTTTTGCACCTAGAAAAAGGAAAACTTATTGAGCAGGTGGCAACATGAGAATTCTACGAGTTGTCCCTACTGTCCTTAAACAAATTAAGCGCTCGCCAATTCGTTCGACGCTTACACTCGGTGGAATTTCGATTGCGATGTTCCTGTTTGTTGTTGTTGAATCAATGCAAACAGGAGTAAAAGAAGCTACTGAAATGACCGCCGGCGAAACAACACTCGTTGTGTACCGTGAAAATAGGTACTGCCCATTTTCAAGTAGATTGCCTCAATACTACGAAGACCGCATTGAACAAATTGATGGGGTTGCAAGCGTTGTTCCAATTCAAATACATGTTTCGAATTGTGGTGCATCGCTCGATGTTGTCACGTTTCGAGGCGTGCCTCGAGATTCCATCGAGCATGCCATCGCCAAAGATGGTGTTATTGTTGATGGATCAATCTCAGACTGGAAAAAACGAGGCGACGGTGCAATAGTCGGCTCTGCATTAGCGAAACGCCGTGGTATAAAAATCGGTGATAGATTTTCTGCAGCAGGCATTGACGTATTCGTTGCAGGAATTCAAGAAACCGACCAAGCCCAAGATAAAAACGCTGCAATCGTACAACTCCCCTTCTTACAAGAAGCTGCACGCAAAGGTGGAACTGGCACCATTGTGACGCAGTTCAACGTGCATGTTGAAAATCCAAATGAACTTGATTTGGTTGCCTCATCTATCGACGATGCTTTTGCACACGACGAACACCCAACTTCAACATTCCCAGAAAAGGCATTTGTTGGTCGAGCGGCACGAGATATTGTGCATTTAGCTGAAGTGGCTGGCATCCTTGCTTGGGGAGCACTTGCCGCAGTCTTCGCACTGGTTGCAAACGCTGTTGTACTATCCATGCGAGATAGGGTTCGCGATCATGCAGTTTTGCAAACACTTGGCTATACCGGTTGGCTTATCGGCTGGATGGTGTTACTTGAAGGTGCGACGATTGCATTGATTGGTGGAATTATTGGTGGTATCGCTGCTTTTGTGACTGTTCAATTGGGTCAATTTACTATGACAATGGAAGGCGTAAACATTGAAATGGCAACGGGTCCTTCTGCTGCTGTTATGGGTGTTGTTCTTGCACTGGGGCTTGGTTTGTTTGCAGCATTTGTTCCCGCATTACGTCTCGCACGAACTGACATCGCAACTTGTTTTAGGGCTGTATAAGAGGAATACCAATGAGATTATTACCTTTTGAATACGCAACTCGAAACCTCGGCCGTTCACCAATGCGTCTAGCACTTACCGTTTTTGGAAGTGGTCTTGTTGTTCTACTTATCATGATTGCGGGTTCTTTCATGGTTGGCATGCAAGCAACTCTTGCAGTCAGTGGGGCTGAACAAAACATTATGCTTCTGGGTGCAGGCAGTGTTGAAAGCGTTGAACGCAGTGAAGTTGGTATGGATACTGCAGGTATCGTTGCTGGTAGTATTGATGGATTTCGTAACCGCGCAGGAATCGAAGGTGTTTCTCCTGAAATTCATATTCAAATGCCTCTTCAAGTTGATGGCGAAGATCGACTCATTTTGATTCGTGGCGTGCGACCAGAAGCATTTCTTGTCCATGATCAAGTTCAAATTACAAACGGCAACGCGCCGCGGAGTGGGCGTAATGAAATGGTCGTCGGTAAACTTGCTGCACTCACACTTGGGTATAACAATGCAAGCGATGCCATTGGAGCAGAAATTATGCTTGACGATGATGCATACACCGTGTCAGGTATATTTTCTGCAGACGGAGGTATCGTCGAGGGCGAAATGTGGACATCACTGACTGATTTGCAAATCACAAGCCAACGAGACACGCTTTCGTGCGTCATCGTCGCACTTGATTCTGCAAAACCAAGTGACCTTGATATGTTCGCAGCAAGCAGAATTGATTTAGAACTTGCTGCAATCTCCGAAGATGAGTATTTCTCTGCCCTTGCTAATTTTTACAAGCCAATTGAAATGATGGTGGTAATTACATGCATCATGA
Organism: Phycisphaerae bacterium; assembly: GCA_018657585.1. Classification (GTDB taxonomy): domain Bacteria; phylum Planctomycetota; class Phycisphaerae; order Phycisphaerales; family SM1A02. Next base: position 8,401 of record JABHWX010000112.1, read on the forward strand.
TTGCCATTGGTGGCATGCTTGGTGGCTTTAACTCAACATATGCTGCCTTTGCGAGCAGAGTGCGTGAAGTTGGAACACTGCAAACACTTGGCTACCAGCGTGGAGCAATTGCATGGTCACTCGTACAAGAATCTGTCCTTTCTGCTTCAGTGGGTGCAATTATTGCTTGTATAATTGCTCTCTTCGCCCTTGATGGCTTCAGCGTTCGTTTTTCGATGGGGACATTTACATTATCAATGACTTCAGGAGTAATTGCTCTTGGCGTTGGCTCTGGCTTGTTGCTCGGAATCATCGGCGCTATTGCACCTGCCCTTCGCTGTTTACGTTTACCAATACCAGAAGCACTTCGCGCTTCAGAATAATATAAAGGAAATAAATATGAAACTACTACTTATCACACTTACAGTTTTGGCTCTCGTCGGTTGTTCCGCAGAAGAGACAAAACAAGAAGCAACCAATCCAACAGCGGCAACTTCTTTACCAAATTCATTCTTTACAACAGACAGACCTGTAAATGTAAAAGACCTAGTCGAGGTGAAGAAGACAGCTAAGAAAGGCGACAACGTCACGTTTCTCGCTCGAGTTGGCGGAAGAAAAAATTCTTCATTTGTCTCATCCCTTTCCATGATGATTGTTGCTGATCCTTCGCTGATATCTTGTGAACTCATGGGCGAAGAAGAGCACTGTGCAACGCCAGAGGATTATTGCTGCGAGAACCGCGACAAACTTAATCAAGGTCTCGCAACAGTGCGATTCTTAGACAACTTTGGCGACGCATATCCATTCTCTGTCGATGGAGATCATGGTCTGAAAATCCTACAGTACGTTATCGTAGAAGGAACCCTGTTTGATAAAAATGAAGATGGTCTGTTCATTGTCGATGCAAATCAGGTTTGGGTAGGCGGGAAGCCCTCTTATGGGCACGATAGAGATGGTAGTGGAGAATAATAGCCTTGAAAACACATGATGCTTGGTACCATAGTGATTAATGAGCGATTCATATAGAGAGAGTAATGGTTTACGGAGTTTTGGACAGTTGATTCGCCCGTGGAGTGGGCAAATCACATTGGTAGTGATTTTAGTTGGCATGCTTGCGCTTGCAGACATGGTTCTACCTTGGGCATTGGCTCTGTTAATTGATGATGCATTGCCTGCCCTTTCCGAGGGGAATGGGTGGGAACTTCTCTGGATAATTCTTGGCTCACTATGTGCAATTTACGTACTCAGAAATTTTCTGTTTTATATCAGTAGGATGATTTCTGTTCGAGTTAGCGAAGAAGTTTGCTTCGATCTTCGCCAACGACTTTTTAACCACATGCAAAAACTTGGGCTTGGTTTTTACAAGTCGAAGAAACCGGGAGAAGTTAGTTCGAGAGTGATGGATGATACGTTCAAAATCCAAGTATTCATTCAAGATAAACTTCCAACACTTCTTAGGTACACAATAGAATTTCAAATTTTAATCATACTATTGTATGTCGTCAACTGGAAACTTGCATTGGCAAGTACGATTGTGTTACCGTTTCATCTTTGGATATATAAAAAGTTTTATCTACCTATTCGCCAGAGTCACCATCGTGCCCAAGAACATTTAGCAGAAGCGCACGGAAACTTAATTGAATCCTTTTTAGGAGCTCAGGTTGTTAAGGGGTTTTCTGCAGAAACACGCGAAACAGAAACATTTCTACAATCAATTCGTGCTGGCCGCGATAACCAAATAAAAACACAAAAGTTTCAATTCGCTCAGAAAGTAGGTGCAGACCTGCTTGTCGGTGCAGGAACGGTAATGCTTCTAGGATATGGAGCGTGGGAAGTGTATACAGGAAGCATGACAATTGGATTGTTCCTTATGTTCTTCTGGTACGTAAGAATGCTGTACCCGTCAGTTCTCGAAGTGATTAGTGGAACAGGACATTTCTCTAGAACTTCAGCAAGTGTTGATCGGGTATTAGAAATGTTAGATGAGCCAATTGATGACATCACTTTCGAGATGCGTACTCGTTCACAAGATTTTAATATCATTGGCCCAATCGAGTTTAATGATGTCTCTTTTGAATACGAAGCAAACACGCCTATTCTCACACACATCAATTTACAAATCAACCCAGGTGAACACCTTGCTATAACTGGGCCAAGCGGTAGTGGCAAGAGTACCTTAATCAGTCTACTGCCAAGATTTAATGAGCCAACATCTGGAAAAATTACTATTGGTGGACACGACATCGCAGACATGAGAATGCAAGATGTCAGAGGAATGTTCGGTTTTGCTTTTCAAGAAGCCTTTTTGTTCAAGGCATCTATTCTTGACAATCTATTGTATGCAAAGCCAACTGCTTCAATGGCAAACATTAAGAATGCATGCAAACTTACTGGCGCACATTCCTTCATTGAGAAGATGCCTGAAGGGTACAATACACAAATTGGTGGTCAAGGAGTCGAATTATCCCATGGACAAAAACAGCGAATTAATCTTGCGAGAGCGCTCATTCGTGACACCCAATCGTTGGTTATCGATGAAACAACTGCATCTATTGATGCAGAATCATCCAGAAAAATTATTGAAGTTGTTCTTGAGCAAATGTTGGGAAGAACCGTCATAATAGTAACACACGACCCAACGATTCTAGCTCTAGTTCAACGAGTCGTAACACTAGATAAACAAACCATAATGAATGACCAAAGTAATAAATCACAAAACATGAAACACCCTGCTGCAAAACTTGGTGCACTTCTTCTTTCCGCTTCCATCCTTTTCGGATTCGCTGGTTGCTCTACAACAACATCAACAAGCATGATTTCTATGGAAGATCCAAAAAGTACTGGCGTTGTATTTGAGGTTGATGAATCTGTTGATTTTGATGAACTGTCTAAAGCAATTGATGCTGCACTTGGAGAACCTCCAACCATATTACTCGCAGAAGATATACCGCAACCTGTTCCACCAGATGAAATATCGCCAGAAGAAATTGCTGAACTGATTCCAGAACAAGAAGCTGGGGATGGATCACCAAAACATAGTTACATCCCACTTAGACAAATGAATACTACTGAAATTGGTGAAATCATCGATCTAGTAGCTGACAAATTTCATGCTCAAGGGTACTCCAATTCTAGTAATGTTCTAGATGGTGTTCTCCCCACTCCGCCTGACGGTGTCATTGAACATCTTTCCATTGCAAAAAAAATTGATGGGACTACATACATCATTCGGATGGGTTACAAACTCTACGTTTCACAGCCACCGCATATATGGTGTGAAGGCGTGCAAATAATTGAGAATTCTATTTTGCATAATACAGACATTGAATCCTTACAGAAATTTGTAGAAGATTCTATCACTTCACTCGAGACAACCCGTGCGAGTTTAACCATTGGAGACCTTGGAAGTGAAGTTGTGCAACTCAGCTATATCGATGCCCCTACAGCGATAGAAATATTACGCGGATACGGGGTCAGCACTTATAACACGCCGTCCGAAATCCCAAACGACATCGAATGGAAACAACTTCCATACGTTGTGTTGATCCCTGAGCCCTCAGTCGAACATACGGGGTTAGTCGGCGGCTCTTCTGTTTCGGGCGGTGCTTTTGGAATGTCTATGGTACCCAGTACCGCTAGCCAATTAGCAAACAACACTATCGCTTCACCCACAACTCAACTCATTGTCTTTTTTGATAAAGCACATCCAGAGCATTTCAGCGAAATCAATACACTTCTCGATGAATACATCGACAGACCTGCAAGACAAATTTTTATTGAGGGCATGGTGCTTGAAATTAATGAAGATGGTCTTAAAGATTTAGGAATTGACTGGAATTTATCAAATACACCAAATGGTGTAACTTCCATTAACGCTGGGGTTGCCAATGCAAATTCTCTTAATGATAATCTTAGTGCGGTGTTGACAGGTATTGATTTAAGTAGACCATTTAGCAATGCGAGTGATTGGCTCCTTGGCATGAATTTACGTGCTTTGATTCAAGATGGGCACGCTGAAATTCTATCGCGACCGAGTGTACTAACATTAAACAATCGACAATCTACTATACGAGTAGGGCAAGATATTCCAATAGCTACCAGTACCTCAGGTATTACAAATGCTGACACGCTTTCATTCAACTTTACATATCTACCTACGGGGATCATGCTGAACGTTAGGCCTAGGATTTCCAAAGATGGCGAAGAGGTTAGTATGCTAATAGATACGATAGTTTCTTCAACAGTTCCAGGTGCTGATTTGCAAATTCGGGATGCAAACAATACTCTTCTTGCTTCTGCCCCAACAATTTCAAGTAGGCGAGTACAAACTTATGGACGCATTCCTAACGATACTCCATTTATTATTGGTGGATTAGTGAATAAGGAACATCACAAGGTTGTAGACAAGGTACCGTTGCTTGGAGATATCCCTTTTATAGGCGATCTCTTTAAATCAGAATACAATTCTTCTTCAAGAACAGAAGTCATCATTGTGTTAACTCCTCACGTTCTTCCAGAAAGGGGTAGAGCGTTGAGCGCTATGCCCAAGGATGATCCTCGATTTGATAGCGTTGGAAATGATCTCTTTCGTGATTCATACCGTATCCGTGAAGACGATGTATTTGATCTTGCGTTTATTGAAAACAACGAACAATTACAGGTATACAGCGATGCTGCTGAGAAATTATTAAACAGTGACTATACCTACCGAAACAACCCTGCAATTTCTTCTTTTGCGAATGGGCACTTTCCAGGCGAATCAATTCTTGTCACGCGCATGGTGTATGAAATTATCAAACATCTAGAAATAGCCCAATCTATTCCTGCAAGTAGACTTGCTTTCTTTAAGAAAGAACAAGCAAACGGCATGGGTGTTGAATTTATCGACCAAGCATTAGCAAACGCAATTGGCATGCTGGATGCAAATGCTTTTTTTGCAGATGGTGTTGATAAAGCTATTACAATTACGTTTGAGGAGGGTATTGCTATCCCATACGTACAAACAGTTCGTTGCGAAAACGAAAAACAATGGAAAGACCTATTACTCGCCCTCAACAAAGATACTCCTTCTGGTTCAAAACGTAGTTCAATTGTTATTCATAATGCTGAAGACTTGATGCGATTGCGAAGAGCAGTTGCGTTGAAAGATGTTGTTGAACTTAATAATGGATCTGAAGCACTCGCATTAAACCAGTTCCATGTTGGCCAGTATGTTTTGATTCCTGACGAAGATCCAAAGCAGGTCCACATTATTGATGCAGAAATTGCACAGTACTTCTACCACACCGAGCACTACTATGCTGCAACATTGGGAGCGATTAAAGAAGCAATCGACTCAATTGAATCTGTGCTTAGTCAAATCCCATCTATGAATTGAAGTAAGCACGCCACGTAAATATAGATCCCATGATGAGGGCCGCACCAATTGACATATAGAGTGCGACCAAAAATTCATCAGGAAGTCCATTTGTTCTTAGCAACCTACAATTAACCACATAGAAGCAGCAAGCAGTAACTGTGTTTTGCGAGAAGAGGCTGGTTTGATTTTATGTGTGCCATAATCATTTATGGTAATCCAATCTCCAGTTTTGCTGTGTAATAATCTTTTGGATCGCGTATTGTTTTGTGGATAACGTTTCTATCACGCAAGACTATTTTCTTGCAAAGAATCTTCTCTTTGTATTTCATAATTACTGGCTTGTCTAGGTCGAGCATCTCATCATTTAAGTACACCGTTATTTTTGAAACATCGGATTCATGAATTGTAATTGTTTGCCCTTCGATTGAAGCAACTAATTTTGTGCGTTCTTTAGGTTCATCAACGCCAAGCCAATAATATTGCGTGTGTAATACGTCATCTTGTACCCAGACAACTTTGTTTGGGTAGGGGTTTCGCTCAAATTTCGCGAGCCATGGCACCGCTTTTGCTTCTTCTTTGTCCATCCAGTGCCCTTTTGCTTCGTGAACGACTACTTGGTGTACGTAACCCTCTGAATCCTCTTCTTGTAATGCGGCAAGTTTCTCTTTCCATTGCTCGCCTATCTTATTGCGATCGTACGCTGAGTCTTCAGCACCAACGTGCAATGCAAATGCGATGTTTCTTAAGCCATCGGGTACCGTTTCGTTTGGATGCCCGGCCATCATGCCTGCACCTGCAAGACGATCTGCCATGCGAGGAGCAAGTTGGTACACACCATCACCACCAGCGCTATATCCGACAATGTATACCCTATTCGGGTCAACGCCCTCCGTCTTAATCATGTACGCAATGAGTTTTTCAAACATCGGATCAATGTGTGCTTGATGCCAGAGATTCCAGGTATTTGTTGGGGCTCTAGGAGCAACGTACACACCTTCTTTTGGTTTATACAACTGCTTTTGATTTTCCCATTGTTTTGTGTTTATTTCTTCTGGTGCACCGCCGCCGCCGTGCATCGAAATCCAAAGTGATTTTTCACCAAACGGCGAATCGCCATATGTTGTGTACCAAAAAGGCATCGTTTTTCCCTCGTATTCAACCACGTTGTCTTCTAACGTAGCGTCGACCTGTTCCCACAATTGGGATGCGAATAACTGTGCGCCACGACGTGTCAAAGAATTCGCCTTTAAGTCAATAATTAACTCCGAGTTAATTATTACTTCTACTGCATCGTTATCTGATTGTAAAGTAAACGTCTCACCCTTTGGCAACATAAAAGTCAGGTGGTCATTTGCATCTGCTCTCTCATTCTTCGTACTACCTTCAACAAGTAGTTCGCCTTCATCATTGAAGACTACAACTCGTACTATTTGCCGTTCTCCATCAGAATTTATTGCACGGACTCGCAATGGGACCAAAACCGTTTCTAGTTCTTCTGCATATCGGTCAGTAACATCAATTCCACCATACGTTTTGACATTTGGCAGCCAAACAAGTGGGAAGTGTTGATCACCTTCGTTCCAAGTCACCGAGTAAATTGCTTTTAATGGATCCCCCTTTGTTGCTTTTGCAGCAGATCCATCAAACCAAGCGGCATCTACTTCGCCAGTGTTTGCTTCAGTGTAGTGCCAACCATCATCCCAAAATTCAATCCACGAGTGGTTACCACTTTCGTTATACCAAAGTGCGGTACCAGTAAACCGAGCCGGTATACCTACACTTCTACACGCATCAATAAGTAAAATACTAAGTCCGGAACACGAAGCCATTCCAGCTTCGATACTTTCATAAGGTGATTGATCCGCTTTTGGGCGCTCGGTGGAGTAATGCACATCGACCATGTCATACAGATTCTTGTTAAGCAGAATTGTTGCTTCAGTCGGAGATGATGCTTCTTTGACGACGTCCAAAAATATATTTCGAAAATCACCTCGCCAGTTATCTCTTCGCTCATTCACATTTGCATACGGCAGAATACAATCAAAAAACACTTCTTCAGATATCTTGTCTTTCCAAGGCGCGTTGTTCCACGCTTCGTAAGCGAGATCACAATTCTCTAAGAGAAACTCACCCGTAAGCGTCTTCAAATCATCTTCAGGCATATGCGTTAAGAGCCACGCCATTCCTGCTTGCTGAATCTCTGGTACTTCCCGAATTGCTTGCTCGATTTCAAGCCGATTTTCTCCAGCTAAATCGAGTTGTTTTTGGTAATCCGAGCCTGCTACGAAGAGTGATAATAGTATTGCTGCAATCATGCCATGCACTATACCTGAGGGACATGTCTAGGGTCAGGCCCACGACATGGTCCTCTACATGACCCTACAATACTCCGCCTATGGAATGTGGAATTATTGGATTGCAAAGCGTTGGTAAAACGACGCTATTTACTGCACTTACTGCGCATAGTGTCTCTGTGCAACTTGGTAGCATGAAACCGAATATGGGGATTGCCCCTATTCCAGATCCACGCCTTGCGAAGATTACTGAGTTTATCATTGCACAAAAAGTAATTCCTGCAACACTCCAAGTTGTTGACCTTCCGGGAGTTCCCTCTGGCGGATCCAACTTGAATGCCGTTCTTGCACATATTCGAAATGTCGACGCGCTTTGCCAAGTTGTAAAATGCTACGACGATTGCTCTCCTGAAAACGACATTGCATCCATGGATAGTGAACTCATCGTTGCCGACATGGTTGTCGTCGAAGGAGCACTCGACAAAGCTAATCGCACTGCTAAGCATGGTGATAAAGATGCTCAAAATCGCGTGGATGTATTGTCTAAGGTAAATACATTACTCGAAGAAGAAAAACCTGCACGGGAAGGAACTTGGGACGCGGGCGACCAAGCAATCCTAAAAAGTTACGGCATCATGACAGCAAAGCCAATGATCTATGTCGCAAATGTTTCTGAAGATGATGTGCATGGCGACTCCGATGCTGCGAAGTATGTTGCAAGATACGCACAAGAAAATGGCGGTGAAAGCGTTACCGTTTGTGCGACTTTAGAATCAGAAATTGCAGAACTCGACAAAGAAGACCAAATTGAGATGCTTGAATCCATGGAACTTATAGAACCTGCCGTTGGGCCACTTGCACGTGCACTCAACACATTACTTGGCTTGAGCACGTTCTACACTGCAGGCGAAAAAGAAGTACGTGCTTGGCCAATTCAAAAGGATGCCCCTGCCCCGCAAGCAGCTGGCGTTATTCACAGTGACATCGAACGAGGATTTATTCGCGCTGAGTGCTACCATGTCGACGATTTATTTTCATTAACTTCTGAAAAAGCAATTAAAGAAGCGGGCAAACTCCGCAGCGAAGGTAAAAACTACACCATGCAAGATGGAGATGTCGTAAACTTCCTTTTTAACGTATAGCAAAATGAATATTGCAAAAATCCACTCCGAATACGCAATTGACTCGTTCACAAAACACGACGGCACTATTTTATTTTTTAATTTTGTCCGAGCACTGATTGCAAAAGCTGGCACAAAACCAAAGGTTTTAGACTTTGGCGCTGGGCGTGGTTCATTTCATTATTCGAAGTCTTCAACTTATAGTGCCAAACTACACAATTTACAATCTGCCGGCGCAGAAGTTTGGGCTGCCGATGTTGATGCAATTGTCGAAACACATCCATGCAGCGACCATCAAGTTGTGCTCAAGATTGGCGAACCACTGCCTTTTGATGACAACACGTTTGATATCATCGTCAGCGATTTTGTTTTTGAACATATTGATAACCCAAAAGAGATTGCTAATGAGCTCATTCGAATCACAAAACCTGGAGGTTGGATTTGTGCGCGTACACCTAATAAATGGGGATACGTTGCGTTTGCATCACGCCTAGTTCCAAACGCGTTGCATTCAAAACTATTAAATAAGGTGCAACCAAGCCGCAAAGAAGAAGATGTTTTTCCAACGGTATATAAACTCAATTCGCCGAGAACGATTCGAAAATATTTTACAAATTGCACACTTTACTGGTACTACCAAATAGGTGACCCCGCTTACCATTTTGGAAGTCGTTTAATCTATCGAATCCTTTTGCTTTTGCACCGATTTCTCCCGCCAAAATTTTCGCCTAGTGTTTGTTTTTTTATTAAAAAAAATACAAGTTAAACGTGTTCTGTGCTTTGAATGAGGTAATAGACATGGAAGATATTACGTACACCAATACCGCTGAACAAATTACACACTCCCAACTTGATGGATTCTTTGTTGGCTGGCCAAAACATCCTTCATCAGAAAAATTCCTTGAGATATTACAAGCGAGTCATGGTGTCGAAGTTGCAATCGATACTGAAACAAATCAGGTTGTCGGATTCATAAATGTTATTTCAGATGGCATTTTTACAGGATATATTCCACTCTTAGAGGTCTTGCCAGAATATCAAGGGAGAGGAATTGGCAAAACTCTTATAGATCGAGTTTTAGCCAGTTACAACGATTTGTACATGCTTGATGTTTGTTGTGATAAATCGGTTGAACAACTATATGCCTCAAAAGGATTCAGCAAGGTATCTGGTATGGTTCGCAGGAATTACGAAAAGCAAAACGTTTCATGACTATTAGCATTCGAATTGAGAAAGAATGCAGAACACATGTCGAACATATCCTTCGCGCATTGCCCGAGTGGTTTGGAATCGAGAAAGCAACTTTGCAGTACATAAAAGATGCTGACAAGATGCCGACAATGCTTGTAAGAGATGGGGATGAGGTAATTGGATTTCTAACTATTCACATGCACTTTCCAGAAACTGCTGAAATTCATTGTATGGGAATCCTCCCAAAATACCATCGAACTGGAACAGGTCGGTTATTACTACAAACTCTTGAAGAATGTCTTCAGGAAAAATGTGTAAAATTTCTTCAAGTAAAAACTATTTCTGATGGTAGTCCTGACAAAGCATACGCAAAAACGAGGGATTTTTATAAAGGGGTTGGTTTTTCTCCACTTGAAATATTTCCAACACTGTGGGATAACAAAAATCCCTGCCTACTTATGGTAAAGTCCCTAGTATGAGAAACTGGAAGAAACGTACATGGGTTTTGTTTTTCGTTATCGATTTTTTAGTGGTAATTCAATTTATCACTGTAAACAGAAACAATCCCGAAGTAACTGGTGAAATCAATGCGCCCGAAGAAGTCATGGCAATCCTTAGACGTTCTTGTTACGACTGCCATTCCAACGAAACAGTTTGGCCATGGTATTCCTATGTTTCGCCCGCTTCATGGTTAATTTCGAGTGATGTGCATGATGGCAGGGAAGAATTAAATTTCTCAGAGTGGAAAGACTACACCGAAAAACGAAAACGACATAAACGCAAAGAATGCGGCGAAGAAGTTGAAGAAGGTGAAATGCCTCTTTGGTTTTACCTACCATTGCACCCAGAAGCGAATTTATCCCCAGAGGACATAGAAACCATCGTTTCTTGGAGCAAGGGCGAACTGTAAACTCCAATGAAAAAACCTCTTTTTCCGCCTAAAAACTTCGTTTTTTTGGGGAACTCTTCGTTGCAATCCGTCGAATAGAAGATCCAATTGATCATTGGGGATAAATCATTTTTATCGTACAATCCACTGTGCGATGAAACCATCCATGCAACTTGGCAATACTGCAACGGTCACATTCATGGTCACCGATGCCATGCAACCACGCTTTGATGGAAAAATAGTCCACCAAGTTTGTTCGACTTGGGATCTTGCACACCAGTTTGAAATTGCAGCACGCAAAGCACTCGTTCCCCACCTTGAAGATGGCGAGGAAGGAATCGGAGCACATCTATCCATCGACCACTTCGCACCCGCCCCACTTGGAAAAGATGTTGTGGTTACTGCAATCGTGAGCAAAATCGATAAAACAACTGTCGTTTGTACGGTTGAGAGCAAATGTGGTGAAACGATAGTCGCCACTGGCGAGCAAAAACAACGTGTTTTTCCTATTGAAATCGTCGAACGCATTATCGCAAACGCGAGCGAATAAATCACGATACGATAGTCAAGATGGACGAACAACATTTACTACACGAAGTCGACGGCAACGTTGCAATCATTCGAATCAACAGACCAAAAGTACTCAACGCACTGAGCTTGCATTTGATGACAGACCTAGCCACACTTATGGAACAGTACGATGGCGACGATAACATTCACGTCATCCTTCTTTCAGGTAGCGAACGCGCATGGGCAGCTGGCGCTGACATTGGTGACATGGCAACCGCTTCTTCTGCAGAAATGCTAAAACGAAATCAATTTGCAATTTGGGAACAAATAAAAAACATCAAGAAGCCAATCGTTGCAGCAGTCAGCGGTTTTGCGCTCGGTGGCGGCTGCGAACTCATGATGCACTGCGATATCATCATTGCTTCAGAAAATGCCCTGTTTGGACAACCTGAAATAAATCTCGGCATCATTCCCGGTGCTGGCGGAACGCAGCGGTTCACTCGTGCTGTTGGGAAAGCGACCTCAATGGACGTGGTGCTCAGCGGTCGATTACTCTCCGCAAAAGAAGCTCTCAATTTTGGTTTGATCAGCAGAATCGTTCCAAAAGAACACTGGTTTGAAACCGCACTTATGGTTGCAAAGCTAGTCGCATCAAAAGGTCCAATTGCAATTTGTTCCGCAAAAGCATCCATCCTCAACGCTGAAGAACTCCCCCTCTCTGAATCGCTAGTAGAAGAACGCAAACTCTTTTATGCGCTTTTTGATACGAATGATCAAACTGAAGGCATGATTGCATTTGCAGAAAAACGACCACCCAATTTCACTGGAACTTAATTATGACAACATCTACTTCTACCTTTGAAACCATCAACGTCACTATCGAAGAGGGTATCTGTACCATTTCATTGAACCGATCTGAAGTATTGAATGCGTTCAACGATACCCTCACAACTGAACTTACTAAGGCACTCAAGGATGCTGCAAGAAATCAAGAAGTGCGAGTTGTCGTGCTTACTGGGAGCGGGCGGGCGTTTAGTTCTGGGCAAGACCTTGGTGAATTAAAAGAAAAATATGTTCCAGGACACGTACCCAATTTGGGCGAGGATTTAAAGAAACGATACGACCCAATCGTCAAAACAATCCACACAATGGAAAAACCTACCATTGCTTCTGTCAACGGAGTTGCTGCAGGAGCAGGATGTTCACTTGCGCTTGCGTGTGACCTACGTATCGCCAGCGAACACGCTTCCTTTATTGAAGTATTTGTGAACGTAGGATTAATTCCAGACTCTGGAAGTACATGGACACTTCCAAGACTCATTGGATTCGGCAGAGCGATGGAACTTTGCTTAACTGGCAGACCTGTAAAAGCTGAAGAAGCACTCTCGATTGGACTTGTCAACCAGGTGGTCTCTTCAGATGAACTAGAAGAAGCCACACACAAATTAGCGCAACGTCTTTCTTCCATGCCAGGCAAGGCACTCTCGTTGACCAAACGCCTGCTCAGCCAATCATTTGAAAATGATTTTAAAGAACAATTAGCGCAAGAAGCCTTTGCACAAGAAACCGCCGGCAAAACACATGACCATTTTGAAGGCGTTTTAGCATTTATTGAGAAACGAAAACCAAACTTTACACATGAATGAGTCTAAGACATAAATCTTGCGTATGATGGTATAGATAATGAGTACTCCACAAAAATCAATTGGTGTTATTGGCGCTGGAACTATGGGCGCAGGAATTGCACAATCAGCTGCTCATGCTGGGTGGCCAGTTCTACTGTACGACATCAACCAAATGCTCGTTGATCAAGCAAAAGAAAGTATTACAAAGCGATTTGCAAGGCTTGTAGAAAAAAGCCGAATCACTGAAGAAGAAGGCATTTATTGCCAAGAACGAATTACGATTACAACTTGCCTTAACGACTTGGCTAATTGCGATTTAATCATTGAAGCAATCGTCGAAGATTTTGATGTCAAAAGTAAAGTATTGAAGGGTGTTGGCGACGTTGCACCTAATGCAATTCTTGCGACAAACACTTCTTCCCTGTCTGTAAGTGAATTGGGTTCAGTATGCGGGTTCCCTGAACGAGTTGTTGGCATGCATTTCTTTAACCCTGCGCCAATCATGCCACTCGTTGAAGTTATTTGCGGAAAAGAAACTTCTGAGTCAGCAGTACAACGCGTTACACTTCTCGCAGAAGCATGGGGCAAAACAGTTGTCCATGTTTCTGATACTCCAGGATTTATTGTAAATAGAGTTGCTCGGCCTTATTACTTAGAATCTTGGCGCATTGTTGAAGATGGTATTGCTCCTGTCGATCTCATTGATAACTCCATGCAATCACTCGGAGAATTCCGCATGGGTCCATTCATGCTCACTGATTTAATTGGACAAGATATTAATGTTGCAACAACTCGCAGTGTCTGGGATCGCTTAGGAAATCCAAGTCGGCTTGCACCAAGTGCAAAACAAGAGTCGCTTGTTCAACTAGGAAACCTTGGAAGAAAAACTGGCAGTGGTGCATACACCCATGATGACAGAGATAACATCATTCCAGCAATATTGATAGAAATCGCAGAACTCGAAGTTTCTGATCGACTTGCAAAGGCAATTGAAGAGTTTTGTTTAGAAGCCTCCTGCACTGGTGGCTCCATGATCGAACAATATATTTTTGCTCGCGTTCTTGGTGGTATCATGAATGAAGCGATGTGGGCAGTGACGGAAGGCGTTGCATCGGCAAAAGATATCGATACTGCCATGAAACTAGGTACAAATTATCCACAAGGCCCACTTGAATGGGCAGAAAATATTGGGCTAGACAAGGTTCATAACCTACTCATTGCATTGAATGAAACTGTTTCGGATGACCGATTCGCTTCGCCCCCATTTGGAACTATTTCAGCCGGTTAACGAGTACAATGGGGGAATGAATAGAAGAGCAGCAATCGTATCCGCGGTCCGAACACCAATAGGGCGTTACGGAGGTGCGTTGAGTACAATTCGACCAGACGATCTCGCAGCAATTGCTATCAAGGCAGCTGTTGAAAAAGCGGGTATCGAGCCAAACACTATAGATGACGTTTATCTTGGTGCAGCGAATCAAGCTGGCGAAGATAACCGAAACGTGGCAAGAATGTCCGCCCTGCTTGCTGGCCTGCCTGAGACTGTTCCTGGTTCAACTGTAAATAGACTTTGTGCATCAGGGCTTGAAGCAATAAATGTTGCCGCAAGAATGATTGAAGGAAATTGTGGCAACATCATTATTGCTGGTGGTATCGAATCAATGAGTCGAGCGCCATTTGTCGTTGCAAAAAGCCAGACTGCTTATAGTCGACAGTGTGAAATGTATGACACCACAATTGGTTGGCGCTTTACAAATCCGAAACTTTCAGAACTCTATCACCCATACTCGATGGGTGAAACGGCAGAGAATGTTGCGAAGAGATGGAACATCTCACGTGAAGAACAAGATGAATTTGCGTGGAACAGTCAACAGAAATGGAAACGTGCACAAGATGCGGGAAAATGGAGAGATGAAATTATTCCCGTTACGATTCCACAGCGAAAAGGCGAACCTATTGTCATTGATACAGACGAACATCCAAGGCCAGAAGTTCCCCGAGAAAAACTTTCAAAACTACGTCCAGTATTTTCAAAAGAATCAGACGCAACCGTCACCCCAGGAAACAGCAGCGGCGTGAATGATGGCGCCGCAGTGGTGGTTTTAGTTGAAGAGTCCCTTGCAAAATCATTAAATTTAAAAATCATGGGATATGTTGGCCCGTGCGCTTCGGCAGGGGTTGACCCTGCAATCATGGGAACCGGCCCAATACTTGCAACGGAAAAACTTTTCCAGCGAACTGAATTAACTGTTGACGACATTGATTTATTTGAGTTAAATGAAGCATTCGCAGCGCAATCAATTGCTTGTGTACGCGAAATTGGCGTATCACCAGATAAAGTCAATGTGAATGGTGGCGCAATCGCGATGGGGCACCCGCTTGGTTGCAGTGGCGCACGACTTGTTGTAACACTTATTCATGAACTTAATAGGATGAATCTTCAGCGAGGAATTGCTACACTCTGTGTTGGTGTTGGACAAGGTTTAGCAACTCTTATAGAAGGAAAGACGAAATGAGCGCAAGCGCAAACATCGAAGTCAACATAAAAGATTGTGCAGTTGAAGACCCAGAAAAACTCGCTACATTCGAAAAACATGTTGCGGAGGGTGGGCTCGTTGAACCAAACGATTGGATGCCAGAAGCCTATCGAGCGCTCATGTTACGCATGGCAGAACATCACGCTAACAGTGAAATCGTCGGTGCTCTTCCAGAAGGCGAGTGGATCACAAAAGCGCCTAGCCTATTACGTAAACTTGCACTCACTGCAAAAGTTCAAGATGAAGTTGGGCATGGGCAAATGCTGTACGAAGTCGCGCAGGACTTAGGAAAAACTCGAAATGCAATGCTCAGAGATTTAATTACTGGCGTTACGAAGTACCACAATTGTTTTAATTACCCCTGCCCAACATGGGCTGATGTTTGCATGATTGCTTGGCTCATTGATGGAGCTGCCATCTTAAATCAAGGCACTCTTGCGCATGGTTCATTTGGTCCTTACATCCGAACCATGCGACGTATCAACATGGAGGAAGCGTTTCACTTTAAGCATGGCGAAGACATGGTACTCACACTCATGAGTGGCACAAAGAGTCAAAAGAAAATGGCTCAGGAAGCATTTGACCGCTGGTGGGGACCATCGCTGGCATTCTTTGGTCCAGTCGATCCGCCAGACGTTATGGAACGACCAGCAATGAAATGGCGGATGAAAACTGCAACAAACGATGAACTAAGACAAAAATACGTCAACCGTTTTGCACCCGCCGCAATGGCGACTGGTCTTGTCATCAACGTGTGTAAAAAAGATCCAAATGGGATGGTCATCTCCAAAAAGCCTGACCCACTTCTCAGACTTAACGAAGAAACCGGCAACTGGCAATTCACACAACCCGACTGGGATGAATTCTTCCGCGTTATTCGTGGTGACGGCCCATGCAATAAAGATAGACTTGCACTTCGCCGCTTCTCTTACGAGCAAGGCGAATGGGTACGACGCGCAATTTTAAATGGTGCATCAACGGCGCCATGTACGAACTGAGTCCACTATGTTATCTGCAGCAAGAACAAACGTGCCTGAACCTACAGGCGAATTGAGCACCACCGAAGTTGATAACTTTCCTATATGGGAAATCTTTACACAGAAAAAAACAGGCGACGCGCATCAACACGCTGGTTCATTAAGTGCGCCTGACGCAACAATGGCGCAACACTTTGCCAGAGAACACTACGGACAAGATCAAGAATGCATCAGTATATGGGTTGTGCAAAGAAATACATTTGTTTCAGATGAAGGAACACAGGAAACATATGAAGTATTCGTTCAGTGGAAAGCTGGTGATCGACATGAACATGTAGGCGAGGTTGAAGCTGGAAACGGCACTGAAGCAAAAGAAAGTTGTATTGCCCAATTTGTTGATGAAAAACCGTATTACACCATCTGGACATCCCCGATTTCAATGCTTACAAAAATAGATGGTTCAACCGACATGATTTGGCGCGAAACAACTGACCAGGGATATCGATTACCTCGCGGGTATAGTCGAGTCGTTCGTCAAAAATGGGACGCGCTCCGTGCTGAAAAAACTGTTGATACATACCAGGAAGAAGATTTGAAGGAGACATTCTAATGAGTGAACTCGACCAACAGTTTCATGAAGCAATGTGCAATGTACTGCTTAGCATCGCTGACGATAAACTATTTCTTGGGCATCGCAACAGTGACTGGACCGGTATCGCTCCAATCTTAGAGGCCGACATCGCCTTCTCTTCACTGGCACAAGATGATATCGCGCACGGAGGAGCTTTCTATGAGTTAGCAAGCGAGCTCAATGGGAAAGAACCCAATCAGATCGCATTTGGTAGGAATGACGATGAATACTTGTGCGCCAACATCGTGACAAAGAGCGACGAGTTCAATTGGGCAAATGCAATTGCAAGGCAGTTTTACTGTAATGTTTTTGACTTTATTCGATTCCAACGTCTAAGCAAATCCTCATGGTCTCCACTCGCTAATCTCGCAAGACGAATTTGTGCTGAGCAAGCTGTGCACGTTGACCACATCACTACCTGGATTGATCACCTTGGCAAAGGCACCGATGATGCAAAAGTACGCATGCAAGAAGCGCTCGACGAATACGCGCCATACGCTGCACAAATGTTTGAAGTTCCAGAAGGAATCGAAACACTTTTCGAATCCGGAATCCTTGCAGACCAAGGTTGCTTCTTTACTGAGTGGAAAGAACAAGTAGACCAAATTGCAGGTGACGCTGGGCTCACTGTCAACGTTGAACACAACCCTGCAGTTGGTGCGAGGCGCGGACAACACGACGAAGACTTCAGGCGTTCACTTAACGAGTTACAAGAAGTGTTCAACACCGATTCACTTGCAGCATGGTAAACG
>JABHWX010000113.1 GCA_018657585.1 Phycisphaerae bacterium
ATGGTCTCTAGCAGCCATTTGAATTGCACCAAATACATCATCAATAACCATTGTCCACTGACAGTTGGGATACTTTTCAAAGTGCTTCAACGCATCATCGTCGCGTGTGGTGTTCACAATTACTTTTTTAACTAGGTCATCGATGGGTTCTTTTGAGTCGAAGAAAACAAACGGTGTGCCATTATCAGCACAAATAAATAACCGCTTGCCCTCTCTAGTTCGTAATGGTGGTTGGGTAGCCATGTTCGACATATCAAACAGAGAAGTAGCGCACTCTGCAAGATTAGCAGTTGCGTTTGGATTTGAAAATACTAACCATCGAAGTAACTCAAGTACTCTATCGAATATCGCCTGTAAGTTGTTTTCATCGCAATCTACATAGGTAGAAGCAATCCCTGATTCTAATCGAGACCACGCTCGCGGAATTTTCTGTGGCGGTTGGTATTTATGCCCAATTGTGTGATTATTGTCTAAATACACATAAACTAACTTGACACTGATTCCATATTCATCAATGGCATTTTGACACTTAGATATCAACCTATCGCGAGTGTAGTAGGGCTTGGATTTAATTTCTGTTACCACTTTGCACCTGCTTTCAGCCGATGGTTGGGGCAACATAATTGAGCAGGTGTGTCAATTACATTGTCCCGATGCAAGGGGCTACCTTGCGACCTATCGGCTTTCGTAGTCTAGCAAAAAGGTTTCCAATTCGGACACGCGTAAAGGTGGCTTACCCCGTCGGTCTTCGCTTCAAACCTGTAGAGATTTGACCCCCCCATCCCCCTAGTGTGCCCTGCTAGCGGGTTCTGCTTGAACCTCACCTATTTTCCTTGCTATTACCACCACCCCGTGTGACAATGGGGAGCATGTATGGGCGATGCCCAGAAGGAGATAGGGATGAAGAACCTAATTACTTGTTTGGTCGTGTGTGTGCTGAGTGGTGTTTCAATTTGATGCATAATGCACAGTGAAGGAGCATCACAATGCAAAACGAAATAACTGAATTACGAAATCAAGTCCGAACACTCAAGAGAATTGTCTATGGGTTTGGATGTCAACTGTCTATATTTTTGAACGAAAGACAGTAATATCGACGTTAATTATACGTTGAGAAAGTATATGAGACGAGTATTAGTTAATTTGTGGTGCTTTGCATTAGTCCTGCTCCTCTCATCACAAATATATGGGCAAACACCAGCAGGTTCCAACGATGGCTCCCTTAGGGACACACGTTTGGATGAAGTTGATGCTAAGAAGCAATTGCAAGCAGTTGCTTCTCGCACACTAACATGGCTGACAGGTTCTTCAGAACAGAACGCCTATGTTTCTGTTGGTCGATTGGCAAACTTTTTTGGGTTTATTAAATTCAGAGTGGCTAGTGGTCATAGTTTGACCCGTAGCTCAGCAGGACAAGAAACATACGCGCTGTTGACGGAATCTCAGAGGAAGCGCTTAGTTGAACTTCATGCAGAACAAATGGAGACGTTGCAGAGTGTGCTGCTAGCTAGACAACAAGTTAATCATTCGCTCGAAAGTATTCTTGTTGGTGAACAGTTAGGCAAAGAACAATTCTTGAAAATTGCTGAAGACTATAGTGAATGCGAAGCGGAACTAGGAAGAGTGCTTGCCATTGGTCTTGGCGAGATTGCAAGAACTTTATCTAAGTCACAGATAGAAGAAATGCGAGAGATGCGATTGAGATATCTCAGTGGCAAATCGGGAAAATTTAAATTGCCTCAGGACGAGAAGTCACTTCTTAGAGGAATGGACAAAACGTCTAATCAAGAGTTTTGGAATTTAACTTCACGTCTTCTAACATGGGTGACAGGCACACCTGAAGACAATGATTTTGAAACCGTAGGAAAGCCGAGCCAGCATTTTGGTTTTGTGAGTTTAAGAATGGAATCAGGACACAGTGTGCAGCGAGGAGTGGTGGCAAATGAAGTGCAAGAAATCTTAACAGAGGAACAAATTGCACTTTTAAAAGACTGTGTATCAAAAGAGATTAAGCTTTTCGAGGAATTCCTCCAGAAGAGAGGGCAGTTATTACGAGAGTTTGAGAAAACACTTGAAGGCAAACAGATTGACACGGACAGGGTGCACCAACTTGCGCGGGTGGTTGGACGAATTGAAGGGATAATGACACTCGGTCAAGCGACTGCTATTTTGTCTGTTCGTGACCTTATGACCAATACACAAGCTGAGGATTTGCTGGCATTGCGTAAAAAGTATGTTCCAGTTGATTCCCAGTTAGATCTAACTATAGACACTGATTTTACTTCTGCTAGTGACTTGTACTTGCGAGGGCAGCATCTTTTTGCTCAGTGTGCACTGTGCCACATATCGCAAGGAGGTGGAATTGCAGCAGGGCCTAGTCTTGACAACATCGTCGGCAAAACTATAGCAACAGATCCCCGATACCCTTTCTATTCGCCATCAATGAAAGAACTGTCACAGCAAGAACAGTCATGGTCAATTCAACTTCTGGACAAATTTTTGGAAAAGCCTCGCGACATTGTGCCAAGCACGACAATGGGTTTTGATGGCTTGCGTTCAGATTCTGATAGGCAGGCACTAATTGCATATCTTCAGGCACGATCAGATCAAGATAGCATTCAGCAAACTTTGTTAACCCCACAAGCATTCCCCTCAAACACAGGTGGTTTGAACTCCGGCAAACCAACAAGTGAAACTTTGGAACTTAAACAAAAAGCAAACATCATTCTATTATTGTCAGATGATCAAGCGTGGAGTGGGCTGTCTACGCAAATGCATCCTGAATATTCCAAATCAGAACACGATTATGTGGAGACTCCGCGTATTGAGCAATTAGCACAAG
>JABHWX010000114.1 GCA_018657585.1 Phycisphaerae bacterium
CCAAATATCCACAAATACCAACTAAACAAGTTCAACTTTGGAAATGCAACATCTTTTGCACCAAGCATAATAGGCAAGACAAAGTTGCCAAGCGCCGCGGGAACCGCGGGAATAATCACTAAGAAAACCATAACCGCACCATGCACTGTGAATGCTTGGTTGTATTGGTCCTGTGTCATGAACGTGCCTTCGGGGGTAAGCAACTGGAACCGAATCATCATGGCAAATATTCCGCCGAGCAAAAATGCCAGCAAAACGCATATTAAGTACATCACGCCGATTCGTTTGTGATCAAGCGTAAACAACCACGACTTAATGCCCTTAGTGTGATTGAGGTAATTATCTGTTGGTTTTGATGTGGTGAGTGTTGTCATCGTTATTGCCTTGGTGTTCCATCTGGGTTCACGGTGATGTTACCCTCTGCGTCTGTTAATTCATCAAGATGTTTAAACATCTCGATAATGGCTGTAATTTGTTTGTCCTTCAACTGCCCTTGAAAAGAGGGCATCGAACCGAGATAGCCCTGCACAATATGGCCTTGAGGATCTAGCAACGAAGTACGAATGTAGTTTTCTGGAACTTCGTAGGTTGTGCTTTCGCCATACAGGTTGGATAATTTTTCGCCTGAAACAAAGTTCACGTCACCACTTTTTACACGATCCCACAATCCTTTAAAAGATGGACCTGTGTTTTCTGAACCGTCAAGTGTATGGCAAGATTGACATCGGTTATATAAACGATTAATTGCATACGCTGGAAGTTGCCCAACTGACATATCTTCGTACTCGCTTGCTAACTTAACCATCGTTTTTTCAAAATCTTCTTTTGGAATGACACGCACTGTTGCGAACATTTTCGAGTGATCCTTGCCACAATATTCCGCGCAGTTCAAATTGTAATCCCCAACTGCAGTTGCTTCAAACCACAAGGATGTGTACCGGCCCGGAATAACATCCATTTTTACTCGGAAGTCTGGAATCCACACACTATGCAGAACATCTTGCGAAGTCATTAGTAATCGTACTGGCGTATTTACTGGAACAGTAAGTTCGGCAACTTGCGTTGCACCATATTGAGGGTGCTCAAAAGTCCAGAACCATTTTTGCCCTGTGACTTGCACCTCGTAACTTCCTTCTGGAGCTTGTTGCATGTCTAAATAACCTCGCATGCCAACAACAAATATTACAACCACCAGGAGTAACGGCAACGTGGTCCATGCTATTTCCAACGGTGTGTTATGGGTTGGCCCCTTAACAATAACGTCGTTTCCTTTTCGACGGTATTTGATCATAAAAATAATCAATACCGCAGTAATTGCGAAGAAGAAAAAGTAGCAAATCCAAGTGATTACAAAAAACGTAAGGTCTACGCCTTGCGCTACGGTTGATGCCTGTTTGGGCAACCAAAAGTTAGCGGGCGCTCCCTGCGTTGTTGTTGCAAGTAATGATGTAAGTATCGAGAACATTATGAAGTTGTTCCATCCGAGATGTTATGTGATTTTCTTAAGCGATCGGAGGATGTAAAGCCAAGAACAGCTAGGCCACCTCCTAATACAACGAGCATCAATACCGCGCCAGTCCGCATTAATTTCCACGCTACTGGCGTGTAACTATTACTGTCAGGATCGTATTGAAAGCAATTGAAAAGTAAAAATTTATCTAGGGCTGTACCAATTCGTCCCTCGGATGCTTCAATAAGTGCGAAACGAAGGTCTTGTCCTCTGAACTGCACATCGTTCATGTATTTTGAAATGCGGCCGTCCGGTGTAACAAACATGATAGAAGCCGTGTGGTGGAACTCGCCTGTTTTGCTATCAAAAACGTACCCAAAACCAAGCGCGTCTGAAAGTTTCGTAATGTTGTCTTGTGCGCCTGTAAGGAAGTGCCACCCTTTTTCTGCACCTTCTCTACTGTAATGTCCTAGATACCCCTCTTTGTTTTTCTTTGCAAGAGGCGGCTTCTCATCTGGATTGATACTTAACGTAATGACTTCAAACTCATCGCCCAAAGTCCAATCCATTTCTTCAAGACCGGCCGTTAAGCCATTCAATGTCAAACTGCAGAGCATCGGGCACTTGTAATAATTCAAAGTGATGATGATTGGCTTTTCGCCATCAAAATATTCGCCTAAGACGATTTCGTTGCCGTCATCGTCAAAAAACGTTAAGTCAAGTGGAATTTGATTATCCAAATGTTCGGTAATACCGACGCCTTCAAGCGCGTCTATTTTTTCATCTGCAAATGTTGGTCCTGCTACCAATGGAAAGCCCATCGTGTTGCTCACAAAAGCAACAAGTGTAATATTCCAAGTTAGTGCACATCTTGCCATAAGTATCAATCATTCCCCGCCACGATATCCATGGCATGATCAATAGGAATAACCAAATGTTCAATTGTTCCAGACGCTGAAGGATTTTCACGAGAAACCCAACGCGCGGATTCTTCGAGAACCGCTTGTTGGGCAGCTAAAACCATGTCGCGCTGTTCATACCTAATGTTCACGTTTTTATCAAAAGCTTCTGTTGTTGCTGATCGATAGTAGATGCCACAAGCAATTGCAACAGTGGTAATCATGAGGAATGCTCCGCCAATACCAATCGCCCAAGTTGCCCAGCCGTCTGGGTCTTCATGGTCTTCTATAAGATGTGTTTGTTCGTGTGGATTGCTCATAGATATTCTCTTATGTATTTTCAAAGTGCAATGCTTCGTCCAAACGCGGGTCGGCAGTTGCAACAAGGTTACATTTACGAAGGTTTAATAATGTTCCACCAAATACGAGTGATATCATCCCAATTAAGCAGGTGAAGTTCACTATGTTAAATCCATACCCAATTTCATTGGCAGAAACTGTCTTAGCAAGTTGGTTGTAAGAATCTGCGTGTATGATTGCTGCTTCGGGAACTACTGGCATGACTAACCAATACATATCAACAAAGAACATAATCAAGAGCCAGCCAGCAATAATTGGAAGTGTGTAACTCCACCGTTTCGTCCAACGGGTAATCAATAAAACAAACGGGATAATAAAATGACCAACAAGTAGCAGGATGGAGATAGGCGCCCAACCACCAAGTTGCCTTGTCATATACCATCCAGTTTCAACAGGAATGTTTGCATACCAGATAAGCATGTATTGACTGAATCCGATGTACGCCCAAAACACAACGCCCATTCCAAAAAGCCATTTGCCAAGATCGTGATAGTGTTCAGTTGTAATTGATTGTCTCGCATGCCCTGTATTTCGTAAGAAACGAGCTAGCAAAATGATGACCGAGAAAAATGCTGTCATCGTTGCTGCATAGTAATACACCGCAAACATGGTGCTGAACCACTTCGGTTGCAGGGTCATAACCCAATCTATAATCGCGTAACTTTGCGTAAACGCAAATAGAATCATGCAAATCGGAGCCCACTTTTGCATTTTGTGAGTCCATTTCACATCACCATCGTGATCTTGTTTTGTTGACCACCGAAAGTAGAGTGAACTAACAATTGCCCAGACAAGCAAAAATACAATTGCTCTGATTGACCAGAAGTTAGGAGATAAAAATGTTTCTTTGGAATGTGGCATATGCGCATGCGACATGTATTCAGAGTTCGCCCAATCGTAAAGTAGACTTCCCTTACCACTAAGGATAAGAATAAGGATTGGAACAAAAAGCATCCAAAGCCAAGAAAGATTCTTTGCAATCCCTTCAGCAAGCCGGCGCACCGAAACACTCCAGCCAGAACGAGTAAGGTGTTGCAACAGAACGAAGAACAGCGCACCCATACAAATGCCTAGGGCAGAGATAAACGCAAACAAGTAAGACTTCCAGAAGACGTCTGCACCTGCCATGTCTGCTGTACTTTCGCTTGCGCCGCTGCTAAGCAGTACGCTAAGACCAAGAAATGCAAGACCCACAATTGCGAGAACCGGACCCGCAGTTTTTGCGAGACCACTCAAGCGAATATTGTCATGTATTACGTCGGCAACTTTCACTTGTTGCTCCCTTCATCTGATCCATCTGTATGTGGAAGCGTGTCCGCATCTTCAACATCTTTGGGGTTTGCGTTTTGTGAAATTTGCAATGCTTCGATATATGCAACTATTGCCCATCGATCATCAACAGAAATTTGCGAACCATAAGCTGCCATGGTGCGAATGCCGTTTGTGATGGAGTTAAATAACTGCCCTTTCTTTTGTGAAGCAACTGCATCTTCATGTAGATTCTTTGGTGCGACCCAAGTTGTGCCGTTTATCCCCGTTTCTAGGAGTCTTTGCGCTCGGTGGTGTACGACTCCGTCACCAAACCCACCCTTGCCGTGGCAAGGTGCACAGTAAATGTTAAATCGCTCTTGTCCACGCTCTACAAAGGCTCGATTTACAGTAATACTTGCTGGATAAGAATCTGCCCAGGCGTCTTTCGCGAGACCCATGTATAAATGTGTGTCGCCTGTCATTTGGGTTTGTGAAATTGTCCCATCAACAAGCGGGCGCATGGCGCGGCCGTCAAGGAACAACGCGTTCGCTTCTTGTGAAACAAACTTAGGTTGATTATCCATGTTTTGGATGATGTGAATTTTTGGCTTATCGCTGTACGAAGTGCGAGCCCTAAATATAAGTGCAAGAGGAATCGTCGCTGCACATGTCATCACGATTGCCGCCCACTTGATCCACAAAGGACAGGCTTTTAAGTCAGCCATAAATGGCTTCAGCAAATC
>JABHWX010000115.1 GCA_018657585.1 Phycisphaerae bacterium
ACCCTTTCCACCATCAATCACAATCAGGTCTGGATACAACTCAAGACCTTTACCAGCATCTCTATACCGCCTAGATATAACTTCTCGCATGGACATATAGTCATCATTGCGGGCAGTTTTTATTTTATATCTTCTGTACCCATCTTTATATGGACGACCATCCATAAAGCTTACTTTTGCAGCAACTGTTTCACCTCCTTGCAAATGCGCAATATCAAAAGCTTCTATAAATCGCAATTCGGTATTGACGCAGAGTGCTTTTTGTAGAGCACGAAAACCTGCGTTTGGATC
The DNA here is from genome assembly GCA_018657585.1 of Phycisphaerae bacterium. Lineage (GTDB taxonomy): Bacteria > Planctomycetota > Phycisphaerae > Phycisphaerales > SM1A02. The sequence continues at coordinate 292 of JABHWX010000115.1, forward strand.
TTTCGAAAATACTGTGACTTCTGATTGCCAAATAATGTCAGAGTTTGAACGAGCATCAAGCTTCTCCAGAGCTTGAATTTGATCACGAAGAATAACCGCTTCTTCGTATTCTTTATTCGCTGATGCTCTGTCCATACATTGCGTTAACTCCCGCACCATTACACTTCTTTTTGATGTTAAAAAACGAAGGAATTGTTCGATGGTTTTTTCGTACGATTCCTTACTAATTCGATTCGCACACGGGGCAGAACATCTGCCTACTGCGTAAAGAAGGCATGGCCGGAAAAATGCATTTTCAGGATCATCGTGTTTTATATTCAAATGGCAAGTACGATATTTAAATACGGTTTGTAATAGATGAATAGACTGGTTCAATGCGCCAACGGACGTAAACGGCCCAAACAATTTTGCCCCCTTGAACTGATCATCTGCAGGGTTCCGAGTTACAAAAACTCCAGGAAAATCGTCTTTTTTTGTGATGGCAAGATATGGGTATGTTTTTCCATCCAATTGAAGCGTGTTGTACTTTGGACGGTGATCTTTTATTAAACGTGATTCCAACAGAAGTGCTTCCCACTCTGTTTCACAATCGATGGTTTCAATATGTGAGATAAGTGGCAACATGCCCTGCTTCCAAGGTCCTACATCCACAGAAGATAAAAAATACGAGCCCACCCTATTTCTCAGCGAACCCGCCTTTCCTATATATATGATTTCTGAGTCGCCATCGTGCATTAGATACACTCCTGGCGTTTGAGGCAATTTTTTTGCATAATCAGCGAACTTTTTTCGCTCTTTTTCGCTAATCAATGCAATGTTTTCGTTTTTCATACGCTTTCTTATTCTAACAGCGGATATATCTAAATATACCGTTGTTTCACATCTTAAAAATGAGTACAATAAGGTGCTCAAACCGTAATCACCCCTCACACCCCTTTTTGGAGAATTTGAACATGAAACAACTATTAACCCTAACCCTAGTCGCTGTCATCAGCTTCGCTGTTGTTGGATGCAACAAAACAAGCAAAGTTAACGCTAGCGCAACTGCAGCACAATGCGACGGTAGCAACTGCGATCCTGCAAACTGCGATATGTCCAAATGCCAAGGCATGAAAGAAGGCTGCGACAAAATGGGTACAGACGCATGCCCAATGGGTGCTGCAAAAGGAAAACCTGCTGCTGCAGGCGACGCAAAAAGCTGCTGCGCTAGCAAAGCAAAAGCTAAACCAGCTGCTGCAGGTGCTTGTGACCCAGCAAATTGTGGCGACATGAAAGATTGTGATCCTGCGAAATGTGCAAGCATGGGCAAAAAAGATGGCAAAATGCCAGCTGGTTGTCCAATGTCCGGCGGCAAGTAAATCTACTTTTTGATTTTTCAAAAGCCCTGCCTTCTGGCAGGGCTTTTTTTATGCCCCGTGTACAATGCCAAACATGAACACAATGCTTCTGCAAAATGGACGAATCATAGATTCTGCAAATAATCTTGATTGTATTGGTGATGTGCTCATTGAAAATGGTGTTCTCAAACAGATCAGCGAGACCCCTATCCAGTTCGATGGAAACACAATTGACTGCACTGGTTGCATCATTTCACCTGGTCTCATCGACATTCATGTGCACTTCAGAGAACCAAGCAGTGGTAATCATGAAGAAACCATAGCAACGGGTTCTGCTGCTGCTGTTACAGGTGGATTTACCACCGTGTGCACAATGCCCAATACTACTCCAGCAATCGACACACCAGAACTCGTCCGTGAATCAATCGAGACAGCAAAACGTGTAGGATTATGCAGAGTATTGCCAACTGCATGCGCCACACTCGGAAGACAAGGGAGCACAATTGCTCCAATCGCTGAACTTGTGGAAGCAGGTGCCATTGCAATCACTGATGATGGGGATGTTGTTGCTGATAGTGAGATGATGTCAGCAGTTCTAGAACAATGTAATAAACAGAATGTTCCATTTATGCAACACTGCCAAGACCAAGAAATGACAAAGGGCGGTGTCATGAATGCTGGGAAAGTTCAAGAAGAACTTGGGTATGGTCCATGGCCAAGAATTGCTGAAGAGTCCATTATTGCCCGTGATATTGATTTAGATACACCAATAGGAGCTAAATGGCATGCTCAACATCTTAGTAGTGGTGGAAGCGTGGAAATCATACGACAAGCGCAGGAAAAAAATATCCCTATTACGGGAGAAGCTTCCCCACATCACCTCCTTCTTACTGACGGAGCGTGTAGATCACTTGGAACCATCGCAAAGATGAACCCCCCACTTCGAGAACAACAAGATATTGATCTTCTGAAGCAGGGCATAGCGGATGGAATAGTTTCTATTCTTGCGACAGACCATGCTCCTCATCCCTTACATACGAAAGAAAAGCCTTTTGCAGAAGCTTCTTTTGGAATCACTGGGCTGGAATGTGCGCTTGCTTTGTACGCAAAAGCTTTGCTTGGTGACGGCACCTGCGATTGGCCTAGCCTGCTTGCAATGATGACCTGCAACCCAGCAAATCTAATCAATTGCCACAAGCTAGGGCAATTCCAGATTGGCTCATTAGCAGATATTACAATTATTGATCCAGATTATTCTTGGAATATCGATGCGAATTCATTTGCATCTACCGGCAAAAACTGCCCGTTTGATGGCTGGGAAGTCAATTGCAAGCCAATAGCAACTATTTTTGATGGTGAAGTTGTATTTGAATGCCTTGGCAATCGATCAACACGTTGCGAAATTGGCTAAATACCCTTAAAATATCCAATTCAGCTCACTTTTGAGCAACTACCAGAGCGAGGTGGGCTCGTTCTGGTTGAACACCATTTTTGTGTTTCTTAGAAACACAACCCACATGAAGCGCCCTTGTGCTGATGAGCCCACACATCATGCCGGTGTCGCTGAAAGGAACATGATTCATGAGTGAATCTACAAACGATATTGTCACCAAATTACTTGAAGCTGGCATCCACTTTGGACAACGCAGAAGTAACTGGAACCCAAAAATGAAGTCGTATATCTGGGGCGTACGAAACGGTCTTCACATTATTGACATACGCGAAACTGTCAAAGGATTATTGCGAGCAAAAGCTTACATCCGCCAAACAGTTGCTAGCGGTAAAGATGTAGTCTTCGTTGGCACAAAACGCCAAGCACAGGCAGCAGTTCAAAAATATGCTAGCGAAGCTGGAATGCCTTGGGTTACTGAACGTTGGCTCGGTGGAACCCTCACTAACTTTTCAACTATTCGTTCACGACTCAAACGATTAAATGAACTAGAAGCGCTTGTAGAATCTGGCGAAATTGATACATACTCAAAGAAAATGACTTCACAACTCATGCGCGAGAAAGCGAAAATTACTCGAAACCTTGATGGTATTCGAAATATGAATAAGCTTCCTGGTGCTATGGTTGTAGTTGATGCAAACAACGAAACCAATGCACTTCGTGAGGCAAAAGCTTTACGCATTCCAACAATCGGTCTTGTCGATACTGATGGCGACCCTCAACTTGTCGACCTTCCAATTCCAGGAAATGACGATTCACTTCGCTCTATCGAAGTCGTCATCGCCGCACTTATGGAATCTGTAAGTGAAGGTTTGCAAGATCGAAGAGCTAAAGCAGATGCTGCTACAAAGAAAACTGAAGAAGAAGCACGCGAAGTTGCAACGCAAGAAGAAAATCGTCAACGATCAAGTCGCTCAACATTCAAAGCTGACGAAGCTGCTCCTGCAGCAGATAATTCCGCTACTGCAACAGCTGTAGCACCTGAAGAAACATTACCAGCGAACGACGCTGATAAATCCTGAACACTGTAAAACTAACGGAGATACACAATGAGTTTTACCGCAAAAGATGTCATGTCCCTACGTGAAAAAACTGGCTTAGGCATGATGGACTGTAAAAAAGCACTTAACGAAACATCGGGTGACCCTGTTGCTGCAGAAGAGTGGCTACGAGAAACTAAAAAAGGCAAGATGGACACTCGTACAGAGCGTGCAACTGGTGAAGGCAAAGTCAGCATTTCTTATGGTGACGGCTGCGCGGCAATTATTGAAGTAAGAACTGAAACTGACTTTACTGCTAGGAACGAAAACTTCATTGAAGCTGTCGAACAAATTGCTGCTCTTGCTGTACAAACTGCCGATGGCAACATTGAAGCAACAGATGAAATCACTTCACTTGTCGATAATCTTCGAATCACCACAGGCGAGAATGCTAACTTCGCTCGTGGATTCAAATACAGTGGTTCAAATTATGGGGAATACATTCACCATGATGGCAAACGAGCTTGTCTTCTTCAATTTGAAGGCGATTTAGACAGTGGTTCAGTAAAAGGCATTTGTCAACACATCGTGTTCCATGACCCAATGGGAATTAGTGCGGACGACGTCCCTGCTGAAAAGATTGCTCAAATCCGCGCAGATGCTATTCAAGAAGCTAAAGACGCTGGCAAGAACGATGAAATTGCTGAAAAAATGTCAGAAGGCAAAGTACGCAAGCACTTGCAAGAGAACACGCTTCTTGCACAAAAATACGTTCTTGATGAAACCAAAACAATCCAAGACCTTCTTCCTGAAGGGACTGCCATCACAGCGTTCACTCGCTACACCCTTGGTGGTTAACTACATCTGATTACAACAAAAAAGCCCCGTCATTCTTGACGGGGCTTTTTTTTGGCGTCTCGTCCATTAATAGCCTGCTGCTTTGCCATGTTTTCGACGGTCACTGTACGGTTTCATCACATCATTTTCAACGTAGATAACTTGCACAACACCAATGTCTTTTCTAGGTAGCCACCAATGGCCTATTTTACTCAAATGTTCTGCAATGTAAGGCTCCATTGATGCCTCTTCAACATACACTCGATTTGGGAGCCACTGATGGTGAATCCTATTTCGTTGAACAGCTTCGTTTGGTTCATCACCAAACCAGAGTATTCTCAGTAGCACTTGAACAACCCCTGAAATAATTCGTGGACCACCAGATGCGCCTACTGCGAGGAACGGAACTCCATCCTTCTCAATAATGATTGGTGACATACTAGAAAGTGGTCGCTTGCCAGGTTCTGGCAAATTTTTATCAGATTGCCGTAGCCCATACACGTTCTCGCCACTTGGTGATGAAAAATCATCCATCTCATTATTCAATACAAAACCAAACGGCTCAACAAAGACTAGTGAACCGAAACTCATGTTAATTGTTTCAGTTGCTGACACCATCATGCCATCACTATCTACAACGCACAAATGGCTCGTGCCATCATCGTCTGGAACTGTTACTGAACCATACGAATACGTATCTTTTGTTTCAGTGAGGCTAATCGTTGCAGCCAGTTCATCAAGATATTCTGGATCAAGTAGCGCATCAACAGGTACATCTACAAATGCTGCATCTGCCAGGTGCTCAGCGCGGTCAGCGAATGCATGCTTCATTGATTCAACTAAAGCTTGTGCATATTTCAAATCATTTTTTGCGTAAGACTCAGGAGAAATGCGTTGTAGCAAACCAATAATCTGAGCAATCGCAACTGTGCCACTACTTGGTGGTGGCATACCTACAAGCGTACCCACTTCACAAATGTCAATCTGCAAGGGTATTTCCCAACGTGGAGCGTAGTTACTTAAATCTTCAAGAGAAATATGCCCATCGGTCGCACGCACAATTGCATCGGCAACATCTCCTTGATAAAAACCTTCTCGCCCATGTATTGCAATCGTCGTCAACACTTCTGATTGGTTATATCCAAGAAAAGTATATACAAACGCAAAGCTTTTTCTGGGGAGTTCTTGATTCTTCGCTTCCTGACGTAACATACTAATTTCATGTTCACTAAATATTGATTGCCCCTTTAAACTCGACTTCATGTATCGCATATACTTTTCGTGTTTCTCATTGGCCAGTCGTATTGCTGGAGCAAGCACTTGCTCTCTTGTCAATACTCCATACCGCTCGTGAGCTGTGAGCAAACCAGCAACAGTTCCTGGAACACCAACAGATGTTCCGCCAACTCTGCTGTCATGTGTTTCATAAAACGATGGGCCTACTGCAAGTGGAGCCGTTTCCCTGTAATTCAACGCGACTGGTTCCATTGTTGGCGAATCAATAACCATGAAACCGCCACCGCCAATCCCGCACGATTCTGGTCGAACAACGCTCAACGCAAAACTTGTCGCAACTGCTGCGTCTACTGCATTGCCACCTAACTTGAGTATTTCAACCCCAGCATCAGATGCTTTTTTAGAGTCCGCCGCGACAGCGCCTTGTGTGAACTCCAACTGAACAGGGTCGAAGCGATGCCTGCTTACACAACTGCAGAGACTTAAACACAAAATTAAAAGTAGATATCTCATTATTCATCTATCCTTTTGAGCAATTGTATTGCCCCTTGGATATCCCTCACTCTGTCCTTTCCACTCTCTCTCTCAATAACAAGATTCACATCTTCGGGAACATGTTTTAAAAACGAGCGCCAATCTACTTCGCCTTCTCCGACGGGAACTTCAAATCCCCACTCCCCCTTCGTCTGTGATGGTATTGCATCTTTAATATGCACCTGTTTCACCCATGGCTTAAGTCGTTCTAACGCTTCAATTGGGTCACCCTTTCCATACAAAATCATATTTGCAGGGTCAAAGTTTACGCCAATCATCGGATGAGAAAGTTCTTCTAAAACACCAAGAAGTGTATGTGCATCTTCTTGCCCAGTCTCGAGTGCAAGTTGGATAGAGTGATCCCCAAATATATCACCAAGGGTCTCAAGACGAGCAAGCATTGTATTGCGTTCAGAGCATGATTCTTCCTGAAGAAATCCTGCATGGAATGTTACTAGTTCCAATCCCATCTCGGCTGCTATTGTTGCGACCCTTGTTGCTCTTTCAAGAGTTTTGTGCCATGTAGAATCTGGTCTCAAGCCACCCGTTTTTTCAATTGTCTCAAGAGTCGAATAATCTTCTCCTACCGTTTCGAGCATTCCACTCACAATATCTATTTTCTCATCTTTGAATGTAGAAATTGAGCCGTGCCAAGTTCGCTCCTCTACAAGGGGTACAAGCGCCAATTGAATAGCTTTTATTCCGCACAATTTTACTTTTTCTATCAAATCAGACGGGTTCTCGGGCTGCAAACTCCAACTACATAAGGCAAGGCATCGACTGGACATGCCCGATAGTTTAGAATATAGGGTCCACAACGAGTGAAGTTATGAGTATTTCTTCAACACAATCTCAAGCAACACCTCCTGATGCTCCAAACAAAGAGCCAGAAGGCAATCCTGTGGCTGAGGAAAAACTCAGTCTTTGGGAACGCACAGAGGCATACATCACTCGGTTAAGTACAAAAAACAACTTTTGGCACCGAGTATGTTCTCTCATCTGGCTGCCGTTTGCCTTTCGAAGCGGTATAACGATGCGAAGAATTACACGCGATAAATTCACTGTTGTACTTCCATTTAAAAGATCAAATCGCAACTTTTACAACGCTATGGCTGGAGCTTCCCTACTTGGTAACAGTGAAGTTGCAGCAGGGATGTTCCTATTCAAACACTGCGGAAGCGATTACGCCGTTGTCTGCAAGAATATGTCATATAAGTTTCTACGACCGTGCTATGGACCTGCGGTATACAACGTTCGAGATGCGGAAGAAGTCACTATGAAACTGAGTAAACTTATGAGTGAACGAATTGAGTTTAATAT
>JABHWX010000116.1 GCA_018657585.1 Phycisphaerae bacterium
ATACCGTATCGTTTTGCTGCCTTGAATATTGTTTGTTTGTCTGAACCTTGCTTTGGAAATACTTCAACCGTTCCTGTTTTGCCTCTTGTTACTACTGTTAGTCTATGTTTACGCATAGTCTTAATAAATTTATCTTTATTAGCATCATTGTTCATGCCCGCATCATAATACATTGGAGCATATATCTTCTCGGTGAGGGTTGATTCTTCGTCATCGTGTTCTACTGATGCCGCAATTCCCATCCTTTTATTCCATTTGACATTGCTCTTATGTATCTTCTTCTTTCTTGCCCGTTCGCTTCTATCGAACTCACGCAATTTGAATTTCTTCAAGAATTTTTGCCATAGTGCATCTATATTGATTTCGTGAATCATAATAGATTCTTTGATTTTACCCGCCGGATTCACACTGTCGAAAGCAAACTGCAACATTTGTTGTAGTCCGTCTGCACTTGAATTTATTACTTCAATGAATTTCTTTTGATTAGATTTTTTGAGTCCATTATATACTGCAACTAAAGCAGAAGCACTGAACGCATCTACTTTGACTCTACCATCTTTAAATGATACTGAACCCATTGTATGATTCTTTGCAATTTTTTCAACATCTCGCCATGCATCTTCTCGGAGAAGTCTATCTCCTAGTCCAGTTCTAAAGTTTTCGTATGATTGTGCCATTCAGGTAATTCTCCTTGAAGATATGGTGTAGGTATTCCCTATATGTATAAAAAAACACAAGAGGAAGTTCCATCTTGCGTTTTTATTCACCCTGTGGTGGTAGACATCACTTTATGTATAAGTTGTATAAAGGCCACTCCACATATCACCCAAACCACCGTCTTCCTGTTCGTTTTGTAGATGCATCTAGTTTATCGTGATACTTTGGTGCGACTTGTCCACTGTGCTTTATTTTTTCCATCATTTCCGACCATCTTCCACCTGTTGCTTTATCTGGTGTCAGGGTTGCATCGGCGCCACCTACTGGTGCTGTACGGAATCCTTTACGGACTTTCTTTTCCCCGCATTCTGGACATGGGTTCTTGCAAGGAACTTTATCATTTGACATCGATTGGATATCTTCAAATTGGAATTTACATCCATCACATTCATATTCATAGTTGGGCATTATACATCAATCTCCTGCCATTCTTGTTCTGCAATTATATGCATCGCCCAATGGCCAAAACCAGTTTGGGGTGATTTTACTTCTTCTCCTACTTCTTCAAAGATGAACGGACGACCGTTCACCATAGAAGTATAAATTGGAGATGATACACCCATTCGACCTTTTTCAAATTCCATTGTCTTGCCGTATCCAAGCCAATTGTTTGCACAATGATTCGTTCCAATCAAAATTGCTTTAGAGCCCTCTTTGTTTGCCAATGCACCCATAGGGATATACAAGATAGAATCCTGTTCAAATTCTTCACCGAGTTTCTTCAAATCTTTATCAAAATGAGCATTGTCTTGTAGATTCACTATGAAGTAACTTATCTCTTTCTTTGTCGAACCGCCCTCTGGATATCTTCCGTGAAGTTTGGTTACACCATACCCTTTGCTTTTGAGTTTGGCGAGTAGACTTTTATTTCTCTGTGCATTCTCTTTACTGGTATAGACATCACCATGACCACACGCACCTGCAAATCGAAATGCTGTCATTGCACCACAATCATGTTCATTGCTATGCCGCCATACTCTACTCAACGAGGATTCATTGATTAGTTTATCGTATGTTTTCTTATTGTTCTTTGTCATTACCTTGGCGCCCTCTGATTTTGTTGCATCATTTGTTGATTGCTGTACTCATCATCTATGAGTTCAAGTGAACCCTTTGTAGACTTTTCGAAATCAAGTATTTCATCACCGTGGTCTAGGTGTGATAGTATATCTGCGAGTCGTAGTTCTATTGCATCTACCTTTGGCGCCAATACACTCTGAGTTGCTTTTATGTCTACAAGGTTTGCATCAATACGAGAATCAATAGTCTGTACACCATTCCATAGTTGAAGTGCCGCACCCATGAATACGGTTGCGACCAGTACGGTTACTGCGTTAGATACTATTTTGTTCCAATCAAGTTTCATCTTCTTCATCTTTATTTATACTTTTCTTTGATTCCCTTCTATCTTCTTTTGGGTCACGATTCTTTTTTATATCCCAAGTCTTAGACCTATTCCTAGGCGTGCCAAACGAATCTCTATTAGTATCATTATTATTCTTCTTCATTGCAACAATTAGGGCAAGAGTATGTATCACGCCAGAAAGGATAGTCTTTAGCAGGGGGATAGCCTGAATCTCTTTGTGTACGAATCTTATCTAGTAATGCCTTCGTAGAGTTCTTACTATTGGTATCGTGTGTATTATTATAGGAGTCATTGAGTAGACCTGTAATGATATTGAGTTCATTATAATTGAGTATAAAGTTGTGTGTTGATGCTGCCATAGGGTATTCTTTGTGTTCTTCTGTGTTTCTTTGTGATTCTTTGTGGCCCATTGAGGCCATTTGAAAAGGATTATTTTATAGGTTTCTTCGCGGCCCACTGGGCGCCTGATGTTCGGGTGAGAGGGATGATAGACTTGATGAATGCTCTCGGAATCTTCTCCACCGTACTGCACTCCTGTGGCCCGATGGTACTCAGTAATGCAATATGGTCGTCATCTTCATGAATAATATAGCCCACTGTACGCATCGAGGGACACGGCTTCTTGGCGTATGCCAATTGTTCTTTGAGATTATTCCACCCAGTATCACCATGTTCCTCTGCATCTATCCATATTACTTCTGCGAGTGTGTATTCTTTCGGTGTTCGTTTCGCCATTACATAGTTGCTCCTAGTTATATTTATATGATTCATTATACCACACCACAAACAAATGTCCAATTAAAAACGGATGGGCCAGCAAGATATACTGGCCCATCCTATGATGAATCGCGGTTGATAGCGAAAATGCTGTCAACCCCGACCTGAATTGTTATTTGTTAGTTGCGAATATTTCAATCATCTTTGTGGCGATTACTCTACTGGTCTTAGTGCTTTTTGCATTCTTCTTGAAAGCATTCTTGATTTTTGCAAAACTTGCATCATCATCGATGGCCGCAAAGATATCTTCTGTTGCATTGAGGTCTGCTTTGACGATAAAGAATTCATCGTATGCAGTCTTACCCTTGGATGCAACACAATAGTTATTCTTCTTGAAAGACCGTTGTGATGCTTCGATATCGTTTTCTTCGATGTATGAGTATCGAAGGTTTGCAATATTCTTTGCACAATGCAATCGGATACCGATGATGTTGCACTGTGTTCTGTTTCTCAATATTTCAAGATAAACATTTGTTTCGTCACGATGGTCATTATTCAGAACATAATCTTTACGAGTTGAAGGGTCGTGAATGTATGTTTTTTCGTTGTTGTACCTGTAACTACTTGCACCCATTGAATGCCCCTCACCATCAGTAAGGAATACTGTGTTCACTATTTGAACACCTGTTTGTTCTTGGAACGCAGGCACTTGTTGCAATGCACACATAATTGCTTCGTTCAGTGGTGTACATCCTGTGCTAAATGCACTAGGAATAGTACCATATCGTTGGTTTGAACATACATACAATTCTCGTACGGCTTTCTTGTATTGTCGAATGTTCATTCTTGAGGACAAGAAGTTGATTAGTGAATATGAATGGGCACGAAGTTGTCTGCAACCTGAAGCATTATCTGCGGGTGTCATCCACTCAAGTTCTTTCAATTCTGAATTACCGTTCTCATTGATGTATGCACCATTGATTTGTCTACTAGTAAAAGCATACACTTCAAAAGGTATTTGCATCTTGTTACAAAACTCTGTAAGAATCAATAGTTGTTCTACTGTGTCTTGAAGGATAGTATCCATTGAACCAGACCAGTCAAGATACATAATCATTCCGTGGCTTTTACCGTCTGCAACGGTTTGATTCTTTAGGAAGATGTCTTCACTCCAACGATAGTTTATCATCGTGGTAGTGTCAAGGACACCTGTTTTTGCGATTGATGTTCGTCTATCTTCATCGGCAGCCTGTTTCATTTGGAACTGTTGAACCATATGATTTACTACTGACTTGGAACGAACAAGAAACTGGTCGCAATCTGCGTTATCATCTTCATCGCGTACTGTGTCGGTCTTTACTCTATACTCATCTCGTTTTGTATAGAAGGCATCCCAAATTTCTCTAACCTTAGTAAAGTCCACTACTGAACTTTCAAGATTCATTTCACTAGGAATCGTGTAATAGTCTACACTAGAAATTTCTGAGTTACGCATACCTGAGATTGCTTTTTCCATTGCATCTTGCGTTTCCGATGGTCCACTTACTGTTCCACCTTCAGCATAATCTTCATAGTCTAAGCCGGATGGTTGTGAACCATCTTGTGATTCTTCACCATCACCATCTTCTTGTGATTCTTCACCATCACTGGCGCCAGCATCATCATCAGATTGTGTTTCTTCTTTTGCTTCACGGCTTGCTGTACATTCAGGACAATCGCATTGCTCTTGGCCAGAACCGTCTTGTGATTCTTCACTGTCTTGTTGTGATTCTTCATCACCTTCACCACTACCACTATCGGCGCCGTCTTGTGATGTTTCATCACTTTCTTCACCGTCAGCATCACATTGCCCACCGTCTGTTGATTCTTCACCATCTTCAGATGATGCATCAGAGTCGCCGTTGATAGCGGATTCGTCATTTTGTTCTTCATCAGAACTTTGTTGTGATTGGCCCTGCTGGCCTTCTTGTTGTTGTTCTTGTTTCCAATCGTTGAACAAATCAGTTGCGAGTGCGATTACATCAGCAAAAGTTTTGGTTTCAGCCATTCGTGTTACATATTGTTTTTCGTCAGCACTAAAAGGTACTTGAACCAAACCAAACAAACCGAGTTTGAACTCAAGGTTCAATCGGTCAATCAATGTCATTTCAGAGAGGTTTTTATTATTGATTTCAAACAAATCACGATTATGCAATTCTGCATATGCTTTTGAGAAATCTCGTTTGAGGCCAGGAAATCTATCTTTGATGAGTCGTTCGATGCGGGCATCTTCAACAACATTACAAACCTGTTGGAAATTTCGTTTTTGGCAAACGAACATATCTTTGGTTGCATCTTCCCATTCGTCCATTGGCGTATGCAATGCGTGGGACACTTCGTGGCCGACTAACATATCATACATTGCTTCGGTCATCGAATCCCATACAGGAAGAACCAACACACGATTTTTGATATCGAACATTGCGGTCTCGGCGCCTGCATTATGTTCCACTCGAATGTTTTCGGTGGCCAGCAATCGTGCAAGCATAGATTTGGAGTTGCGATTTACGGATTTTATAGTAGTGTTTTCAGTCATCATATGTGATCATTGTACCATAAAAGGGGTTGCTTAGATAGGGGTATAGGGGGATTTAAGTTATCGGACTGACATAAGGTCGTCAGTAGAGATGTAAGTATCTGGTACTAAAGGACTTACATCATAAGTCCCTCTGAGGGTGATAATGCGGTATTGTGGATAGATTGTGGATAACTTATAGTCCGATAATAACCGTGCTGGCGCTATCAATTCGCTATCAACGAGAATGCCGGTAACTCCTTATGCCCCAAGGACTTACCGGCGATATGCCCTCTACTGACGACCCTATGTCAGTCAAGACCAGATTTATGGGAAATAGATGGAGTGACCCCCTATCGACAGGGGTAGATTTATGGTACAATGGCATCTTACATTGGTTTACACACACACGCAAATTTTAGGAGCAAAATCACTATGACCAAACTGAAACCCAAACAACAAGCATTTATCGACCTCGCCAAATCTGAAGGTATGACGAATCCTATGTCCCGCGATGATATGAAATATCTTCGTGAAAATCATGGGATGTCTTTTCCTGCATGGATTATGCGAGATGATAATCGCCGTACGGGTCGTGGTTTGTATTCTGTACCAGAATTAGATGGTTCAGATTTTGCTTCTACCCCGAAACCTAAAATTGCGGTTGCTCCCGCCCCTGTTGCAGAGGAAAATGTCGATATACAGACTGGTCCTATACAGGGTGCGGTTGAGCAAACCGTTGCAATGGATATGGTTCTTGGGATGACCGGTGGTGAACGACAATCTCTAGTGCCTGCAAAGTCGCCAGAATTTGTCAAGTGGGGACACTTTTCCGATATCAAAAAGATTATTCAATCACGCAAAAACATCAATGTTTTCATTACTGGCCTTTCGGGTAATGGTAAAACCTTTATGGTGGAACAGGTTTGTGCGGATTGCAAACGAGAATGCTACCGAGTCAATATCACTCGTCAAACTGACGAAGATGACCTACTTGGTGGTTTCCGTCTTATCAATGGTAATACAGTTTGGCAAGATGGTCCTGTAACTGTTGCACTAAAAACTGGTGGGGTACTTTTACTCGATGAAGTTGACCTTGCATCGCATAACATTATGTGCTTGCAAAGTGTCCTTGAAGGTAAGGGTATTTTCCTAAAGAAAATCGGCCAATGGATAACTCCTGCGGATGGTTTCGTTGTTGTTGCAACTGCGAACACCAAAGGCCGTGGTGATGAAACAGGTAAATTTGCGGGTACAGGAATATTGAATGAAGCATTCCTTGAACGATTCCCTTTCACCTATGAGCAACCATATGCGACTAGAGCAACCGAGAAAAAGATTCTCGTAAAATCTGGTTTGCAAGATGATGAATTTGCTGACTGCTTGACCAAGTGGGCCGAAATTATTCGTAAGACTTACCTTGAAGGTGGTGTTGACGATGTGATTTCCACACGACGCCTTGTGAATATTGCTGAAGCATTTGACATCTTTGGCGATAAGAGAAAAGCATTGAAACTGTGTCTTGCACGATTCGATGAAGAATCAAAAGATACCTTCATCAAACTCTACGAAAAAGTAGATGCCGACATGGGTGCAGAAGACGATGAGGCCGCTATCAACGGTGAAGTTTCTGCACAAGGAAATAAGTGCCCATTTTGACAAAGATGACCGATAAAACCGTTCTTGAACATTGTCTAATCAATCACGAAACAGGATGCCAGTATATGTTCAAAATATATTCGCACGATGTCAAAGTATTGATTGATGATGGACACGGCTGGCGCACATACGATTCTGCTATGGTTGCAGGGAACTATGCAGTCGCCAGGGCAAGAA
>JABHWX010000117.1 GCA_018657585.1 Phycisphaerae bacterium
ATTGAATCAAAATCACCCGCTTGAGCACTTTTAGCATTCAACAGTGCATTAAACATAGAGGGAATTGCAAGAAGAGCAGTAGCTTTATGCACACGTAACAAATCTAATACTTTTCTTGGATTAAATTTTGCTGAGTACACTGCCTTCGCGCCAATTGAACTTGGAACCAAAGTGTTTACTGTAAAACCAAAACTATGGAATTGTGGAAGTAACCCAAGGAATACATCCTTTTTTGAAAAGTCTGCCCAACGTTTGCATTGATCAACATTTGAAGTTAGGTTCTTCGCGGTAAGCATGACGCCTTTGGGCTTCCCAGATGTCCCAGAAGTATAGAGGAGTGCTGCGAGCATATCTTCTGGACTTTTAGTCATAAACCGTATTGGTGGAATTCCTTTGAATGACATCTCGTCAAGCAAAATTGCATTCACGCCCTCAGGCAATCCCCCAATCATTTCTATCATTGGGCTAACAGCAATAACAGTATCAACGCCGCTATCTTTAATTATGTATTTAATCTCTTCTTGTGAGAGCAGATAATTTAGTGGGACTACTGTTTTGCCACGTGACCAAATTGCTGTCATCGAAACTGGGAACATGCCGGATGTAGGCAAGAGAACTGCAACATGAGGCATTTCAGTGGTTATCGCCTTGGCAACATGCCAAGAGGCAACCTGCAAGTCAAGCCCCTTCCAAGAACGATAATCATCGTCGATAAGGACTCTGAAGGCATTCCTTCGCCAAGATTTGTAAATGGAGCGTAGAAGTTTCATAGGTTGCTATTCCAAGTTAAGGTACGATACCTCTAGGAACCTATTCTATGCGAAAATTACTTCTCTCCGTTCTTCTTTTGCCCTTTATCGCAAGTTGTGAATCACAACCTAGCGCTCTGGAACGATCAATTCAGGAATATCAAAACGACCAGTGGCTACTTTCTGAGATGTGGGCGGAAAATTCAATAGAATCTAACAAGAGCGTTGGAGAGGCGCAGTACATGATGGGGTTGTGTGAATTCAAACGCAAGCGACTTGACTCTGCTGAAACTTGGTTTATAAAGGCATCACAATCTACAAACGAAGAAGTCCAAGGAAAAGCAACTGCAATGCTTGGAATCATTTCAGAACATGAGGGAGACTTTGAAACAGCATCTTTAGCATTTGCTAATGCTGCAAAAAAACTTACTGGGTTAGACAAAAAAGAAGCAAACGCTCGTGCTATTGGATCTTCAACAATTCCATCTACAACAACGAGTTTTTTTACTCTGCAATTCGGCGCGTATCGAGACAAGTCCAATGCCACTTCCGCAATTGCATCCCTTGCGCCAAATTTAAAAAATGTTGGCATTTCGCCTGTTTGGATTTCAGAAGACACAGACCGATCTGGCAGAGTTCTTTACCTTGTACAAGGTGGAAAATTCAGTACTAGAGCATCTGCCTCTATCAGAAAAAAACGCGGCGACCTCCCCCAATGCAACGTGACCATGGCCAACTAGCCAACTGTACCCCAGATAGACGATAATTCAGACGCATCTACTATGAGCAAAACCTCAGGACAACGAAGGAAAGGAACAAGCAAAAGCCGAAGAGCGTCTGTTCTTCGCAATGTGCCTAAAGATGCATTTTCCTTTGCAAATTTACTTAAGCGACCTGAGTTTCTTCGTACATGTGTTGCTATTTTCTTCTTTCTTGTAGTTGTCTCCTCTTTGGCTACTTGGTCGAGGGAACAAATAAAAATACGTGACGGACAAATTGCATCCAACACTCGCATTACCCGTATTGATTATTCACTAGAAGATACAGCCTCTACTGAAGCAAGAAGAGAAGAAGCGCGTAACTCATCTCCCCGAATTTACGTCATCAATGCAACATTTGTAGAACGTCTCGCAGCTTCGCTTATTGGATTGCCAACGGCTGTCGCAGGCAAGACTTCTGTCGACGAAGTGAATCCTGAACTTGCGGAACAGTTTAACATTACACCAGAAACACTACAGGCGTTGCAACTAATGTCGCGAGATGGCGAAGCCACTAGCGCGTGGCGAAGATACGTTTCAAGAATCATTACTGAGCTACAAAGAAGATCTCCGCTTCTTACAAATGAAGAATTTCAATTGTTTACAACAACACCAGCTTCAAACCGAGCATTATTTGAGGGCAACGAAAAGTATCTCATCCCATATCAAGCCGAAGCTGTAGCGTTGCCAACCGAACAGACACCAAGCACTGAGCATCGTTTAGCGGAGATTGCCAGCAGAGCAGGATTCCCAGAAGCACTCGTTCCACTTATCGAAACCAGACTTGTAAGTGACTCTCAACCAAGTATTCAACTTGACGAAGAAGATACCGCAGCAAGAGCTGATACCGCAGAACGAGAGGTTAAGCCAGTTGTGAAGGACCACAGCCGTGGAGAGATTATTTGGAAACGTGGAGATGTAATTAATACCGCGCAATACGAACAAGCACTCGTTGAACAAGAACAATTTTTGGCAACTGCTTCTTTAAGCGAACGATGGCTTCCGAGAATCGGGTCCATTGGCTTACTTGCAATGCTTTCCATTTTTATTGGCGCATACACAACCATTACATATCCCCGAATTGCAAAAAATACATTACGGCTCATTGCATTATGTGCTTTGATGGCAATTATGCTCGGGCTCTCTGTCATCATTACACTCGAAGCGCCAACCTTCATCTATGCCGCAGCGATTATTCCAACTCTTTTCGCTGTAACTGTTTCTTGCCTCGCGTACAAACAACGCATGGGGATGTTTATTGCTTTCATGCAGTGCACATTTATCACAATGGCACTTTCGCAATCAATTGGTTGGTTTATTCTTCTCATTGCTGGGTGCGGAACAATGATCGGTCAACTTAGGGAAGTTCGTCAACGGCAAACTCTTATTCGAGCATCGGGTGTAACTGCGATCACGTTTGCAATAGGAGCATTTTTTCTAGGGCTCGCTGAAGTACCCGATTTATCAATTGCATGGAAACAAATATTGACAAATTCCGTAGTTGCTGGTGGATCAGCACTCATTGTCGGGTTCTTCGTACTTGGTATTTTACAAAACATTGAACAGTTATTTAACATCACAACAGGCATGACTCTTGCTGATTACCGCGACCCGAGAAACCCACTACTTCGTCAACTTCAACAACTCGCTCCAGGAACATTTAATCACTCAAGGCAAGTTGCAGACATTGCAGAAACTGCCACAGAAGCAATTGGCGGGGATTCGCTACTTGCGTATGTAGGCGGGCTGTATCACGATATTGGCAAAATGAACAAACCTGAATATTTTGTTGAGAATCAAACAGGGTACAACCGCCATAAGGACTTAAAGCCATCGATGAGTTTACTTATCATCATTGGGCATGTAAAGGATGGAATCGAACTCGCTCGCGAATACGACCTGCCAAGAGAGCTTATCCATTTTATCGAGGCTCACCATGGCACAACCTTAGTTGAATACTTTTATCACGCAGCTATGAAAGAAGCTGAAGAAAATGGCGAGCCTATTAACGAGATGCAGTTCAGATACCCTGGCCCAAAACCACAAACAAAAGAAGCCGCTGTGCTTATGATTTCAGATGCAATCGAATCTGCTTCGCGGGTATTGCCAGATCCAAACCCAGCTAGAATCGAAGCGCTGGTACGTGATCTTTCTAGAAAACGTTTGCTCGATCATCAACTTGATGATTGTGGGCTTACGTTCAGAGAACTTGCAAAAGTTGAGGATGCGATCATCGTGCGGCTAAACTCCATCTACCACACAAGAATCAAGTATCCAGAAGAAAGTAAACCAGACCCAGAAGATCCAGAAGTTGTAGAAGCAGAAAAAGAAGGCGATTTAGCTGGATAACTCACTTTTCTTGATTGCCCGTCAGACCCCTTATGCCTGGTCCGATTTTCGTATTTTCACCCTTCCCACCTATTGATTGCCCAGCTAACGCACCAATTCCAGCACCTATGCTGGTACCGTTAGCCTTTGCTTCAGCCTGAACACGTTGCAGATCTGCAATCAAGGTCGCCATTCCATACAAATCTGATTTCAATTCTATGAGCGTTCCCGTTGAAGTGGTTCCGAAGAGTAGTGAATTCTTTGCAGAAGGCGAAGCACTGAACTCAACAACGCCAACTTCATCGTATGCCATTTGAGTTGTATCTATAAAACCTTTTGCAAATTTTCTAGGATCAAAACTCATCGCAAAGTCTATTTCGACATTCTTCGCATGTGGTTTTATGAGTTGCGAAATTGCTGATGCGTGTGGCTGAGAAAATGGTTTCCACGTTCTTGGCCCAAACATTATGATGGAGACTCGATCTGTTCCATACTTACCAAAACGGATTTGATCTTCTTTCTTAATAATCGCATCCATTATTAATTGAACTTGGGAATCTGAGGTCAACATCGAAACATTCCATGCGAATGGAGCATCCGCAGGTGTTAGTTCCATGTTGTAGACTCTCTCAAGAAACGCATCTGATCCGACAACAACTTCCGGAACCATCTGCATATATTCTTCTTGGCTTTGCACATCAGCCAACACTGATAATGTTAATCCACGTTCTGCGGTTAAGTCACACGACACTACATTTGCCTCTGTCAGTTCCGCTAATTTTGCGTACTCAGGACCAACATTGAGAAACCCGCCTCCATATTCGCCTGCAAGTTCATACAAAGAAGCAAAATCAAATTTCATCAGTTTACGAGTCAACTTGTCAGAAATTGCATATTGGGAAGCACTATTCGTCACCAATGATGCCATTTCAAGCATGGAACTGTTGTCGATTGTGGGGTTCTTGCCACTCTTACTTTCAATATGTACGTTTGCAATAACTGTATGGCTATCGAAGTTAACCGCTGAAGTAATACCCTCCACATCTCCAAACTGTTTGACCAATTCTGCAAATGCTTTCTTAGCTGCTTTAGCCGCCTGTTTTGTTTCTGGAGCAATTACTCCATCTGGACCAGGTTTGTTCAGCCCACCAACTGCCATGCCACCAACCATCTGAACAATTGGGGAGAACTGACTCCACAACGTACCAAATTTAAGTGAAGAACTAATTTGAGCATCCGGAAGTGTTGCCACAATCGGCGAAAGGTTCTCATCTGTACGTGGAGTCCATTGAGTGGCACCTGTTGCGATAAACCAACCTTCCACAGTAGTGTTAAATATCATGCCAGCAGATGTATTCGCTAGAATATTTTGTCCATCTTTTGCTTTGCACACAACCATAAAATGAGGCATTGCCCCAAACATTCCAGGTTGCCTCTGCCCAGGAGCAATAACAGTAGGTACCAAAATTACTAATACTTGTGCTTTTAAGTCGATAGCGCTTGGATTATCTATATATTGCGAAAGGTAGGTTTCTAAAACATTTGGCGTATCGCTTGGCAAACCAGATTTTTCATTGACCAATTGTAAAATAGAATTCACTGCTGAGCCATCTTTGATAGAAAGAATCCCAAGTGCGTCATCTGGGACAAAGTCCATTGGATGTTGTGCGAAAGTTACAGAGGCTAGTAACAAAATAATAAGTGTTTTTAGTTTCATCTTAAATAGTGTACAGCGAGTACCTTACGTTGGGCGGATGCAAGGGGAAGTTCTGCCAGCGAGTCCCATTGAAACCAATGAAAACGAGCATCTCTTGCACATTTGCAAGAAAAGATACTCAAAGAAATTGAGCGGTGAGAGAGCGAGTGTTGAATCGTATCGAGATATTTCAACTGATCATTTACACCAAGTTGTACCGCTACCTGCGAGGATGTCAATTCAACCGTTGACTCTACCGTAGGAACTTGCCACATTCGGGACCACAAACCCTTGTCGCCTCGCTGTTCAAAAGCAAGTTCATCGCCGTGTTCCATAACTACTGCATAATGAAAAACCTTTTTTTTCTTTGCGGGTTCTTTAGGTGTCGGAACCTCAAACTGCGTTCCCGATTTGTACGATGCACAACTGTTTTGCAATGGGCATTTCATGCAATCTGGTTTTTTGGGCGAACACACAACTGCGCCGAACTCCATAAGTGCTTCATTGAATATCTTTATCTCATCACAGTTGAGTGCTAGTTTACTTGCTTCTTCCCAAGTCCATTCTGAAGGAACTGGGTCCCCACTTCGGTTCGATATTCTACAAAGCACACGGTGCACATTGGCATCCACAATAGGTTCTCGTTTTCCATACGCAATCGATGCGATAGCTCCGGCTGTGTACTTTCCTACGCCAGGAAGCGTTAATAGTTCTTCCACAGTATCTGGAACAACTCCAGAATACATCTTGCAAATCAATTCAGCGCTTGCTTTTAAGTGTCTCGCCCGCCGGTAATATCCAAGCCCCTGCCACAATGCAAGAATTTCCTGCTCATCACTTTTCGCCATACTTTCTGGGGTTGGAAACCTCGCAACAACCGAGGGCCATCGCTCAGCCACCCTTTCAATTTGTGTTTGCTGAGCCATAAACTCGCTAATAAGCCGTCCCCAGGGTGTGTCTACGGTTCTCCATGGAAATGTACGTGCTGTTTCTAAAAACCATCCCTCTAGAACTCGAGGGATTTTACTTCTATTATTTTTCTCGAGTGGCACAGAAGGATAATAATCAAGATTGACATAAAAATGATAAAAATTGGTAATAGTTTTGCACTTAATTCGTCATATAATTCCATCCAAATGCTCCGCATTTTATCCATAGTAAAGGAAAAACTTATGAATCTTTTCACCACATTGTTAGTGGCAGTCGTAGCACTGCCAACCCTCGCGTTCGCTGGAGAACCAGTGAACGAAATTTGCCCATTCACAGGAAATCCTGTTAATCCAAAAGTCACCGCCCAAGTCGGTGATGACTCTGTTGCATTTTGTTGTGGCGGATGTAGAGGCGGATTTGAAAAATGGGATGAAGAACGAAAGGTCGCTTATGTTGCAGAACAAAAAGCAACTAAGCAAGCGGCAGAAGAAAGCCTTGCAGTCACAACACCATACCTTCTTGATGCTTGTCCTATCACCGGCAAGAAACTTGGTTCAATGGGTGAGTCACCTGTAGAAGTCATCGACGGACGTGAAGTTCGTTTTTGTTGCGCTGGCTGCATCCCA
Organism: Phycisphaerae bacterium; assembly: GCA_018657585.1. Classification (GTDB taxonomy): domain Bacteria; phylum Planctomycetota; class Phycisphaerae; order Phycisphaerales; family SM1A02. Next base: position 7,088 of record JABHWX010000117.1, read on the forward strand.
AAATTCAAAGTAGACAAAGAAGCAAAGTTCAAGGAAATTGATGCGAAGATGATTGCGCAACAACTTCCCTACTACCCAATCGATACTTGCGTAGTCAGTGGTGACAAACTAGATGCAAAAGGTGCATCGGTTGATTTCATCTATGGAAACCGATTATTTAGAACTTGTTGCAATGATTGCAAGAACGAATTTCTCGCAAACCCTGCAGAATTCGTGCCTGAACTCGACGAAGCAATTATAAAGTCTCAAAAAAAATCATATCCGATTACCTACTGCGTCATAGGGCGAGGTGAACTTGGTGGCATGGGCGGCCCTGACAATATGATTGTTGGCAACCGCCTTGTTCAACTATGTTGTGCTGGGTGTAGACCTAAAGTGCTCAAAGATCCATTAAAGGTTTTCGCAGAAATTGACAAGGCAAAGAAATAAGAGCTAAAAAAAAGCCCCAACCATTTGGCTAGGGCTTTTTTGTTTAATAGTAACTACAAGTTACGGGCATGGACCCCAAGCTCCAACGAGTGCAAGAACATCTGAGACATCAACAATACCATCTCCATTGATATCTTCTGGACCACCTGTGTTGCCCCAAGATCCAACAACAGCGAGGATGTCTGAAACATCAACCACACCATCACTATTTACATCGCCTGTACATGATGCATCATCGCAATAACCTTGTGAAAGTAAAACGCCATCAACACCTGCTTCAATGACAGAACCAGAATTCAAGTCACCGCAAACAAATCGTACTTGGAAGTTTGCCGTAGGCTCAAACCCAGACACGTTCGACAAATCAAACTCTTTAAAGAACCAGCCGCCATCAGTGCCCTCACCGTAAGGTCCAACTGTCTCTAAGTTCATCCATGTTGAACCGCCATCACTGGAGACATCGACTTCAAAGATATCGTTATTTGGATCGGCACCATCGCAATTTACTCCATTGCTATACCATCGGTAATAACTTAATACAGGTGCATTACTCGCATCCATAATTGGTGAGTACAAAATAGTTGTGCCATTATCGACATCTTCATCACCACCATTACCAGTGACGTAACACATACCAGAACCATCTGCATCGGTACCAGAATCACAACGATCGCCGCCCTCGGATGGAACTACGCGAATCCAGTTGCCTGTTCCAGCACCTGCAGACACAGTCCAACCCTGATTTGATTGGAAATTATCGTCAAAGATAATATCAGTACCTGAGTAGGCACTTGCGTACCAAGAACTTACTGGTGCATCGGATGGACTAGTTACAGTGGCACCAACTACAGGTTCCGCTGAAACATACCAGTCAACAGAAGCGCCACAGTCAAACGATGGGAAGATAGCAGAATAACTCGAACCACCTTCAGGAACTAGTGAAAGTGTAACCCATCCAGAGCCCTCATTGAAAAGCAATTGCTCGCTACCATCCACTGGTTCAGAAGTCCCGTTAGAAATATCTACAGCAATAAGCGTTCCACCATTTGGATTAACTAAGTTTGGTTTTCCATCTGGGAAGCTAATTGCTAGCGATGGGTTTGGGCAATCATAATTGCTTACGGCCATATTATGCATTCCAAAACCAGCCATGATTTCATCGCAGTGAGGAGTGCCTGTTCCAAGATCGCCATCGTCATCATCAAGAACTAACCAGTCAGTTGCAATTGATGGAGTGATACCGGTGCCAGAGTGCATCATCATTGAGTTGATCGCAAGCGTTGCAACAATGTCTCGACCAGTAATAGGATAAGAAGCTTCCATTTCTGCAAGCGCATCCCAAACACAACCTGAAATCAATTGACCGCAGTCATGTATTTCACCACTGCAAGGATATTGATGATTGTTAATTGCATTTCGGATTCCGTTTACACAATCATTGCTGTAAAATCCACGTGCAAGTTGGTTGTCACCAGTAATCAACACGCCCATCACATCGCCCATACCTTCTCCGTATGCACCTTGGCCTGAGCCAGCGGATGAAACCAGATGGTGACCGTATTCGTGATGAACTATGACAGAAAACGCAGTATTACTACATCCACCGCCAGCATTGTAAAAGTTAATTGATGAGTAATCATAAAAAGCATTGCATGTTCCGCTTACGCCTGTTTTAACTGGGAACGAAGTTTGGGTTGCAATGACAGGGAACGCTGGGGCATACGAAAGAGTAAAGTCACGAACGACGTTCGATTGAAGATACGCATTCACTTGTGCACGATACTGTTCGTTATTGTTCGCTTCGCTGTGCAAGAAGTTTGGATCACTGCTGTTTTGCGAAAGTGATGCATCTGAACCTGATTGGTTTTGTGAGTCAAACCATCGTCCATCAAGTGTAGAAGTAATTGTGCCAGAACCTGCAATCGTAAAGTTACCATTTGCATCTGCGTACTCAGTGCTACCACCAAGCGTTACTTTTGCATAAGGAAGACCTGCTGCTGATTCAGGGTCACAAACATCAGCACCAGAACTTTCGGTTGCCATGCCTGAAACATTTCCGTCTACATGAAGTATTCGATTTTCTTCATGTAGAATCTCACCAGTTTGAGCATCTACAACTAATTCAAACTTTTTGTAATTATCAATATCCCAGTTACCGCCGACTGTTGCTTCAAAAACCAAAGCAGCGGTTGGCTCACTATGCTCTTTGTCAGTTCCAGCGAATACCATAAGTTCGGGCGGCGTCACTGTCGCTCCGCGTCCAAGATGTGTTGCTGCCGCCATTAAAGCAACCGCTTCACTCGCTACTAATCGCTTAGGTACTTTGTACCCTTTAACATCGCGCAAATCTGTTGTAGCGCTGACTGCTGGAAAATCATTTATGTTCCTTACAAGCACCATCAACCGAGAACCATACACAGGTAAGCCGTCTGCTGTTTGCATGTAGTACACTCCTGTAAACTTATGTCCACCTGTTTCTGGGATGTACATGAGTTCTTGCTCAAAGTGTCTATCTGGAAATGGTCCGCGTTCAATAAACTCTTTCGCGTCTACATCAAGTGCTGGTGAAAACGTTTTTATAAAGTTTTCTGCCGAGGCA
>JABHWX010000118.1 GCA_018657585.1 Phycisphaerae bacterium
ATATGCACCGAATTGTAAAGCAGGGAGGTTGTGTTTCACTTGGCACTGATTCAAACGCGAGGATTTCGATGCTTGAAGAAATGCGTTGGATGGAATACGCGCAGCGACTTCACAGAGAAGAACGCGGTGTCTGTGTTGATGGTTTTGGCTCGATGGCAAATTACTTGATTGGTTCTGCAACAAAAAATGGCGCGCGTTGCCTTGGCATTCCAGCTGGATGTATTGAAGTTGGAAAACTTGCGGACTTTACTGTTGTCGATCTCACGCATGCTCAACTTTCTGGGGCTACTCCTGAAACACTCGGTGCAACACTTTGTTGCGGAGCAGATAATTCTGTGATTGCGAAAACGATTGTTTCAGGGAAGTGAAAATCGCATTAAACAACGGGCTCGTGAAATACGAGCCCGTTGTTAGGTATTATGAATAGTTGTTACCTTCTTCTTCGACGAGTTGCTACGCTAGCAAGCCCAAGCAATGCAAGTGCGCCTGGTGCAGGAACTGTAGAGCCGGTAAATGACCAATCTGCTAAAGTTGTAGTGTTAATGTAGTATCGATATTCCGTTCCGCTTGCAATTAAATCTAGGGAGTCACCATCTTCAAGGTAGAAGATTTCATTTGTAACTGAATCCCAGAACTCAAAATTAAAATAACCCTCATACTCAGTGCTGCTTAAAGTGTATGTTGCATCTTCGTCTACTCCGAACCAGATATAGGCACCTACATAGCCATTGTCACCAACACTTGCGACTTCCATTCCACTTGCGTTGCCTGAAACATACGAGCCATCCGCCCAAGTGTAATCGAAAGAATCTAGGGCTCCTCCGGTCCATTCTCCAATGTATGGCGAAGGGTTATCATTATGGTTTACTTGAGAAGACCACGCGTAATACATATCAGCTTCTGCGTTACTGCAAAGCATCATTGATGTAGTTACAAGTGCCAGTGCTCCAATACTCATTCTGTTCTTCATTTCTATCTTTTCCTCTTCTGTTGAGCTTCTCTTCTTAACTGAATCTCATTACATCAGTCAGTACAAGCAGTGCTCAATTGCTCGCTGAAGTAATATTAACGGTAATAACATGCAAAGCGTATGCTTATATACGTTTTTGTCGTTTGCTTGAATTATTCAAAAAATCGAGGTTTTTGAGGCAATAATAAGCATTCGAGGCGCTCGTTCGGTTCTGAAATGACATTGCAGGTATTCCGAACTTTCAAAACAACATTGATTCAATTCGAGATTTTCTATAATCAAAGTATGACTAACGATATTCATCGCGATCGAGATTGGGGCAAAGAGGCTCCAAGAAGAGAGCACTTAGCGGGTACTTGGGACAAGGAAGATCAGCCAATTTTAGACTTAAGCATTGAGAGCCATTGGAATGCAATCCAATCTCCCAAGCGCTTTAGAATTCTCGCTGCAGTCTGTGAATTAGGCACATGTACTTCTGCAGAACTTGCAGACTACTTAAAAACAAAAACGAGAAGCGTGAATTATCATTTGCGGTGTTTAGAAGAGGCTGGATTGTTATTTGAAAGTGCAGAAAAACAACAAACAGGAAAGAGATTGGCAGCAGTTTTTACAAGTCGTCTCCATGGCAACACAGTTTGCTTGAAAGTTGATCCAACTTCTGAATTGGAAATGTTCAGGCTTCAAAAAATACGATCGCTTTGGGCGAATGCAACAGTTGACTCCTTTAAGTTGAACTTTGACGAAGGTGTGAAATCAACTTCAGGCGAGCGATTTATTCGGTACAACGAGTGGTTGCGGGTTTCTCCTGCGCAAAAGGAAAAAATCGAGTCACTGTATGAACAACTTATTGAAGTTGTTGGAGAGGTTCACGCAAATCCGACTTTGCCAGAAGAAGGTAATTTTAATATGCAATATGCATTTTGGATGATTTCAGATTATGTCAAATTTGGGCCAATTCCAACGTTGCGATTTATTCGGAAGCGGTAAACTTCACTTTATTGCGGAGCAGATAACTCTGTGATTGCGAAAACTATTATTGCAGTGATGTAAGTTCATCCAAATGCGACTCAAAATGCTTATGTCTTCCAACCGAAGAACTGTAAATTGGTCTGCGAACTTGATCCGCACTTGGCGTGATTGCGATTCTTCTAAAATTGTAAAACTCAAGGCATGCAGGGTCGAACTCGACGCCGATGTGCCTGAGGACGCCGTTGATTGTTTCTTCAAGGTTGCGTACGAGTTTTTCATAGGGCACTTCGTAGATTCGATTTGGCAGTTTGTCGTTCCAGTGTTGCATGATTTTTTGGTATTGCTCGTACACGCCAGCAAGGTCTTCAAGATTGGAAGTGTACGCATGGTTTGCAGAAAATGAATTTGAATAACATGAAACACAGGTGTCTAAAGAGTTTCTTGTTGTGTGAATAATTTTCGCGTTAGGAAACAAGGTGTGTATCAATCCGATATGCAAGTAGTTCATGGGTAGTTTGTCTGTGCAATACTTGGAGTCACTATCGAGTCGGTCGAGATATAGCTGTGGCCACTTTGTGTTTGGATCTGAGATGCACGTTGGGTAGGGGGATTCGTTGACAAAACGAAGTATTTGATTTACTTCGCCAGCTGCGTCTATGTTTGGGTGTGCGCCTAAGATTTGTTCTAACAATGTTGTGCCACTTCTAAACATGCCAACGATAAAAATAGGTTGGGAAGATGACGATAAGCCAGATTCTAAAAGGGGTGTTTGTATGATGTTGTCGATAAGTTTGCAGTGTTCTGCAAGAGGGAATTTTCCGGCGTGAAGTTTGTTCCCCTCTTCCCAACATTCCCATGCTTCGTCGTACCGTTCCATTTCTTCAAGGACGCGCCCCTTATTCATCTGGAGATTTGATTTATGGTACTCGGCAAGTGGTTGATTCATGATGGAATCAATTGTTTGCAGAGCTTGCTCTGGCTTGTTTAACTTGCGAGCAACTCGAACTTTGGCAAGTGCGAGTAACACGGAGTTTGACTTTGGTGCATTTGATAGTACGCTTTCAGCTTCTTCTGTTTTGCCAAGTGACTCTAATACTTCTGCTTTGCCAGCAATCGCTTCAGCGAAAGCGGGATCTTTCTCTAATGCTATGTTGTACGAGGCAAGTGCATTATCTAAATCGCCGTTTAATCGATGTGCAGTACCAAGTGTTGCGTGGGGTTGTGCATTCTGTGGTTGTAGTTGAATTAGTTTCTGCACGAATTGTAACGGGACAGGAAGAGTCCCTGAATTGTTTGCAGCCATCGAAAGCAGGTGCCACG
>JABHWX010000119.1 GCA_018657585.1 Phycisphaerae bacterium
TTTCCATACAAAAAATCCCGCCACCGGGGCCATTTGCGATGTTGTCTTCAAACATGCAATTATTAATTATTGGATTGCAGTTCTCTCGAAGATGAATCGCCCCGCCTTCGATTGTTCCTGTGTTGCTACGAAATATACAGTTCTCAACGGTTGGGCTGCTTCCGTCAAACAGTGTCATGCCACCGCCGTAGTATGAACTTCCATTCGTCAAAATAAGATTCCGAAATACAGTGTCTGGTCCTTCGCCACTATAACACTCGAGGATTGCCCCCGACTGCATGCCATCGACGGTCACTAGCAACTCGCCCTTTGAACTGATCTCGCCCTCAACTAGTATGTCCTTGCCATGGGGGTTGATATATGAGGAATAGTACGTGCCTTCCATAACCAAAATTACATCACCATCACTCGCAGCGGCGACTGCTAAATAAATGTTGTCAAAGTCTGCCTTACCATCATCGTCGACTGTCCAGGTGGTAGCAAGTGCTGTACTTGTGAGACAGAGCGAGATAAGTAGGGTGCGGAACATTATGGGCATGCGCCCCAGTTGCCGATTGTGATGAGTATATCGTGGACATTCACAACACCATCGAAGTTTAAATCGCCTCGACAACTTCCGAGTAGTTCTTCAAGAGCAAGGAGGTCATTTGCATCAACAATGCCATCGCTGTTGACATCACCATAGACACCTGAAGGCGGTGCATACAGCGTAGGTGTGCATCCGGATTCGGTGCAATTCGTACATGTTGTGTCGCATGTATCAGGCGATCCAGGAGCTTGTATGTCATCACGAAAACAACTGAATGGCTCGTAACTGTGCAATATGAATGCGCCGTTGGGATTAAACATTGCTTGCTCAGCGGCAGTGAATCCTCCCCAACCCTGTTCGATAGCGGTCTTGAGAAAGTTCGTTCGATGTCCAACTGGATCAGTTGGAACATCATAAATTTTAGAATATCCAAATGATATTTTATCGCAGCCAGAGAGTTCATTGGATGCGTTTCCTCTGGATAATTCAAGCGCGATTGAACAATATTTACCTGGCGGCACAGTAGCTGCAAGCGCTCTTCCGATCCGTGTAAAGCCATCTTCACAACCGTCTGTACCTGTTGCTGAAGGGTCGGTGCCTTCGCATGGAATAGTAAAGCAAGGAAGATTTCGATAGCCCATTACAATGAGCGTGTCGCAATATGTCCAGGCCTCGGTGAACTGACTGGTGGTCATATGATTTACAGGGTCAACCATAACCATAGGTATGAAAGCTGAAAGCGTCACCTTGATTGGTGGAGTTGTTCCATCTGCTGGATTGTTGAAATCGTAGATGAGGCTGTGAATATGTTGCATCATGGAGAGCCATTGATCGTAAAGTTGTTGCCATTCTATTGGGGTGGTGGGATCAGGGATAGGAGGGCTGAACTTGGGCTCGACATCGAGGTTAATGTCTAGCATAGGTTGCCCGCTATCGACATTAGTTACCAGTTGCTGCACTATCGAGTTAGGGATGTTGCTGATGTAGTTAAGGATATTTTGAACGTCAAGACTGACAGATTTAGTGTTATGGTCCGGCTGGTTTGTCCAATTGTCGTCATATGCGTTCAGCGAGAGGTGGTGCCCATCGAGATCCATCTTCAACACGAAGGAATCCAAGCCTGAATTATGAGGGGAATTTTCAAGTGAGTCGGCTGCTTCTTGGATTATCCAACCTTTATCGATGCTGGGAGTAGAAGCACTTTTGCAAAAGCTACTGAACGTGTTTAACGCTATAGGCTGATGCGAGGATTGGATTGGCCAGGTATTCCAATTAATCATTCCTATTTTCATCTCAGTTGCAATAGACATTCCAGATAAACAAAAGGTTGCAACAAATGTTATACAAATAAATTTCATAGTATTTCTTTCCATTAGTAAAAGTATGACATCAAGTTGTGACGATTTCAATAGAAATAGTATGAATTTAGAAAGTGCTTTGTTAGCAATCCGGTGCCTTTAGCCGCTCGGCCACCTGTCCAGAGGGATTTCTGCCTAAGTGACAACAAAAGTGTCAACAGCTCCTCGTTTCGTGGACAGGGAGTTTACTACAAAACCATGGATGCTTATTCTGAGATATGATTAAACGAGATTATGTCATTAGAATATTCTGCCATCAAAATTAGTACGAATGAGGCTAAGACAATTGCCAAGGAATTATTCAACCTGTCTGGAGAAGCCATCGCTCTTGATGGCGAGGCTGATTTCAATTTTAAGATACAAACAACCAACAAGAACTATTTGTTAAAGATCAGCAGACCCGCCGAAAATCTGGATTATGTCGATTTCCAATCAAAGCTATTACAACATTCCGCCACAAAAAATGCGATGGAAATTCCAGAAATTATTCTGGATATAAATGGCAGTGCCATCTCCAAAGTTAAAGATGAAAATGGAGAGGACAGGTTGGTTCGCCTTACGAGCTGGATTGAAGGCAGACTCTGGTCTTCAGTGAATCCAATTACAAATACTTTGCTTCATAGCTTGGGAGAATTCGCTGGTCTGCTTACTGAAGGGTTTCAGGATTTTGAACATCATTTTGCCGAAAGATACCTTGAGTGGGACATTTCAAATGCTATTTGGTGCAAAGAAAAATTGGACATGTTCGAAGGCACTCAAAAGAATATTCTTTCTGCTTTTTTAACCGCTTTCGAACAAATACAACCCGTACACGCTGAGTTCAGAAAAAGCGTTATTCACAATGATGTAAATGACAATAACATTCTCGTTGAAAATGAATTAATAAATCCATCGGTACTATCGATCATTGATTATGGAGACGCTGTTAAAACACAGACCATTAACGATGTAGCAATCACCTTGGCATATGCAATCATGCACAAGGAAGATCCCATCGCTGCTGCTGTTGAAGTAGTAAAAGGCTATCACAAGCATTTTCCATTACTAGAAGAGGAACTGGCAGTTCTTCACGTTTTGGTTGCCATGCGACTAACCATAACAGTTACAAAATCTGCAATGAATAAAATTGCAGAGCCAGAAAACGAATACCATCAAATCAGCGAAAAACCTGCTTGGAAAGTACTAGAGAAATGGATTGCTATCCACCCCGAATTGGCTGCTTGCCATTTCAGAAAGGCCTGTGGATTCGATGCGCATGCGAATTTGAAAAGTTTCAAATCGTTCTGTTCAGACAACCAATGCAGTTTAAAAGAACTCTTGCCAAGCATTAATTTCGAGAAGGTGGAAAATATAGACATGAGTGTTGGGAGCACTTCGCTAGGGCACGAATTTGAATATAACGACTTGGATGTTAGCAATTTCAAAATGGCACAACGTAGTAAAAACGCCCCAACGAATTTCTTTGCCGGAGGATATGCAGAAACACGACCAATTTATAGCACCTCTGCGTATGAAATAGAAGGAAATTGCGGTCCAGAATACAGAACCGTTCATTTAGGAATCGATTTTTGGTTAACAGATCAAACGCCGATACACGCGTTTTGCGATGCCGAAGTACACAGTGTGCATGACAATAATTATGACCAAGATTATGGTCCAACAATTATTCTAAAACATCTACTAGCAAAAGGAAAA
>JABHWX010000120.1 GCA_018657585.1 Phycisphaerae bacterium
CGCAAGCGCTTCATGATTTCCCGAAGTTTGCTGAGGTTTGCTTCTCGCTTTTTCTCCCAAGCCGAATGATTGAGGATTTCGAGATGATCCCCGACTCCAATCACATACGCTTGCCCGTGAATCTCTGCTTTTTCCAAGAGAGTTTCTGGAAGGCGTATCCTTCCTTGCTTGTCGATTTCCAGCCGTCGAGATTGCGAAAAGTATATTTGCTCGAAATCCATCATGTCTTCGTCTGGATAGAGTGATTGACCGAGCAAACTTGCCTTTTGCTCGAACGTTCCCTCTGGAGAGAGCCAAATAGAATCGTTCCCGCCAGGTGACGCGTACACTATTCCAGACGAAAAGGCAGTCCGCATCTCTGCTGGTATAGAGATTCGTGACTTCTCGTCGATAGATCGTTCTGTTTCGCCTGTGAATAACATGATGTGTAGTTCGATTCGTCATTACCAATCGTCCCCACAGTACCCCACCTTTCCCCATTTTGCAACACTTTTGCAATAAAAGGTGAAGACATTAGTTCTCGGACCTTGCTTTTTGCCATTATTGTGGCATCTTAAGTACAGCAGTTGCAATTACTTGCAACGTTTTTTAGTGGTGCAAAAAAATATGACGAACCCGATAGCTCATCCACAATTAATCCACAACGCATTGTGCAACATCCCACATGCTACCTATGTGCTGACGTGTAAACACGAACAATACCGAGATGGGATTATTACAAAGTGGGTTCAACAATGCAGCATAGAGCCACCAATGCTTGTTGTAGCCATTCCCAAGGGCCGGGCAATAGAACCGATGTTGCGAGATGCTCGTGCTTTTGCCTTGTGCATGGTTTCGCCAAACGATAAACAAGTAAAGAGACTCTTCGGTCAAGATAATGAGAAAGAAGACGATCCATTTTTGTCTCTCAAAACTACTGAAGCCGCAACAGGCATGCCAATCCTTAAACAATCGCTTGCATGGTTTGATTGCAAACTTGAAGGACATCTGTCACCAGATGCAGATTGCAGACTCTACCTTGGACATGTTATTGATGCCTGTGTCTGTGATGCAAAAGGTATTTCTGCGATTGCACTACAGCACATTGTTGCACCAATACATGAAACTAGAACTTCATCTCGAAGTAGGTCTGTACCCGCCACCACTCCGTATCAAAAATAATCACGCGATAACTGCAGTACGCAGAAATAAATTTTCAACAAACCTGCTGGGCGTTGTAAGAGTGCGAACAGCAGAAACTCGAGCAGAACTTCGTTCGCACTCGTTCTTTGGCACACTATTAATCTCTAGCATCCAGCCTGCAACTTCAAGTGCATTTTCTGCCCATGCAATTTGAGAACCTATCGATGGGATTGAAGACACAGGATGATTACACTGCACGGCAAGAGGAGTTTGTACACTCGCTGCTTCCAAAACAGCTAGTACACCGCAGGATCTATCACTACGGGATGTTGCAGGACACCATGCACAGTCAGCAGCATGCAACACATCAATCTGACGAAGTGTCGAAGGCAATTGAATAAACATATCTGCAATTCCATGTGAACGTGCAGATTTCAAGAGTGGCACACGACTTACAAACGTATGAGGAAGCACAAAAGCAACGTTTATATTTGCAGACTGCAATCGAACAGCCATTGAAAGCAGTTCTTTCCAATCACCGAAATCTCCAACAATAGATACTACAAATTCCCCATTCTGCACTCGCAAAGAGTCACGAACAGTAATTGCATCTACAACAAGTGGACATGGTTCAATCCCAAAAACAGACTCCGCAATTTGGTGTTTCTTAAAGCCAAGCGTTCTCAATGCTGCTGCCCCGCAGGGTGACGTTGGTATGCACGTTTGCATTCCACAAGATCTTCTAGATAAATCCACTTCATCAACAAAAGCACTAACGTCAAAATTCTCAGAACATCTATTCGTTGCCAACATTGCATCAAAACCCCATGCCATTATTTTTTTTTCTGATGTAAAACACTCCGAAAGATATCGTGTCAATCGCGTTTGTAATGTTCGCGATTGGTCTCGAGGCCCTCCAATGGAGCCAAGAACGGGCAAACCGATTGATTTGCAATAGCGAGCATCTTGCTCACTTCCGAGGACGACTACCCAATGCTCAAATTGATGTGATTGGCGTATCGAAACCCTTGCAAGTTGAAGGATTAATGAAGATGTTGTTTGTTGGGTTGGAGCAAGAACGTGCAACATCTGCACAATTTACTTCCCCTCTAAATTATCGCCAAGGCGGCCAATTACGTGGTCGTAAAATATTTCAGCAACAGAGTCGCCAAGTTTTACCGCAAGTTCTTCCGCAAGTTTTCTTGCGTCAGATGATGAAGTAACACGATTCGCAGTAACATGCTTCATGTACTCAGATACCGAGTAGCCTGCAGGGTCAGTGGGAAACAGACGCTCTCTATTTTCCACATCAATCACACGGATGCTGCACGTTGTTCTTGGGCTGGCAGTTTGACCGTCGCTTGTCAGACCAAAGGCGACCATCTCAACATAAATAACTGTAGAAGCGCTAACAGATTTACCTAGCTCGTTGATTGGTAAGGGCGCGTTGTATCTATCGTTTGTAGCACTTACTCTCAAAATATCTCTTGGAGAAATCATCGTCGTTAAAATCTCTCGATTTAGCAGTTCATTTGTGATTTCTTCAGCAATAACTCTACGAAGGCGCACTGGATGCATCACATTTCTTCTGTCATCAACAAATACAACTGTTGGGACATTCGGAAGAGTGAACAGGGCTTCCTGCTCGGGGTCTGGCGAGGTAACGTATGCTGCAACCGCAGCAATATTGCAAGAACTCAACAGAGCAACAGAACCTAAAAGAAGAATTGAAGCAAATATACGTTTCACTTTTTCACCTCTAATTCAGGTCTGTATCTATCAGGATGTTTAGGTTCAATATGGAAGTAGAACAACCAAGATGTTTGCTTTATAAATTCATTGAGTAATCCCCGCTCAATTAGCCCCTCGTCTGCTTCTTCTTTCATAAGTACCGAGAGGCTTCGGGGAAACTCTGTTGTAATTTCATACGAATCTACAAAGCCATCGTGTTCAAAACTATCCGCTTCAATAACACCAATCATTGCAGAACATTTACCTTCCCACTGATGTATGTTCCCTTGAGGTGTAAGTGAATATGTTTGAAGGTCAATATAAATAACTCGGTCAACATCTAGAGACTTAGCAATCTCTGATGAGGGCATTGCAGTCCATTGGGGAGTTTCAAATTGCCAGCGCGCAACAGCGTCTGGTCTAACAACTTGCACATCTGGGACATTCTTTGCGATGCGACCCGCTATGGCACCTGCAATAAGTGTAGAAATTCCTGGATGTTCGTAATGCACTACTAAATCTGTATCAATAACAACAGCAACTTTTAAACCTTCAAGCGAATACTCTGCTGGTTTCTCAATGAGCATCTGGTCTTCCATGGCTTGTTTGCCTGCAGCAATAAAACCAAAAATAGAACATCCTGCATTAAAAACGGTTGCAAAAAAAGCGAGAAGAAGAATACTTGTGCGAATCATAAAATTCCTTTGTGTAGAAGGATTTTATACCCCCAAGCCATACCTGCGAGCAAAATAGAAAGAATAAATATCTTCGATGGTGGAAAACGATAAAACAGAGGCGCAAACGAATATCCCGTAATCGCAGAAATGAAGCCCCCTATTGCTATAACAATGGCTACAAAAGCCAAAATCATTCCCATTGGTTGCGTTGTGAATGCCGTAGGAAGTTCTCCACGTACGGTGTGGCTCCATGCGGTCGTCATTCCACAGGTTGGGCACGGTAGATCTGCTGCTAGAATCCATCCACATTTTGGCAAGCCAAGCTGCCTGTGGGTACCGACTCCATCTTGAGATGGCTTGAGTACAAACGCAACAGCTAAAAGAGCAAGCGCAACTAGGGCAACAACCAATGCCTGTATTCGCCTTGAACGCTCTGTTTTTACTTGAGGGCAGAACTCCTCTGCTTCGTTAGTTTCTTCCATACTTGCTACAGGATACCCGCCAAGAGCATGCCTAGTTATGATTCAGCAATGAAATGGATTGATGGACACCTTGACCTTGCCTATATCGCACTGCATGGCAAAAATATCTACGAAGTATGCACTGCTGATTCCGAAAATTGCATCTCTTTGCCCGATGTAGAAGGAAGCAATGTAAGAACTATCTTTGGAACTATTTGTACGTTTCCAAAAGACGGGCCTTGTGGGTACGGAGACTGCATGGACCGAGACGCAGCGTTTCAAGCTGGTGTAGAGCAACTTCAAATCTACCAACAACTTGAACAAGAAAAACGAATTGTCATTCAACACGACGGATGTGACACCGATGAAGTACTCACAGTACTTCTGCTTATGGAGGGAGCTGATCCCATTCGCAATGCCGAAGATGTTGCGTGGTGGAGATCGCAAGGTTTACGTATCGCAGGATTAACTTGGGCAATTGGCACGCGATATGCCGGGGGCAATGCCACCGGCGGACCAATTACAAACGAAGGTATCGAACTTATTTCTGCTCTTGACGAATCAGGAATCGTTCACGATGCCTCGCACCTCTCTGACGAAGCGTTTGA
>JABHWX010000121.1 GCA_018657585.1 Phycisphaerae bacterium
ATCGAATTTACCAAAGTAGGCTTCAGTGATTTCAGAGAAATATTCTTCTTAGTTCGTAGACGAATGGGATATGAATAACTTTACTATGTCACTTTGTGGTCAGTCCGATGCGCCAACCGTCACAGCCACAATCGGAAACACACATCTCTCCGCTCCGCGAGACATTGTTTTGTAGCGGGCATAATCAAACCAAAATCCATGCTTGCTTGCATCAATGTGATCGAACCACAACTTATCGAGGCGGCATAGCACGGTTGTGAGCAGCGGCAACTCGTGAGCCCGAAAAAAGTCAACATAGAAGCATTGAGTAATTTCCATGCGGATTTCTCCCTCCTGCTGCGGAATGGTCCAGTCAAAGGTGACCCCATATTGCCTGAGTCCGGCACCGAGCAGTAATTTGACTTGATCTAGATTATCTCTGCAAGATCGAAGCAGAATCCAGACGCCAAGCCGAAGCATTCGCGTATTAAACCCGCGCGTGGAAGCTTCGCCGATAAACTCGATGGCCTCTTCGTCGGAATCAAACCGCGGTCGTAGCACCTGATAAGCCGAAAGAATCCAAGCAGTCCATTCAAGGTGCCCACGCGATGGCGGATCGATAATCCGCGTCCGATCCGATGCCATAATCTCGTGGCTCTTCTGTGAAATCGATTTCATAACTGCTACTCGTTCTCGCCGATCGAGGTTAATTGGCGCCTCGAGCAGAGATTTGTGCAATGACTTTCTAATGGCTCTAGCGCAAAAATGACCGAAGATCAGGTGACGCAGAATACCCGAAAGTTTTTTGTCCTTATTTCGTTCTTCATTTTGCATTGTGATGCTCATTCACTGTGCATTATGCATCAAATTGAAACACCACGTATTCCCCATTCTAAAGGGTTATCTGTGGTGTTCAGAGTGGTGTTGTGTAGTCAAGTAACAACCTCACCACACAGGAATGCCATTCTCATTCCACCGAGTCCATTTGATAGCCTTGCTGTCTTTGTAATTTACCTCTGACTTTTTCTGGCCATTCTCATACCAATAAGTCCATTTGCCATCTTTCTTGCCGTGTTTCCAATTTGTCTCTGACTTTATTTGCCCATTCTCATACCACTCAGTCCATTTGCCCTCTCTCTTGCCGTCTATGTAATTTCCCTCTGACTCTTTAGATATTGTTCTGCCTTTTGTTTCATTAGAAATAGTTTCCTCAAAGGAAGCACAACCCGACAACAAAGAACTAACTATGCATACAAATAAAATTGTTATAAATGTTTTGATTTTCTCACTCATTTCAATGCTCCTTCACGGTGCATTATGCATCAAATTGAAAGAACGCATATTCTCTATATAAAACAACCCCACTGCGAGGGGCAGGGGGGAAACAAAAACGTCGCAGAATCCACAGCAGTACCCAGCGGTTTGGGTATGAATCATGCTGCACAGAGTTTTCGCAGTGAATCTGTAAGTGTAGAGCGTGCAATGAGAAACACCCACCTGCATAAACAGGTAGGTGCTACTCGATGGGCGAGACAGGATTCGTCGCCGATGATTGCGGTAGCAATCAGCGCCGCCGGAGAGTGTCTCGGAAACTTTGAAATCTAGGCAGGGAGCGTGCGCTTCGCTCTTTCCCTGCCTAGATTTCAAAGGATCCAATCGCGTGAGCTCCTTACGCGTTGCCCATTAAATAAGTCATGGCGTTGGCCATGACTTATTTAATGGGCGAGACAGGATTCGAACCTTGCAACCGAAAACACTTCTAGTGATATTAAAAACACAGAAAACACTGATTCGTCAATTGAGTGTGTAGCAGAATCCACAGCAGTAGAAAACAAAAGCGAGCAAATGTTGCGATTACTTGCCTTGTTGCAAGGTCTTTCGAGTGAGGAACTCGAAGCATTGTTGAAGTTGGCAAGTGAATTAAACAACGGTAAAACAACGGGAGAAATATCATGAGTAAACCGTCAACAAACGGAACTAACGGACGAACCGCAAACGGTCAATTTGCAGAGGGCAATAAGTGTGGTACAGGTAACCCACATGCAAGGAGAGTGGCGCAATTGCGTTCCAAAATGCTTGAGGCAGTAGGGGCTCATCTGGATGAGATAGTGGGGTCGATGATTGCTTTAGCACGAGATGGCGATGTACAAGCAACTAAGCTTATTCTGTCATACTCTCTAGGCAAACCGCAAGAAACTATTCACCCGGATTTACTTGATGCTCATGAGAAGGATGTGCAAAAACTCACAGGGCAAACCCCTTCGTTTGTAATGGATGAAGCAGCTCAGGAACGGGTTAGACAACTAGTTGCCGCTGCGGATTATATTGAGGGAGACTAATTCCCAAGATGTGTCAATCTACATGAACGAGTCTTACCAATCGGAGTCAATTGTCAATATGAGAGGCAACTGCATTCAAAAGACCGTGGCTTAGACAGTGACGATAAGATTGCTGCGTTGTTTAGTTGATTACTCGCACGGTCCCCAGTTGCCGACCACGATGAGTAGGTCGGATACATCGACGATGCCGTCAGCGTTTACATCAGCAGGGGAGTTAGTTAATCCCCACTGGTCGATGACTACGAGCAAGTCGGTTACGTTTACGATTCCATCTCCGTTGATGTCTGGGCAATCGATAGGA
>JABHWX010000018.1 GCA_018657585.1 Phycisphaerae bacterium
CGAAGGTGTAAGAGGGTCTGGGGTACCGCCAGCGAGCAGGTCGTCCAGAATAGGGTTTCGATCAGCCATAATAATAAAAATTCGGCCTCGGCTCTTCAGATGATTCCAAGAATCCGCAGATTGCGTTTGGTAACTAAAGCCACCACCCGCGCCACCATGACCTGGGCAATTCAAATGATGATGGTCACAATATCCCTCTTCAACAAGTACTTCCGCATCGGTACGCTCTGGGATGATATCATCAAACAATGAGCCTAGAGATGCAACGGTTGATGTTGGCATTTCTCCGTTGTGGTCTTGCGCGTATGTAAATAGCCCATTACCTACCCCGGCCATATTCGTTGCACATTGTTGGTGAATAGAAATATCATGATTTGATTTCACGAACATTGAAACAAGTGCTACGCATAACAATACTGCTGCTGCTGTGGCGAGAAGATCCAGTTTTGGAAATAAAAACCCCCGACTAGTCGTTTTAACTTCTGCTGTAGAAATATGCATTCGCGATGATCGATTATTTTCGTATTGATCAATTCGTGCAAGAGTCGCATCGATGAGCGTTTCAGAAGCATCTTCTACTGGGTATACATCTAGAAAACCAAGCATTTTTAGAATTGAATTCGCACGTTGTTTTTCTTCTGCGGTGAGGTATTCTAGTTGATCAATATCAAAACCAACATCAACAAGTTGATCAAGCATTTCTGCGTCTGCTTTACTCAGTTTCAGATGATCAAATACGTCGGTCATGCCTGCTCCTCAATATTAACTGCTTGCCACGATTGACTAAACGCAGCAACTGCCGCATGCAATCTACTCTTGACTGTTCCAAGTGGTATTTGCAGTGAGTCTGCAATTTGCGAGTAACTCATTTGTTGGAAGTAACTCAGCAAAAGAATCTCCCGTAAGTGGCTAGGGAGTTGATCGACGGTATCTCGCACTCTGTCAATCTGTTCATTATCGAGCAATGTTGCATCTGGTAATTCCTGATCCGCTTCCATGAGGTCGACGAACCGTGTTCCTTCGCCGTCCCCTCCTATAGCCTGCGACAGTGACAATACTGTGCGCTTTGAATGCTTACGATGCCAGTCCCTACCTTTGTTCGCAGCAATCGTAAAAAGCCATGGTTTAAATCGCCTTGTGGGGTCAAAAGTCTCGGCGGAAATGTGAACTTGGAGAAAGGCGTCTTGAAAAACGTCCTCTGCGGCCGCCGTAGAGCCTACAAATCGAATAAGGAAATGAAGTAAATCATTTTTATATCTTCCCATTAATTCTGGAAAAGCGGATGAATCTCCGTCAATATGGGCAGAAAGTAGCTCTTCATCGGTAAGGTTGTTGGTTTCAGCAGGCATCAAATGAACAGCGTAGGCTATATAAGATGCTAATGCAATCACTTCGCATTACCATACCCCTCCTATTCCATGACTGTTTCTAGTACATCTTCAAAAGATATTGCATTCCTCGGGTTTGATGGGTGCCCAAATACACCCGAACTGCGAAAACGATTGATGGAGGCTGAACCGAATGCTGACATTTGTGATGTGGATCTAATGGCTCTTCAAAGCGGAGACCCGCGGCTTGGATGGGGAGCGCCAACTATTTTAGTACGTGGGAAAGATTTATTTGGCGTCCCTGCAAATGAAAATGGGAATGTGAGTTGTCGAAATTGGATTGGCGGTTTACCAAGTGCTGAAGAAATACAGTTTGCATTAAAGGAAATAAAGTAATGGGTGGATGGTGGGTACATGATTTGTGGAATGCGGGGAGAGGAACCGAGCTTGTAGCATGGATTTTTTGGGTAATTTTTTCTATTACGTTGCACGAACTTGCGCACGGCTGGGCGGCGATTTGGGAAGGCGATGATACTCCCAGTACTACTGGACACATGACGGCAAACCCAATAGTACATATGGGTGTTCCATCGATTATCGCGTTTTTAATTATTGGCATTGCTTGGGGCATGATGCCGGTGAATCCCTATAAATTTCGCCATGGGAAATGGGGACGCATTTTAGTTTCGTTTGCAGGACCAGCGATGAACCTTTTGATCGCGTTTGTGGTACTCACAGTACTCGGCTTTATTAATGACCCAAACACTGAACAGACTGCCATGGAAACATTTTTACTCACTGGGGGTTTTTTGAATTTGATTCTGTTCGCATTGAACATGTTGCCTGTTCCCC
>JABHWX010000122.1 GCA_018657585.1 Phycisphaerae bacterium
AACGAGCCGAAGTCATCGATTGGAAATCGGATACCTTCGATAAAAGTGACCTACAAAGTAAAATTGAAAATTATGCCCCACAACTTGCTACCTATCGCCTTGCTGCCGCGAAACTGCTTGGCATCGGAGTCGACCAAGTTTCTGCCTGTTTAGCGTTTACAATGGCTGGGCATATTGAGGATGTCACCAAAAAAGCGACGATTTACGCCTCGTAGTTATTGTTTTTTAAAAAAAGACTCCCTTCTCCATTATTGACTTGCTAACTATAGGATTGGGTGGTATTCTTCCTCTTTTAGTTGAGAATGAGTATCAGTAACAACAGCAAGTCCAATTATGACCACAATTAGCCCAACAATCGAAAGCGAGTGCATCCCACTCTCCCAACTTGGCGAGAGGGAAAAAGCAGTTGTGCATGTAACTGAACTTGAAGATGACGAGCGAGATTCTCTTGCTGCAATGGGATTACATGAAGATGCTTCATTTGAACTTTGCCAACAAGGGCAACCATGCATTATCCAAGTTGAAGCAACTCGGCTAGGACTTTCAAGAGAAATAACGAGCCGCATCATGGTTCGTCGTTGTGGCGTTTGTAACTAAGCGATTCATTTGATGTCATCTCCTGATTCGCAACCAAGTGCTGCTTCCTCCATTTTACTTTTGGGAAATCCAAACGTTGGGAAGACAACTCTGTTTAATCGACTTTGTGGTTTGCGAAGTGCAACAGCAAACTTTCCTGGAAGCACAGTTGAAGCAAGAAAAGGTTCATGCTCTTCAGGAGATATTAAACGAACGTTCACCGATCTTCCGGGTATTTATAGCTTAGATGCAAAAGATGAATTGTCTAACGTGTGTCGAAGAGCACTTGACGGAATTGATTGCGAGAAGCCAGATGCTGTTGTGGTTGTTGCTGATGCTACAAACCTACGGAGAAACTTAACGATCGTGAACGAAGTGCTTCATCACGGTGTTCCATGCATTGTTGCGCTATCAATGGTTGATATTGCTCAAAAGTCTGGTTTGACGATTGATGCAGATAAGTTTGGAAAAAAACTAGGGTGCAAAGTGGTTCCTGTGCATCCTAGAACAGGGCAAGGTACACCAGAACTTCACAAATCTCTCGATAAACCAGTTTCCTCTTCGGTTTCATTGCCACCAATCGAAGACCACAAAGCGGTTAATGTTTGGGCAAACGAAATCATTGCATCTAGTGTAGGTGGTGAACTTGCAATAGGAACATTTACAGATCGTGTTGATAAAGCTTTTACCCATCCGATTCTTGGACTATTTGTTTTTGCAGCAGTTATGACTGGATTATTCTGGACAATATTTACACTTGCCGCTTTCCCAATGGATATTGTCGAAACGATTTTTGAACATGTCGGTACCGTTGTGGGTGGTCTACTTCCAGATGGTGACTTGCACGACATGGTTGTCGATGGAGTTATTGGCGGTGTTGCTGGCACGGTTGTATTCTTGCCTCAGATTTGCATTTTGTTCTTCCTTATTAGCTTGCTTGAAGACACAGGTTACTTAGCAAGAGCAGCATTTGTTATGGATCGTTTGCTACGCAAATTTGGTTTGCCTGGTCAATCATTTGTCCCGTTTTTGTCTGCTCATGCTTGTGCAATACCAGCGATAATGGCTGCAAGAATTGTTCCTGATCGCCGCGACAGAATTGCAACTATTTTGGTTGCACCATTCTTTAGTTGTGCCGCTCGGTTACCCGTGTACGTACTCCTCGTGGGATTGTTATTTGCCGATTCCCCATTTCTTGCAGGGCTAGCATTTTTTGGATGTTATATTTTAGGTGCATTAGCAGCACTATTTACAGCTCTAATTGTTAGAAAAACTGTTGTCCCTGGTAAGTCTCGTCCAATGATGTTGGAATTGCCAACCTATAAATTACCTTCCATTAGAACGGCTTTCTTAACCACAGTTGATCGCGCTTGGATATTTTTAAAGAATGCAGGAACAGTTATTCTTGCAATTGTCATTATTCTTTGGTGGCTATCTGCGTATCCAAAAATGGATGCTTCTGAAAGTGTGATTGCTCTAAGAGAACAGGCAAGTATTGTTACCCAAACAGAACAATCAGAACGATTGTTAAACGAAGCGAATTCTTTAGAGTACGTGCAACAATTGTCAGGAAGTTTTGCTGGCAAAATCGGCAAATTTGTACAGCCAGTATTTGCTCCTCTTGGTTACGATTGGAAATTAACAGTTGGCGTGATGACGAGTTTTGCAGCAAGAGAAGTATTTGTTTCGACGCTCGCAGTTTTAACAGCGGGTGATGGTGACACCGAAAACGAAGGGGTTCTAGAGAAAATAGAAAAAGCAAAACGGGATGACGGTTCTCCAGTATTTACGCTGCCCACTGCTGCGAGTTTGTTGGTCTTTTTTGTACTTGCTATGCAGTGCTTGCCAACCATCGCAGTCACTAAACGCGAAACTGGCTCTTGGAACTGGGCACTTTTACAACTGAGTTACATGACAGTACTTGCTTGGGTTGCTTCGTTCGTCACTTTTCTCATTGTATCGGCGGTTGTGTGATGCCAGTATCTTCTTGGCAATTTTGGATTGTGACATTGATTGTCTTGTTCGCAATTTTGATTCTAATCCACCTATTTTTTCCTAGATGGAAGAAGAATTCGTGTTGTAGCAAAGCAGCGAATCCAAAGAAAACCAAACTTACAATCAACGGGAAGTGACAGTCACTTCGCCCGTCTAGAAGTGATGAGAAGGATCGCAAAACCAGCGAGCCCACCCCACATGCCCCATCCGAGCATTTTTGCAATCGCTGGCCATTCGCCCCCTCCTGCGGCAGAAGCGAAGGATGCAAGCGTGAGGGAATAGCCAAGCCGCCCGAATAAACTTTGCAGTGAAAGGAACGTAGCTCGCTTGGATGCGGGCACATTCGGCGCAACGGCTACATTGAGCGGTGCAGTCATCAGTGCTCTTGGGCAACTGCGAAGTAAAGTTATAACTGCGGCGGGAATGCTCATGAAAAAGTGCATGGTTGCAATCATTGCAATTTGTAACCCTGCTGCTGATAGCAGTGTTGTGTTCGTGCCGATTTTATTTTTGATACGTATTGACCTCGAGGCTATCCATGAGGCAATGAGCATGGTTAACGTTAAATGTACGCTAGATAAAAAAGGAGTTGCTTTAATAGCATTGTGCTTTTTTGCAAGTTCCTCAATATATGGCTGATAAAACTCGTAAGGAATATGATTGATGACAATTATAAAGACAGCGAAAACAGATAACCAAAGTAATCGAACATTACGAAGCAATCCAAAACAAGATTCGATTTGTTTGAAAATGTTTGTTCGACCCTCCTTTACGCGTTGCAATGGCTCTTTGAAACGCAGTGTGAAAATAAGTAATCCAATTCCACCCACAAGCGAAAGTACATATGCTCCCCGATAATCAGGAATTGCGGCAAGCCCGCCAAGAACGGCCGCAGAAGCAGTGCCAAGAAAATTGAATTTCATTGCTTTTGCTTCGCAAGGACCGTACGCTTCCTCGTTATCCAAAGCCTGTGTTGTTTCTAAGAGAAAACTTGTGTCAGTGCCACTGTTAAAAGCAATTCCTGCTGCAAGGAATATTTGGGCAATCATAAATTGTTCAAATGAGTTAGCGAAAATAAAGATGGAATACGCAACGCAAAGAAAACAACTTGCGGTAACCAACGTTTTCTTTCGACCAAAGGTATCACTAAACCAACCAGATGGAACTTCAATGATAACCACGCTTGCAAAGTAAATAGATGCTAAATAAAGGACATTTGATAAATCTAGTTGGCTGTTAAAAAACAGAAAGTAAACTGGGAGCCAAAAATAAGCATGGAATAAACCAACATACCACGGGTATAAGCGTAAGTTCCTCTGAAGTGCTTTGTTCATGAATTGTCAGCCGGGATAGCTCTCTTGTGTTCAATTGGCTTTGGAACAAACTGTTCCTTTAGTTGTACTTTGCGGTGCAATTCTCCACCTTTTTCAGCTTTGTAAACTAACTCAATTTCACCAAAACCATGAACAATGAATTGATAGAGCGTGCTGTTTTTGCCACCAATGCCGTTGTTGACAATAATTCGCTGTGGATGTTCCGATTCAATTACATTAAGTTTTGTTGTTTTTTGCAATGACCTTACTGTTCCTGAGGTGGCAACTTTATTTGTCCTAGATGTTAAGCAATCGAGAACATCTGGAGATCCAATGTGATGCTTTGCAGCCATTGCAGTACGTGAAGGAATAAGTTTATCGTTGGCTATTTCAATGGTCACTTTCCACAACTGATTACCCATTTTCTTGATATCAATTGCACCCCATTTAAGAAGTGGCATTTCGTCAGCGTGGAACATTGTGAACGCAAAGTTTCTGTGGCAACCCTCCTCAAGCATCCAAGGCGGTGTTACACGACTGGAGTATTTTTTAGTTCCACCAACCATGATTTTTCCGTAGGTTGGGTGGTCAACTTCGTGGTATGGCACAAATACATCTTCAAACTGTAATAGATCACGAAATTGCGTACGTTCTTCACTTGATGGGCTATTTTCCTTTGCGTACATTCGTTTGTCAGACCAAAGCTCATTTGTAAAACTAACAATCCCAAGCGTTTCGTATGTGAAGCCATCTTCGCCGCCGTGGACAGTGTATAGGTCCTTGTATCCAATCATTGGTTTGTAAAACGGAAGCATTTCAGCGCCTTTGTTTGCGATTTCGGAATGGACACGAGAATCCGACCGAGGGTATTTTATGTAAGACGCACTTGGTCCTTGAAGAATCATGCCGCCCGCATTGTGGTAACTTTGGCAGGCTGCCACGTTTGGATGGTCGAGTAAGAACTCACCAACTGCTCTAGTCTCAGGCAAACTAAACGGGTAATCGGTCGCTCCATACTGAATCCACTCTGGTTGCCAATCGGCAGGCCAGTTTCGGTTTGGATCGTACCCACCAATTCCATCCTCGTTTACACGTCCATCATCATCGTTATCTATTCCCTCTTCGCCAAGCCGTGACCAACCGCCCGGAGGGTCGTCCGAATCAACGCGCGTAAAGAATCGTGGGTCATCTTC
>JABHWX010000123.1 GCA_018657585.1 Phycisphaerae bacterium
CCAAGGTACATGTTTCCCAGACTATGTATATGAAGCATGGGTTGGCGATGGCTATTGCGATGATGGTGCTTACATTCCATCTGACTACGGCTATGGCGGCCCCGAAGGCGTAGCAATTTGGCTCAACTGCGATGCGTTTGATAATGACGGTGGTGATTGTGATGACGGCGGTGCCGGATGTCCTGCTGGCGAAATCGAAGATTGCAATGGTAATTGCTGCCCAGAAACATGGGTTGGCGATGGCTATTGCGATGACGGCACATATGAATGGAACGGAAATTCGATCTATCTCAACTGTGCAGAATACAATAACGACAACGGTGATTGCGATTAATCCTTACTAATCACTTCTAACATGATTTTACGAAAGGGCTCTGCTTCGGCAGGGCCCTTTTTTTAGGGTCAAACCCTATACAATATAAGTATGAAGAATAGAATCCTGATTGGTATTCCGGTATATAACGAAGCGAAGTACATAAATTCTGTATTGAGCGAGGTTTGTAAATACGCTAACGACATTCTAATTGTAGACGATGGGTCGAATGATTTGACGCCAGCGTTATTGGCTGGGCACAAGGTGGAGGTTATTCGTCATTCCGAAAATCGTGGATATGGAAGGTCGCTGCAAGATATGTTCCGATGGGCTGCAGTCGATAACTTCGATTGGCTCATAACGATGGACTGCGACAAGCAACATGAGCCAGCATCGATTCCTGAATTCATGGAACGAATTCAAAGAGATGATGTCGACATCATTTCAGGCAGTCGGTATCTTGAAGTGCACCCCGAAAACGATATGCCGCCGAAAGAACGTCAAGCGATTAATCGGCAAGTTACAGAAGAATTACACGATGCACTTGGAATTGAAATAACGGATGCGTTTTGTGGCTTCAAAGCATATAGAGTCGAAACGCTTGACGCTTTTAACTTTGATGTCAATGGCTATGCTTTCCCAATTCAATTTTGGGTACAAGCAGCAGCAAGGCAGCTACGAATTTGCGAAATTCCTGTTCGCATGATTTACAATGACCCAAATCGCACGTTCGGTGGGCAATTGGATGATCCAGTAAAACGTCTTGACCATTACAGAGCAGTGCTTTGTAATGAGTTGCGAAAAAATGAAGCGCTCCTGCCAAATGCAAGAGAACATGTGCCTTGTTAACAAAGGTGTCAATTGCGAGAGTGTTCCCAGAATACTTGCAATGGAACTCACTCGTTTCCCCTGCAGTTGGAGAAGTGCTTGGGCGAAATCTATCAGATTGGCAAAGAGAATTTCGTGAATCAAATAATATACCCCCACACAAACCAGTGATTATGGTTGGGCATCAGCCAACGTTCTTTCACCCCGGTATCCTCGCAAAGTTTATTGCGGCAAACCGCATTGCGAAACAGGTCGGCGGAGTTGTAGTTTTTTTAGTAGCCGATCATTATATTGGTAATGCAACTGCTGTTGAATTTTGTGTTTCTGGTAATCATCTTAAATTGGAAACAAAACAAATTTCCACGCTTGATGCAACAATTTCTCTCAAAGACCAGCCAAGGGTGAAAGCTAGTGAAAATGTAAATCCGTTTACAGATGCGTTGAAAAATGCAAGTGGGGATAACGCAGCAATGCAAATTGCAAATGCTTTGGTGTTGCTTATGGAACCGTTTGCGTGTGTCAATCATGTTGTGCCAGCAAGTGCACTCCTTGAATCATCATTTGGAAACGCAATGTTAGAGGAGATGCAACGTGATAGTGAATATTGCATAGAGGCATACAATACGGCGCTCACAACCGCTCCATCAAACGGCATTCCTTTTCTGAATCAAATGGAACTGCCTTTGTGGGAAGGAATAACAAACCAAAAACTAGAGACTGGTTTCGATTTGCGACCACGAGCGTTGACTTTGACGTTACTTGCGCGGCTTATTGGTTGCGACCTTTTCGTACACGGCACGGGCGGGTATGCGTATGATAAAAGTATGGAGCACTGGTGTAGTACTTGGCTAGATGCTAAACCATGCCATGCTGTGATGGTAACAGCTTCCTTGCGACTTCCTTTGCAAATGCAAACGTGGACGGATGCTCGACGCGAATATTTTTCTCCACCTTTCGACATCCCAACAAAAGAAATTTTTTTAAATGCAATTTCATCTGCAGAATACGGTTCGCCACAAAGGCAAGTCCATTTCCAAGAAATGCGAAGGTGGTTGGAAACAATACAATTGCCGTTGGACAAGACAGACTATATTGAAGATACTCAAATCGCAATGAAAAGGAATTGGGCATTTCCTCTGTATTGTGAAGATCAATTGCATAACCTCGTGAAAGAAATAAACGAACTGTAAATCACCAAAGGTTTTTTGGTTCCCAGATAGCCCTAAGGGTTTCCGGAGTTGTTCCAGTAACGATGGCTCCATCCTTTTGTACTTGTTTGAGAAGGGAACCTTGCGAGTCAAATGTTGACCAGAGTATTACTTCGCCTTCACCAACATGGGTTTCAATAGTCCAGTTACCGTTGTCATCTGCATGAAGTGAGTCGGTTCTTGTTGCTATTATTTGTTGCTCATTGCTATTCTCGTATGTCATCCATATATAGGTAGAGTCGTGATCCCCAGATGCAAGGAGTGGACCTAGCACCCACACGAAAGCTCTCGGGAGCCATGGATCTTCAGCAAGACCCTTAAAGGGAGGTTTTATGATGTCGGAAGTTAAATCTTGCTGAATAACAATAATTCTTGATTTGGGTGAGCCGATTTCAGGTCGGTTACGAATTCCTGTTTCACTTTCTGTTGCTTTTGCTTTTTCAAGCCATCTTGTTACACGGTTTGACCAACGAGATTCTTTCCCATCCCAACTCACCCAGTATCTGCCGAATGAGTCAATAACGACGCCAGTGGCTTCATTTGGAAGAAGCCGCGATCGCACAGTAACGATAATGCCAGTTTTGGCGAGATCCTCTTGTCCATCTCGAATTTCTACTTCTTCGATATTTCCTGTTGACACTTGAACTAATGCATACCCGATATCTTCTTCATTTGATTGTATTCTTCGCCATTCTTGGAAGCCAATAAGTGGTTTGAGAATATCTTTATTCAGCGAAGAGAGAATGGTAGTCGAGTTTTCAAGTCCCTTAAGTTTGTCTCGCACAAGTTTTACTGGGTCTAGAGGTCGAATAGATTGCATGCAATTCAATATGGTTTCTGTGTTGGTATCCCAAGAAGACCTCAAAAAACGCCCTGTAGCAAGGATAAACTGGTCGCCATCGATAGGTAGGGCGAAGCGCACGATGACTAGTGGATTCTCTGCTCCTCTTTGCTCGATAGCATGAAGCCACCCCTCTACAGCACCAGCAAACATACTTCTATTTTCAATGACCGCTTGGTGGTCTGAAAAATAGTCGTCTTGAGGTACATTGAGTAACTCATTTGCAGTTTTTGCATTTGGATTGATGCCCCGCTCAAGCCGTAAGTGCCATATATTACTAGGGTTAGAACTCGAAATCATACAAAAAGGTGGAGATTTTGAGGTTGATGATACCCTCGATTCAGTGGGGAGATCGATTTTTAGACCAATATCACCATTTTGGTAGATTGAACTGCTCCAAAGAGTGGCTATCGATAGCATGAATGCTTGCAGCATGCGTGGCACTGTAGCACGTAATCAATGGGGCTGAAAAAGAGGTTGAGAATTGATGCCAGAGTTGACAGGAGGGGCTTTATCAGGATAGAATCTCCGATTCACCCCTTTTCTTTGGAGGGGTGAGTATGTGTAATGACCCCGCGTGTTGCGGGATCACTTTTGAAGAAGTTGGAGAACACCCTGCTATGCAGATCATCCGAATCAGAATGGAAGCCTACGATCACCAAGCACTTGATGCTTCGGCAAAAGAAATCGTAGATCATGCGAAACGCACGGGTGCTCGAGTTGCAGGTCCTGTACCTCTGCCAACACGTAGAGAAATCTACACAGTGAACCGCTCAACGTTTGTAAATAAAAAATCGCGTGAGCAGTTTGAAATCAGAACACACAAAAGAATTATTGATATCTCAGACCCAAATGCGCAAACAATCGAAGCGTTAAATCGCCTTGTTGTTCCTGCAGGTGTCTTTGTAAAAATTAAAGCGTAACACGCTTGTATGTAACACTTCGGTCACGTCGAACAACGACCTCTGGCTAAAACCCTCAGCCCTTAAAAAGGTCCACAAATGTCAAAAACATTGCTTGGAAGAAAAGTTGGAATGTCACGTTACTTTCTTGAAGATGGTACAAATATACCTGTAACCATTGTTGAAGTTGGTCCCTGTGTTGTGACACAAGTAAAAACAGAAGAGGCTGAAGGATACAATGCTGTGCAGATGGGATTTGAAGATGTTCGTCCTGGGCGTGCAACTATGCCAATCATTGGGCATGATGCAAAAGCCGGTACTGCTCCCAAACGATTCCACCGCGAAGTTCGTGTTGATGAACTTGGCGATGTTGAAGTTGGACAAACAATGGACGCTTCCGTTTTCGAAGATGTTATGTTTGTTGATATCGTAGGTTTCAGCAAGGGTAAAGGGTTCCAAGGCGGGATGAAGCGGCACAACTTTAAGGGTCTTGAGGCATCGCACGGTGTTAAGCGTGCGCATCGCCGCCCAGGTTCAATTAATGGTCACGCCACGAACCTCGGTACTGGACCAAAACCTAAAAAAGGTAAACGTATGCCCGGTCGAATGGGCAATAAGCAAATTACTTGTCGTAGTTTGCCTGTCATTCATATTGATAGTGAGAGAAACTTGCTTTTGGTAAAGGGTTCAGTCCCTGGGCCAAATACAGGCATGGTTCTCGTACGAGAAGCGAAACGATTAAACAGGAAGAAAACAACTGCAGCCAGTAAATAAATTCTTTTATTGGTAGATCTTCAAGGCTCGACAGAGAACCAGATGATCGCGACAAACCGCAACAGTACGCCGAGTCAAGCACTACTGAGCACCCATCGGACTCCAGATTGGAATCATTCCTCTTAGGACTTCTGAAAGCATCAGAGAGTAAGGCAAACAACGACGAAAGTCACAGGTGATTAAAGATTATGATTGAACTTCCCATATACGATAGAAAGGGCAAGCAAGTTGATACGCTCAGTATCGACGAAGCTACGCTCGGAACCGAGGTAAAGCCAACGCTTCTCAAACAAGCGTACGTGATGTTCCACTCCAACCGCCGGCAAGGTTCTGCACGAACCAAAAGCCGTGGCATGGTTGAGGGCTCTACTCGAAAGATTTACAAACAAAAAGGAACAGGAAACGCCCGAATGGGTCAAGTACGTTCCAACATCCGTAAGGGTGGTGGTGTGACATTTGCAAAGACTCGTACACACGAAGACTTCCGCAAAGATATGCCAAAGAAAATGCGTCAACTTGCAAACAAGAATGCGCTATTAGCCAAACTTGTTGATGGCGAAGTGAAATGCATTGTTGATCTTGATTTTGCAGACCCAAAAACAAAAGAATTCAAAGCAATTCTTGACGCTGTTGGAGTAGACCGAAGTTGTTTGGTTGCTGTTGATAGCGAAAACCGCAATGCTGCTGTTTCAGCACGAAACATTGCAAACGTTGACACAATTCGCATAGACCAACTAAATGTCTTTGAATTATTGAACCACAGGTACCTTGTTGTAGATAAGGCTTCAATGGAAGCATTTCTTGATGGTTCGGTTTGGAAGAAAGTAGAGGAGGTGGCGTAATGGAAGTAACAACAGTCATCAGAAAGCCACTTGTCACCGAAAAGACAACCTTTAATGCAACGGCGAACAACCGATACGCTTTTGAAGTTGATCGTCGTGCAAATAAAAGTCAAATTAAATTAGCTGTAGAAGAAATCTATGGCGTTCGTGTTCTTTCAGTAGCTACCCAGGTTCGTAAAGGTCGTATGCGTCGAAATCGCATGGGCTGGTTCAGGGTTGGAAGTGAAAAGCACGCTATCGTGAAACTTCATGCGGAGGATCGCATCGAACTCTTCTAAGAAGAGTGAGCGGAGACACACAATGGCTATTCGAGTTTATAAACCAACAACACCAGGGCGCAGAAATGCTTCCGTGAACCTTCACGTTGAAGTTACAAAGAAGAGTCCTGAAAAATCACTTCTTGCACCACTGAAAAAACGTGGCGGTCGAAATAACCAAGGCAAAATAACTGTCCAAGGTCGCGGTGGCGGGCACAAGCGTCGTTATCGTAAAATCGATTTTCGTCGGCTGAAAGATGACATCACAGCAACTGTAATTGGGATTGAATACGATCCAAACCGCAGTTGCCACATCGCATTGCTTCAATACGAAGATGGTGTGAAGCGTTACATTCTTGCTCCAAGAAACTTAACAGATGGTGATGTAGTAAAAAGTTCTAACAGTGCGATTGAACCAAAGGCGGGCAATTGCATGCCTTTGAAATTTATCCCAACGGGCTTAACTGTTCACAATATTGAATTTGAACCTGGCAAGGGTGGCGCATTGTGTCGTTCTGCTGGGGCAGCTGCTCGGTTAAGTAACCGTGAGGGTCGCTGGGCAACTATTGTGTTGCCATCGGGCGAAATTCGCCAAGTATCGATTGATTGCCGCGCAACGATTGGGCAACTTGGAAACACAGACCACCAAAATGTCAAACTCGGTAAAGCGGGCCGTAATCGCTGGCTAGGCCGAAGACCTAAAGTTCGTGGTATGGCAATGAGTCACCATGATCACCCGCTTGGTGGTGGTGAAGGTCGTTCCAAGGGTGGTCGTACCCCAGCAAGTGCATCAGGCACGAAGTCGAAGGGCGGTCGCACAAGGCAACGCGGGAAGTGGACGGATGCTCGCATCCTCCGTCGTCGTAAGAGTAAACGTTACGGACAACTTAAAGTCTGACC
Source organism: Phycisphaerae bacterium (assembly GCA_018657585.1). Classification (GTDB taxonomy): domain Bacteria; phylum Planctomycetota; class Phycisphaerae; order Phycisphaerales; family SM1A02. The sequence goes on from JABHWX010000123.1 coordinate 6,866, forward strand.
TTAGGAAAAAGATATGTCAAGATCACTTAAAAAAGGCCCATTTGTTGACGAGAAGCTCTACCGCAAGGTTGAGGCAATGGCAGCATCCAAAGGCAAAACTCCCATCAAAACATGGGCACGTGCTTGCACGATTGTTCCGGAATTTGTTGGCATCACCTTCCTTGTTCATAATGGACGGCAATTCAAAGAAGTCCTTTGCACGGAAGACATGGTTGGACACAAACTCGGTGAGTTTTCGCACACTCGTTTGTTCCGCGGTCATACAAACAAGAAGGAAGGCATTAAAGTATAACAATCTTTGATGGTTTAACTCATGACGTACAAAGCAATACATAAATATGCTCGAATCTCCCCACGCAAGGCACGCCTTGTTGCAGATTTGATTCGTGGAAAAAGAATAGATATCGCTCTATCGCAACTTGAATTTTCTAAGAAGCGAGCAGCGTGGTATTTCAAAGCAGTACTTAACAGTGCAATAGCAAATGCAGAAGAACAAAATGCAGATGTTTCAGCACTCTATGTTTCTGAATCACGAGTTGATGAAGGTTCAGTAATCAAACGATGGCGACCGAAGGATCGTGGCCGAGCCCACCCAATCCATAAGCCAACAAGTCACCTCATCATCTCTGTTGGAGAGAAAAACTAATGGGACAAAAAGTTCATCCATTTGGATTCCGCGTTGGTGTTACCGAAGGACATAAGTCACGTTGGTATGCACCAAAGGCACTCTTTGCTGAGTTGCTTGTCGAAGATTATCGTATTCGCGAATTTGTAGACAAACGACTTAACCGCACACCACCATTCGCGGCAGTTTCTGATATTTATATTGAACGAACTCGTGAAGAATTGACGGTCATTGTAAAGACAGCACGCCCGGGTCTTGTTGTTGGTCCTAAAGGGTCAGAAATTGATAAGTTGGTAACAGACTTGCAAGCATTGACTGGGCGTAAAGCTCAAGTCAAGATTATGGAAGTTATGAACCCAGATACAGATGCTCGTTTAATTGCTGAAGCAGTTGGCGAGCAGATGCGAAAACGGGGCAACTTCCGTCGTCTTCTGAAGCAACGTTGCGAATCAGCGATGCAACATGGAGCAAAGGGAATCCGAATTCAAATTTCTGGTCGTCTTGGTGGAGCTGAAATGGCTCGTAAATTTGTTGTAAGGGAGGGTTCTATTCCACTTTCAACACTTCAAGCCAATGTTGATTATGCAATTGTCCATGCTCAAACCACGTATGGGATTATCGGTGTAAAAGTTTGGATTTATAAAGGTATGTATTCAGACGCAGAAGAAGAGCAAACAGATTCACGCGCAGCAGGTGCTCGCGGTCGTGCTCGCGGTCGTCGTTAATGAGTAAATTTTGTTCGGCAGAAACCGAACAGTTGTAAGGAGATTGTCCGATGCCACGGATGCCAAAACGAATAAAGTTCCGCAAACAGATGCGTGGAAAGATGAAAGGCAATGCTACACGAGGTAACTACGTAGCATTTGGCGAGTATGGTTTGCAATCACTCAGTACACACTGGGTATCAGCAAGGCAAATCGAAGCTGGTCGTATTGCGGCTCAGCATTTCCTTCGTCGTCAAGGCAAGATCGTTATCCGCATCTTCCCAGATAAGCCAATTTCAAAGAAGCCTTTGGAAACACGGATGGGTAAGGGCAAGGCCGATACAGATTTCTGGGCAGCACGCGTAAAGCCTGGAACAATTTTATTTGAAATAAGTGGCGTTCCTGAAGACATGGCAAAACAAGCCATGGCACGGATTGCACACAAGATGCCGGTACGTTGCCGGTTTGTAGGTCGGAGACTTTCTGTTTAACGCAGTTACGTTTGCAGAAGAAGGAATGAAGTTATGAAAGCAAAAGCAGTTCACAAACTAGGTGATGAAGAACTAGCAATTGAAGTAGACAACCTTCGCAAGAAGCTCTTCGAACTCAAAACACAGGGCGTTACCGAGAAGATTCAAGACACTTCCCAGTACGACAAGATTCGTAAAGATGTCGCTCGTCTCCTGACAGAGCAAACTGTGCGAAGCAAGGCAGTGAAAGCGTAAGTAGGTAAACAATTATGAGCCATTTAAAAGAAATAGTTATTCCAGAAAAAGCTTCTCGTAAAGTCGGTGTAGTTACATCAGATGCCCGAGATAAAAGTTGCAAAGTAGAGATTCAATTCTCTGTGAAGCACCCAAAATATGGAAAGTACATTCGTCGTCGTTCGCTTATTCAAGCACATGATGCAAACAACGAAGCCAAGCTTGGTGACAAAGTTGAAATTGCTGAATGTCGACCGATTTCAAAGACAAAATCGTGGGTACTAACCCGCATTATTGAGGCAGCTGTTGTCTAAAACAGCTCATCAAGGAATAGACCGATGATCCAAAAAGAATCAAGAATTGAAGTTGCTGACAACAGCGGAGCCAAAGAGGTACTAGTTATTAGTGTCCTTGGTGGTTCAACCGCACGTGGCAAGTACACCCGTCGTACTTGTGGTGTTGGTGATCGTGTAGTTTGCGCTGTGAAGAAGGCGTTGCCGAATTCACAAGTTAAATCAGGCGACATTATTCGCGCTGTTATTGTTCGCACAAAGTATCCAACACGTCGAGCAGACGGCTCTTATGTTCGATTTGATTCAAACGCATGCGTGCTACTCAATGAAGATATGAACCCAACCGGTACACGTATCTTTGGAGCAGTTGCTCGCGAACTTCGTGAAAAGAACTATATGAAAATTGTTTCACTCGCATCGGAGGTAGTGTAATGCCAAGACATATTCGAAAAGGCGACAAAGTTGTGGTTACAGCTGGTAACGATAAAGGCGCAGTTGGAGAAATCCTACGCGTTATCACGAAGAAAGATCGTGTTATCGTAAAAGGTGTAAATGTTCGTAACAAGAACATCAAACCATCTCAGGCAAACCCAAATGGCGGTGTCATTAAACAAGAAATGCCTATTCATCTCAGCAATGTGAGCCCTGAAGTAGACGGCAAGCCTGCACGAGTTCGGTACGAAACACAGAAAGATGGCGCCAAAGTACGAATTGGCGTTGTTCGAGACGACAAAGGTAAGAAGGTCGAGAAAGTAATCTGCGAAATTCATTCAGCAGATGCTCGTCCATCAGGAAAATAAAGTCATGACTGCAACTATTGAACAACCAAGATTGCAATCGCTCTACAACGATGAAGTGAAAGCAGCTGTACTCAAAGAGTTTAATTTGAGTAATGTGAGCATGGCTCCAAGGCTAGCAAAAATCACAGTGAACGTTGGGATTGGGCGATTCTTAGATAACCAAAAGCTTAAACCAGAGATTCGCGATACCGTTATTGCAACGCTGACGAAAATCTCAGGCCAAAAGCCAATTATGCTTTACGCAAAGAAATCTGTCGCGAACTTTAAGGTTCGTGAAGGCGCACCATCTGCATTTATGGTCACCATGCGTGGAGATTACATGTGGAACTTCCTTGATCGTTTGATTTCACTTGCTATTCCACGTATTAAAGACTTCCGTGGATTGAAGAAAACATCGTTTGACCAAGCTGGTAACTACTCCATGGGTCTAACAGAGCAAGCAGTGTGGCCAGAGATCAACATGGCAGAAGTGAACTTCACACACGGAATGAATATTAACCTCGTATTTGAAGACTCAAAACCTGAGTTAAGCAAATTCGTTTTGGAAAAATTCGGTATGCCTTTTGAACGGGATGAGGAATAAGGAAAGAACATGGCAAGTAAACGCGTATTTGAACAAATGAAACGAGAACCAAAGTTCTCAACTCGTAAGAAAAACCGATGCCAAATCACTGGTCGTGGTCGTGGTGTCTACCGAAAATTTGGCATCAGCCGAATCATGCTTCGCCAATTGGCTTTGGAAGGCAAGATTCCTGGAATGCGGAAAGCCAGTTGGTAAATTGAGAGAATTTTTCATGTACTAAGCACTACTGCTTAGACATGTTTGGAGTAATAAGAATGTCACAACAAGATTTAACAGCCGACATGCTCACTCGCGTTCGTAACGCGGTACGAAATCACGCACCTACCGTCTCTTGTCTTAATAACAAGTTGAATCGCGGTATTGCACAAGTACTCGTAGATGAGGGTTACGTCGATGGCTTTGAAGTAATAGATGATGGTCGTCAAGGACGTCTCGAAGTACACCTTCGTTACGGAGAACGCGGCGAAACAGTAATTAACACAATTAAACGTGAATCCAAGCCAGGATGTAGAGTCTACAGAAGTGTAGAAGACCTCCCGCGCCCCCTTGGTGGTCTTGGAATTGCGATTGTTTCAACAAGTAGCGGCATTATGAGTGATCGACGATGTCGCACTGAAAATGTTGGGGGCGAGG
>JABHWX010000019.1 GCA_018657585.1 Phycisphaerae bacterium
AGCGACTCTTTAATGTTTGATTTAATAGCAATAGACATGTAGGTGCGTAGAATACATGCAATAACAACAGACCACTCCAATGTTATCATGTACCACTATGACTTCTCCCACAACAGAACCTACCACACAGTTAGAAAAAAAAGACAGATGCAACAATTTACCCCACCGCCCCCGCGTTTTGCTTGGAAAAATGGGCTTAGATGGGCACGATCGCGGGGTAAAACTCATCGCAAGAGCGCTTAGAGACAGCGGTATTCATGTTATTTATTCCGGTTTATGGCAAACCCCAAGAAGCCTAGCCATTTCTGCCCGAGACGAAGATGTGGACATGATTGCCTGCTCAATGATGAGCAATTCGCACCTTGTGCTCGTGCCCCGCCTCATGGGAGAACTACAAAACGTAGGTAGACCAGAACTAATAGTTGATGTTGGTGGAATTATTCCCCAAGAAGATATCGAACCACTTCTCAAAAGTGGCGTGCGCGGCGTATACCACACCGGCACAAGCATGCTTGACATCGTGGAGGCGGTTACGTCCGCAACACAAGAACACAAGTCACTCAATAATGACAACACCTCTGTATCAGCAACACTTTCTCGAAACATAAGTCTTGTTGAAGAAGGTAAAGAGGTGAACGCACCCAAAAAACGCCCAACCTCAGTTATAGGTTTTACAGGATCGCCAGGCGCTGGAAAATCTACACTAACAGCGGCGATGGCAGCCGAGGCTGTTAGAAACGGTAAAAAACTAGCGATTATTGCGTACGACCCAATGAGCCCAATCAGCAATGGAGCACTTTTAGGCGATCGACTTCGCGTTGACTTTAACACCGTCGACGAAAATGTTTTCTATAGAAGCCTCGCGCGAGTAGGCGAAGACTACACAACCCTTCCAGACATTCTTGATTTAGTTGGTGGAGCCGGTTTTGATTATGTGTTTATAGAAACCGTTGGCGCCGGACAAAACGATGTTGCGATTAGGGAGGTTGTGGACAAAACCATTGTTGTCCTTGTCCCAGGCATGGGCGACTCAGTACAAATGGACAAGGCGGGGATTTTGGAAATTGCAGATGTTTTTGTGGTTAACAAAGCAGACTACGACGGCGACAGCGCTCTAGTGCGCGAACTCATTGATATAGCGTCTGGTCGCGAAATATTTGAAACCATTGCGACTCAAGGCAAAGGGGTTGTAAAATTATTATCACACCTAATGCCAGATTAATCTTTGTAAACAGGTCTGTCAGCGATATCAATGTCCCAAATAGAATTTATTCCGTCGGCATCAAGTGAATCCACACCCATGCACCGACCCACAACACAAGAATAATCTTCCATTGCTATTTGCCCATGCATTGCAAATTTTGCTTGCAGAATGTTTTCAAGGTCACAAGTAGTGTTTCTTGCATGTCCACTCGGATACATTATTAATCCGCTGTCAAAAACACTTCCATTCTTCATGGTGATATGAACAGATGTTGGGATTCCATCTGGATATTTATCATCATATTCCTGCCCACCATGCTCAAAGAAAATTGTCTCCATAATAGAGCAAGTCTCTTCGTTTGTAACAGCGTCCAAATCAAAATCATAAGGAGTAAGCATCAAACGCTTCCAATGTTCATCGTTTGACTTTGCAAAAAACCCAGTACCCTCCACATCCACAATCCCCCGCGCTTTTTGTAACATTGCCGAAACAATATAAACCATAGAATGGTCAGCAGACTGCCTTGTTTTTGGGTTTCTTTTTGCAGGATCTCCAATAATTCCAAAGGCAGGCTCGTACGCCGTTATCTTGATAGTGTCAATAAGAGATGGGTCAGCAGCAATTTCTGGATGTTGTTTAATAAGGTTCAATAGCCCCTGAAGCGCACCAGCAGATTGGTGTTCATACAAACCAATTTTAAAATGCATCCCCATAACAGCAAAATCAGAACCGCTGTGTGACATAACCAAATCAAAGGGTGAATCGCCACTTGTTTTTTCAAACTGGCGAAACATTGATTCTGGGTTCCTAAAGATATCTCTTGGTCCCATGAACCCACCCATTGCCCTGTTCATTGCAACGATTGCCACTTCGGTACTAATTGCAGCAGAGGACCCCTTGGAATCAGAAAGTTGTTTTCCTGCGCGAATTGCTCGCCACGGAATAAAATGAGCAACAGACATCCCAATCGCCGCCTCAATTTGTTCTGGTGTAGCACCACACATTGCACCCCACACAGCAGCAGAAGCAATTGCTCCATGGACCACATGATCAATTTTATATGTCTTTAGACTAAACACCTCAGCGAGTCTCCCTCGGATCTCGTCATGTAAAACCATGCCACGCAATGCGGTATCGCCACCAACCCCCATAACTTGTGCAGCGGCAATTGGGACACTGTAAAAATCATTGTGGCCAAACTCACCAGCCGTGTGTCCTAATATTGGGTTGTACCCAAAATTTGTTCCATTGGAATCCCACTCTCGAACAGCAGCGCAATTTGCAAGGATAGCTTTTTCAGGAAAGACTGATTCGTTAGAACCAAATACGGTTGCGCCCTTGTCCGAGGTATACATAAGCGCTTCGTTTCTAAGAACTGTTGGAGCATTCGTTTTTACAGCGATGGCGGAAAGCCCACAAAGTACGGCGTCTGTGAAAAAAAGTTTTGTTTTATCCAGAACGTCTTGAGAAGGCTCGCCAATTGTTCCAGACATAAAATCAACAGCAAATTGCCCAATTCCCAGCGCTTGATTTGAATTTTTTGGAAGTGTAACGGATGTTTGTGTAGTTGTAGTTGTCATGAGCAATGTTGTAATACAGCACCTACCTGGTCAGATGAACCAAGAATTACGCTTGTTCTCTCGTGGAGCCCACTTGGCTCTATTTCTAAAATTCGTTTACTCCCATCAACAGCCATCCCACCGGCCTGTTCAATAACCATTGCCATGGGGTTTGCCTCATACATAAGGCGGAGCTTTCCTTCTGGTTTCTCTTTTGTTGGTGGGTATAAAAAAACACCACCCTTCAACAAAACCCTATGCACATCTGCGACCATTGAGCCAATGTACCGGCTAGAATAATCATTCTCGTGTACCCACTCAAGATATTGTTGTATTTCTTTTGAAAATTTTTCAGTATATGCTTCGTTGATCGAATATGTTTTATTTCCAGAGGGGATTTGAATTCCCTTTGTAACAAGCACAAAGGATCCGATGGATTGATCTAAAACAAACATATCAACACCATTACCCGTGGTTAACACGAGTACAGTTGATGACCCATATAAAACATAACCAGCAGCCACCTGATCTTTCCCAGGGCTAAGCATTGCCACCTCTCTAGAACCCCCATCTGGCAACCTTAACACACTAAAAATTGTACCAACCCCCACCGACGAATCAACATTTGAAGAACCATCAAGTGGATCAAACAACACCGCGTATCTGCCCCCCTCCTCTCGACTCCTAAGCAAAAATGGCGTTTCATTTTCTTCACTTGCAAGCACACCAATGTTTTCACGATCACCCAAACAACGGAGAATAATTTCGTTTGCAATGACATCAAGTTTGTGCTGCATTTCACCTTGCACGTTAGTTTCGCCAACCTCCCCAATAACATCTTCAATTCTGGCGCACCGAACCTTGTTCCCAATGGCTTTGGTAGCAAGAGAAATAGCAGATAAAATCCAAGTGAACTCACCCGTTGCTCCGGGATGCTTTTGTTCTTCAGCAAGGATGCTGCTTTGCAAACTTGTCAAATTGTCTTGTGTCCAACGCTTTTCCATAAAAGGTTTCCCTTGGCGTACAATTTCGATACGATGCCTTTATTGCCAAGAGGCGAAAAGATATTCTACCACACACTCATACGAAGAAAAGACACCCCCCCATGACAACCACTGGAACAACCACCAAAACCCAACCCGTCATAATAGCCGCCAAAAGAACCCCAATTGGACGATTTTTGGGCGGTCTATCACGTGTTCCATCCCCACAGCTTGGGGCATGGGCAATTGAAGCCGCCCTAAAGGATTCTGGTGTACAACCAGAACAGGTTGACGAGTGCATCATGGGCTGTGTATTACAAGCAGGCATAGGACAAAACCCAGCAAGACAAGCGGGTCTCCTTGCTGGTCTTCCTGAGACACTTAGTGCAGTTACAGTAAACAAAGTGTGTGGAAGCGGCCTTCAATCCGTGATGCAGGCCGCACAATCAATCAAAGCACAAGAGAACACGACTGTGGTTTCGGGTGGCATGGAGAACATGTCAAGCTCACCCCACCTTGCACACGTTCGCAACGGTATTAAGTTTGGTCCCGGCACTCTTGTAGACCACATGCAACACGACGGTTTAACCTGCGCGTTTGAGGGTTGGGGTATGGGTAACGCTGCCGAATGGATAGCAAGTGAATTTTCTATATCAAGAGATGAACAAGACTCCCTGTCTGTGCAATCACACGCAAAATCATATAAAGGAACAGAAGAAGGTTGGTTTACAGAAGAAATAATTCCCCTTGAAGCAAAACAAATAAAACAGCGAGCAGGTGTAACACAAGATGAGGGGGTTAGAGGTGACTCATCTATGGAATCACTAGGGAAACTTCGCCCAGCCTTTACCAAAGATGGATCAGTAACAGCTGGAAATGCGTCTCAAATATCAGACGGAGGCGCAGCGGTTGTAGTAACAACACAAGAAAATGCCTCCATGATTGGCGCAGAAATTCTTGCAACAATTGTCGATTACAACACGGTTGGCGTTGAGCCTAAAAAAATATTTACCGCCCCAGGAATAGGCATCGAACAACTGTTGAAACGTAACAACCTATTGGTTTCTGACATTGATTTATTTGAAATCAACGAAGCGTTTGCCGTACAAGTAATACAAAACACAAAACACTTGGGTGTTGGTGAAGAAAAAGTAAATGTATGTGGCGGCGGAATTGCTCTGGGTCACCCAATTGGCGCGTCTGGTACCCGCGTCTTGGTGACGCTTATTCACCAAATGAAGCGTATAAATGCAAAACGCGGAATTGTAAGTTTGTGTTTAGGTGGCGGAAATGCTGTATCGATGCTCATTGAACGCTAAGTTTTTTATAGACAAACAGGACCTTGTTGTTTCCCAACACAAAACACATTAGCTACTTTTTATTTAACAGAAGCTAATGGTCGAACGTTTTTAGAGTGATTACTAGATGGTCTTCGAACACCAACACTGTTGCGTGTAGTAATTTTTGGTCGACTTGACTGTTGTCGTTTTGGTGTAACTGGTCGTTTCATAACTCTGTGTTCCCACTTTCCTACAAGCCAATATCCTCAGCCCATAGATCTGGTTTTTCTTCTTGAAAACGCAACATTAATTCTATACACCGTTTGTCCTGAAGTACAGTAACTTTTACTCCATTCGTGCTCATTAGGCCCTCAGCGCCAATAAAGGTTGTATTTTCACCGACAACCACGCTTTTTATACCGAATAATAAGGCTGTTCCTGTACACATGATGCATGGGCTCAACGTCGAAACGAGCGTTAATTCACCCCAATCTCTTCTTCTTCCTGCGTTTCTAATACACACCACCTCAGCGTGTGCAGTTGGATCGCCAGTTTGCACACGTTGGTTGTGCCCCCTCGACACAACTTCTCCAGTGGAATTAACAAGCACCGAACCAATAGGAATACCACCCTCGCCCCAAGATTTTTCTGCTTGGATTATCGCCTCATCCAACCAACCACTATTAACACTCATGAGGTATTTTCACTTTCCACATCTCCATTTTTATAGTTTGGCGATGGGGCTGTTTTTGATGGAATTAACCACACCCTTTCATCTGTGACCCCCCAGTTTCCAAAAGGCGACGACTCTAAATGAATAGTAGCTTCTTCATAACCACCACTTGTAGCAGGAAAAACAATGTCGGCATCGGCAGAGAGTCCACGAACACGTAACTCTGTTATGTGATACGCCACCTGTTCATTTGATGTCATAGGTATCCCGCCACCCAACCGGCTTGCCACCATTACGTACGTTTCGTTTTCGACTCCCTTTGGAAGGTTGAAAACAATAATTTCCATACCACCAAAATGTTCATGTGCATAAAAAAGAACCTCGGTAATAATGGTTGGTACAGGCTCACTTGTAGAGGTTGGGTTTGATAACACCACCGCGTTTTCCACTGGTGGGTATGTAGATATATTCGCACACCCAACAAAAAGAAACAGAAGAAGAAAAATATAGTTTCGCATGACAAAAGTGTAACACGAAAACGCAGGTCGTTACACAGTTGGGGTCCAACGAACAGGCAACGCGTGCTCAACACCTAGGAGATCAGCAAGTTTTCCAACCATAAAATCAACCAAATCCTCAATCGATTCCGGCATCATGTAAAATCCAGGAGAGAGTGGGGCTATCGTACCACCTGCCTCAGAAACGATCGTCAAGTTTCTAAGGTCAATAAGACTGATGGGTGTTTCTCTATGAGCGAGCACAAGAGTTCGTCGCTCTTTTAAAGTAACAGCCGCCGCCCGCTGCACAAGGGTATTTGTAATCCCAGACGCAATCGCACCAAGGGTGTTGCTGGAACAAGGCAGAACAATCATTCCATCATGTAAAAAGGTACCTGAAGCGATCGTTGCACCAAGATTGTTATCGTTGTGTATTGTGAGTTGGTCACAATAATCCGAAATACAAAAACCATCTGCGTCAAAACTTTTTACCCCAGACTCCTCAACCAACAACCTTTTGCCCAATGAGGAAATAGCCAAATGTACATCCACCCCCCCCTCAACAAGCACCCTAAGGAAACGAAGAAGGTAAGGAGATCCAGACGCACCCGTCACACCAACAACAATTCGTTTATTCATCCACAACCTCTTTGTTTGACAATCTCCCAACAACCATACTTGGAGATGGTTCTCGGAGCAATACAACATCACCAACAACAAGACCAGAAACTACCTCAGAATAAGACTCGCTGAAAGACCCAATAGTGACTATGTGTTGCGAAAAACCACCATTCCCCTTGCGCCACACCCACACATCCCCACCATCGCGGTGTATGGCATGTACCGGCACAAATAAGACGTCGGTTATTTGCTCAACAAATATTTTCGCAGAACAGCGCATTGATGGCTTAAGGGGAGCACCGTTTAAATGTAACAACTTAATCTCTACAGTGTAATCCCGCCGGTTCGGATCCCTCCACCCCCCACCCTCTGCAAGAACACCAACCGACAAGACTGTGCCCTCAAAAACAAATTCTGGAAGGGCGTCACAAACAACAGTTGCCCGCTGACCACTGGTTATTAATCCACTTAATGCCTCGTTTACCTTCACCCTTGCCACCATATTTGACGTATCAGGGATGGTCATAACCAGCTGATTTCTATATAACCCCTGCCCAACAGCAAGGGGCTCACTCTCTTCACGGCGCCTTCCCATACTTGAAGCATAAACAACCATCCCATCAGTCGGAGCAACAACAGCACATTTTTTAAGTTGTCCCTGTTGTTTTGTTAATAATTCTTGGTGGGATTCTAGATTGTTTTTATTCGCATCTATATTTGAATTGACACTTTTTATTTCAGCCGCGAGCCGTTCAGTTGCCCTGTCGTATTCATCTTTTGCCTGCCTAAGGTCTGACTCTTTTTTTTGTTGCTCTTGAAGGTGTGTATAGTTTTCATACACAACCACATCAAGTTTAGCTTTTTTCAAAGTGGCTTCTGCGTTTAACAAAGCAATTTCATCTTGATCAAGCTCATCCTTGCTCAAAAACTTTTGTTCATATAATGCAACAGAAGACTCATATTTTTTCAACAATCGCTGGTAATTTTTGTCAGCGGTTTGTACAGCAAGCGCAAGGTCTTGTCTTTTTGCCACCACTTCCCCCTCTTGCCAAGCCTGAAGAGCAAGAGTAGCAAGGTCTATATCAAGCTGCTTTATAGCAAGCTCAGAGTCCCTCTTTTTTTCTGAAATCGAAAGTGACGATTTGGCATTTTGAAGACTATTTTGTGCAGAGGCAACACTTATTTCCGAGTTTCGTATGTTGTCTTTAATAGCCTCATCATTTAATAACAACAACACATCACCAGCGGTTACATAAGAACCCTCTTCAACAAGTTCAATGATGGTGGCCCCAGACTCTAGGTGGTTATAAATATTAATTTGGTTTTCTGCAACAAGCTCACCAGATGTAGGAACAGACACATCAAACGAACCTACCTCAACCGTGTACACCTCCCCATCAAAAACACGTTCCGTATTACCCCCACTCAAAGAAAACAAAAACCAACCAAGCACAATAATTACAATCACCACGATGACCCAAACTGAAGTTGCACCTTTTTTGTTCATATTGTGAATTGTAAAGCGGATTCAAATTCCTTGTTATTCAGTGGGAAGAACAAGTGTTCCATCTTGGTTGATGCGGAGTTGTCCGGCCTGTAACAGATAGTCGATAATTGATAGTTCAACATCTCTTTTAGCGCTATCTCTAGAATCCTTTGCGCTTTGTAAATCAGAAATAGCCCTTGTTTGATCTAAAACAGAGACTCTGTCTGGGTCTGCGTTTATTGAATCTAGACCAAGTTTCGCTATTTCTACATTGCGTTCTTGGAGTTCGAGAGTGAATTGAAAAACCTCAATACTACGAAGCGCAGAACGCACACTCACAGCAACACCATCACGAGATTCCCGATAGTTTCTTTTTGCCTTTTCAAGAGATATTTGTCGTTGACGAACAGCAATACGCTCGGTTTCTTTATCTAGCGGAACACTAAAGGTCAAACCGGCAACAAAATCAATATCATCTCCCGAAAACCTAAGTGGTTTATTGGGATCGCTATCTGTTCCTATCCCAACAGTAAAGGTTGCATCCGGCAATAAACTATTAACAGCATTTGCCACACCCCGCTTTGCGTCGCCGAGTTGGTTGTATTCATTTTGTAAATCAAGACGAAACAAAAGCGCTTGAACCACAGCATCGGACACATTTACTTCAGGGGGCACAACCCCAATCATCGCAGGGACAATATCAATGTCTGATTCAATAGGCCACCCAATGCGAATTTTGAATCGGTCTAGTGCCAGTCTATATCTTTCCCAAGACTGGCTAAGCGAAGCAACAGCCGCAAGTGCTTGGTTTTCTGCATCTACAGAATCGTATAGCCGCGTTCTTCCAGACCCATACAAAGCAGCCTGTCTGTTAGCAAGATGTTGTAGAGATTCAACCCCCATTTGTGCATTGTGCAATGATTGTTTTTGTACCACCAAAGATAGATAATCCCCAGCTATTTCCCGGTAAAACTCTCGCCGAAACCGCTCGTATGTTCTGGCTCCATACACTAAATTGCGTTTGGCCTGAATTAAAGATTCTCTGGCAACTGCACCAGAACCACTTAAGAGTGGTATTTCAAAATCAAGACCAAGGGCAGTATCAGATGTGCTTGAAGAGGTTGATGCACCGTGTACCGATTTTGCGAATGATGTGAGAGCAGAAGCAGAAACAGTTCCACCGTTATATAGATTTTGGCTTACTTGGTAATCATTAACAACATCAAAAGAGGTTTCGTACAACCCCCCAGTTGAATCCCCGTCTAAAGTGTTTGATATTTTATTAGAGAAACGTGGACCCCACACATGTAACTCACTTAACAACGACAGTGTGGTGGAGAGGTAATCATATTGCGCAAATTCAAACTCTTTTGCGTGCAAACTTCCCCAAGAGAGAGCATCGTCCAAAGTCAAAAGCGTGTTGTTTTCAGAAAGAAAGCCATCAGCTTCTTGTAGCGTATTTGCAATTTCTCTTGCGTTTAACTCTTTGGCTGAAACAAAAACCAACTCATCGTTGCTAGGGTTAATTGTTGACGGATTTGTGTCTTCTATAGACTCTGTAAACACACTATCTTTTTGAAGAGAAACACCAGGCGCGTGCGATCCAATCGACAAACTTCTTTCCTCCATTAATCGGTCAACATTACGATCGATTTGTTGAAGGCCGCTGTCACAACCACCAAGAATACAAAGCAAGAATAAAAATCCACGTTTCATTTCGATGGTGATTCTATCACCTAAACGCAACCTGATATCATGACCGTAACCACAATGCCAACACAAAACATAGAACATCCAAATTTGTGGGTTTTTGATCATCCGGTTATCCAAGATAAACTTACGATTATTCGAGATCAGAACACAAAACACGCCATGTTTCGTCGTCTGTTAAACGAAATTGCAGGTTTAATGTTCTTTCAACTGTCAAGGAGCTACAAAACAAAGCCCGTTGATGTGGTGACCCCTGTTGAACAAACACAAGGACAACAACTAGCAAACCCAATCACCCTTGTCCCTATTTTGCGAGCAGGCATAGGAATGACCGACGGAATTTTAACAATGGTTCCAGAGGCAAGGATAGGCCACATTGGAGTATATAGAGACGAAGAAACCAAACTTCCGGTTCCCTATTATTGCAAACTACCATCAGATATCGCCAGTGGTCCAGTGCTTCTTATTGACCCCATGCTCGCAACGGGTGGTTCTGCATCGTATGCAGCAAACATATTACTCGAAGAGTTTGGTTGTACAGACATACAAATGGTATGCCTTGTAGCCGCTCCGGAGGGTGTGCTTAAAATGCAAAAAGACCACCCAACCCTATCTATTTATACAGCCGCGCTTGATCGTTGTTTAAACGATAGTGGGTATATATTGCCAGGGCTTGGAGACGCGGGTGACCGTATCTTTGGGACACTGTGACCACGATGACCTCAACGGTTAATTTTTCAGATGCCAAGAATGTTTGCAACACTCTCAAAAAAGCAACAAAGGTGTTGCAAGATCACCCATGCAAAATGGGGTGCACCCACCACCTCCCCTCCCAAGGAAAAGTTTTAGTAACAGGAGACTTGCACGATAACCCAGTCCATTTTTTAAAAGTGATAAAAATGGCCAATCTTGATGTTCCAACAAACCACGTGGTTTTACAAGAACTTATTCATTCTTCCGGAGGTGGCTCATCTGTGGATTTAAGTTACAGGATGCTTGTCCGAGTTGCGCTTTCGGTATGTACATATCCCGGACAAGTGCACCCCATTCTTGCTAACCATGAGTTGTCTCAAGCAACCGGTCGCGAAATTACCAAGGGCGGCGGTGAACTTGTTGAAAGGTTTTCTCGAGGTGTTTCCCATGTTTTTGGAACAAAATCAGCCGCGGTGTTTACAGCCTTACACAACTTTATTATGG
This sequence comes from Phycisphaerae bacterium, assembly GCA_018657585.1. Classification (GTDB taxonomy): domain Bacteria; phylum Planctomycetota; class Phycisphaerae; order Phycisphaerales; family SM1A02. Next base: position 11,211 of record JABHWX010000019.1, read on the forward strand.
CTATGCCACTAGCAGTACGTTCATCTACAGGATTGATGTGTTTGCACAGTCTTCCGAACACCCTCATGATGGATGATTTTGATAAAGATATTCTTGCTAGAGAACTTGTCCCCAAAGATTTATGTGGAGAGAAAGGATCCGCCTATCTTATTGTGTGGGGCCGGCAACATACAGAAGAGCAGGTAAACGAATTAGCGGAATACTGGGGTGTAAAGTTGTTTTGTGTGGGTCACGCATGGGTTCCAGACGGAATTAACATGGCATATAAAAACCTGTTGCAACTAAACAGCGATCACAACAACGGAACAGTCGTTTCTATCTCTCTTGATTCAATATCAAATGCGGGCAAAACAATGCAACAGGCAATTAAATTAAACACAATCCCCTTGCCAGTGAACGAGTTATAAATGCCTTCAGGCTATCCAATATCTCTAGCAATTGAACTGTCTCAAAAACAGGGGTCGGTTGCAATTATGGATAAATCAGGCGAAACAAAAGAACACACAGTACAAATAGGCAACCGTGATAAAGATCATATAATGCCCGCAATTCAATCTCTAGCATCAAACCTGCACATAACACCAACAGATATCGAGATGGTTGCAGTAAGTGTTGGACCTGGCGGATTTACTGGACTGAGAACCTCAATTACTATTGCCAAAATAATTTCGCTTGTATCTGGAGCAAAGATAGTGGCCGTTGATTCGGCGGTTGTTGTTGCAGCATCATCTGGATTGGGTACAGGACCTTTTTGTGCTGTTTCTGCAGTCAAACAAAATTACTTTTGGTTTTCTTTCGTTCATCAAGAAGGTGATTTGTGGTTTTGCAAATCACAACACACCAAAACAGATGACTTTCCTTCTATCTCTTCTGCCAAGACCCTTTTTGCAGATACTTATCTGCCCCCAGAAATTGCGAACGCAGCAGAACACCAGGGTGTTCCTATTGCAATGGTACACCCCACAGCACAAACGCTCCTTCGGGTCGCGTTGCCTATGCATGAACAATCCACACACACCGAGGCCCACGCCCTCGTACCGATTTATCCAAGAGAACCAGAAGCGGTTCGTCTTTGGAAGAGTCGAACCAAGTAAAAACAACGACCGATAATAGGCACACAAAACACAAATTGCGGGTGTTTTATACTCGTTAATCGGGTTTTATTACCTATCTTCTCATGCCAGTGTGAAGTTGCGTAGTTTTGGGGACGAAGGGTGGACTTGGGTAGTTTAGGGAAGTTTCAATAATTCCTGTACGAACAATTCAATTTACAAAGGTAATGAAAACTATGGAAAATAACACAACAGACAAACAGGTATTCACTACTGGCGAGGCCGCAAAAATTTGCAACGTATCGCAACAAACGATTATTCGATGTTTTGACAGTGGTCGGTTACATGGATTTAAAGTCCCAGGATCTCGTTTTCGCCGAATTCCTCGCGAAGAACTAGTTCGGTTTATGCAACAAAACAAGATGGATATGTCACAACTAGGATCATCAGTTATACAAGTACTTGTTATTGGTTTAAGTGCTACTGAAACAGATTATGTCATTCAAAACCACGCGGCCGGACACAAAGTGAACATACTCCACGCAACCGACGCTTGGGAAGCCGGATTTTTAGCAAACGAATGTTCACCAGAACTTATTATTATGAGTTCAGAAGTGAACGGAATACAAAAAAGCTCTGTTAACTCAACACTTACAAAACAAGGCGGCGTGGAGCCAATGATTGTTACTGTTGAAAATACAAACAGTGAATTGAGTGTAACTCAACAGCCCAGCGAACCAAAAGAGATAATTAAACAAGCAGTACTACAGCTGCTTTCAGCGTAATGCGCGCAAGAAAAGACAGGATATTATCCATGAAAACACAAGACAACAAATATAACACACAATCAATCAACATTGTTCTGTTTGGAAAAGAAGCAAAATCTATTGATGCGCTCCGAGCAACACTGGAAGTTTCTGGACACATAGTGTCGCAAGCAAAAACAATTGCGGATGTTGAAAAACTGTTTTGTGAAAATGAATTTGAAGCGATATTTCTTACAACAGAACCGCAAGGCGGAGCAACCGCAGAGTTATTTGAAACACTTTCTCTGATTTCTCCAGAACTCATTGTTGTTGGTTACGGAACAAACCCAACGCCAAGCGAGGTTATTCAATTTATTCGTAGTGGAGGGAGTGATTATTTTTCACTTCCTAAAGAATTTGGTGTTGTAAACGACCGACTTCGGGTGTTGATACAAAAACAACAAGCTTCCACAAAAGCACTACAAATGGCACACAAAATAGAAAAAGAGAATGATGAACTGAGCCAAGAGCTTGCAAATAATTTTTGTGAAACAAAGAAGAAAATACAACAAGTAGCGCTTGGTGCCGAATTCCAAACTCTTGTGAGCCAAGAGTTAGATGTAGAATCAATGCTTAGAACAGCTTTGGGATATACACTTACTAGAGTTGGGGCAATGAATGCTGCGGTTTACTTACGCGAAGGCTCGTCGGATTGGGGAATTGGCGCTTTCATCAACTACGATCGTCAACCGGAACAGTTTCAATCTCTTGTTGACGTAATTGGTCCAGCTGTTTCCCACACCATATCAAACGATACCCAGATTCACCACAACAAAAAAGGCTCATCCTTTGCTGACGCATATGGGCTAGACCCAGTAGATTTTTCTGGAAGCGAGGTTGTTTCATATGGTTGTTATGCGGGAGATACATGCATGGCTGTTGTGGTGCTGTTCAGAGATGAAGCTAGACCATTTGATTCAGAGTCAATCGAAACTATTGAAACGTTACGAACCATATTTGGGCAACAACTTGGAACAATTCTCAGAATTCACCAGCGGGCAGATTCAGACTGGCCAAGTGAATCGTATGGTGATGACGACTGGTCAATTGACAAAGCAGCATAATATTATTTTGAAGAAACAGAGATTATTCTTACGTTCTGCTGCCCTATAATTTCGCTGATTTGTTGAACGAGTTTTGGTTCAACAACAACCCGTTTTTGACTTCGAATAGTTGTTTTGTGACTCCCAGAGTTGACATGCACTACAACTTCAACAGGCGTAGCGCCCCCAGAAATTTTGGCAGCCCCAGCCTGTTTAATTAAACCGGACACAAACTCCATTTGCCCAACAGTAGCGCCATTTGAAATCTCTTTATTAAACGTAAATTCAATTCGTTTGGCTAGATAAAGAGGAGCATCCTGAAGGGTGCTTACTCTGTCAACAATAACCTGAAGTTCCCCCCGCGACCGATCTGATTTCCCGTCTATTAAAACAACAGTATCTTTTTGAAGCAAGTGTGCAAATTTTTGATAGGCATCCGAGAAAACGACACATTCAATTTTCCCCAGACGATCTTGCAGGGTAAGTATTGCCATTTTTTGCCCAGCGCTTCGCCCATTTCGCACAACTACTATTCTAATGCCAGCTAATACTCCCCCAACAACAACTCTTCGGCCCACGTTGCCATCCTTAATAGACACTGCGTTGTCAGAACACCACGACTCAAGAAGTTCTCCACATTCATCTAGCGGATGTCCAGAAACATGAATTCCTAGAACCTCCTTTTCTTGTTCAAGGGTTTGTGTTTTGGTCCAAGGCGTAACCATGGGAAGTTCATAGTCAACATCTTCCACCCCGCCCCGCTCGCTTCCCCCGCCAAATAAACCACACTGCCCAGCCTCTTTATCTTTTACTGCCGCGGTTCCAATGGCAATGGCCCTGTCTAGCACAGTAAGCAACGCAGACCTAGAATCAACACCATGTATAGAATCAAAAGCCCCCCCACGAATCAACGATTCTACTGTCGCTCTGTTTGCCGATTTTCCACTTACCCTTGAGCAAAAGTCAAAAATAGACGTGTATAACCCGTTGGTGTTTCGCTCCGAAACAATTGCTTCGACAGCAGTGTTTCCAGCTCCCTTTACAGCACCAAGACCAAATCGAATACCCCCACTGATATTTGTATGTTTTTCGTCTTCGTTAAACACAACAGAAAACAAAGCATCAGACTGGTTTATGTCTGGAGATCCAACATCAATACCAACATGCCTATTGTTCTGTTGGTGGTCTGGGAAAATAGTGCGCTTACAGTCTGCAATGTAGGGAGCCCAGTCCTCGGTTTTTTTCGCAGCACTTTCAAAAGTAAGAACGGACGCCATGTACTGTACGGGAAAATACGTTTTTAAGTAAGCTGTTTGGAATGCAATGATTGAATAACCAGTTGAGTGGCTTTTGTTAAAACCATAGCCAGCAAACTTTAAAATCAAATCGAACAAGTCATCCGCAAACCCCCCGTCTAAACCCTTTTCAACAGCACCATTCACAAACTTAGGTCTGTTTGCGTTAATAACCTTGTGTTTTTTCTTACCAATAGCCTTAATAAGCGTATATGCATCCCGAAGGGGTATGTCCCCCAAAGCATGCACAATTTGCATTACCTGCTCTTGGTATACCATTATTCCGTATGTTTCTTTTGTAAACGTATCCACGGTTTCGTGAACTTTTGGAACGCCTTCTTCACCGTTTTTTCTTGCACAAAACGTTTCAATCAGCTCCATGGGACCAGGTCTAAACAACGCATTTGCAGCAATTAAATCTTCTAGTTTTGTTGGCTTTATTTTTTTTAGCAAACGGCGCATACCACCAGACTCAAACTGGAATACACCCGCGGTATCCCCCCTTCTAAATAAATCCAATACCTTAGAGTCTTCAAAATCGATACGCCCAAGGTCTAATGGGTGCGAACCCGATTTATCGCTTTTACCAACAGCTGACCAAATTTCCCCATCACTCATGCCTTGTTTTACAAGTTGTTTGCACAATTCAATTGTAGAAAGTGTTCGGAGGCCCAAAAAATCCATCTTTAGCAAGCCAACACGTTCACAAGTTGGACCATCCCACTGTGTAACTGTTTCGTTGTTTCCAGAAGCTTTGCAAAGAGGAACAATATTATCAAGAGGTTCTGTTGCAATCACAACACCTGCCGCGTGTACCCCTACATGGCGCGCGTTGTGCTCAAGAGCAATTGCAGTATCAACAACAGTTTTAACTTCCCGAGAATCATCGTATGCTTCCTGAAACTCTCTGTTCTTTTTTAAGGAATCCCGAATAGTAATATTGAGTTCCGGTGGAACAAGGTTTGCAAGTCGCTGGCCATCAACAGGCGTGAAACCATGAACACGCGCAACATCCTTGATAGCAGCCCTCGCCTTTAGTCTTCCGAAGGTAATTATCTGTGCGACGTGTCCGTATTTTTTGCGAACAAAATCAATAACCCTACCCCGCCCATTTTGGCAAATATCAATATCAATATCAGGGTACTCGGACCTGTTCGGATCAGTGAAGCGTTCAAAAAGCAACCCATACTTAACAGGACAAGCGTTAGAAAGCCCCAACACATACCCGACCATTGTCCCCACCCCAGAACCGCGAGCATTTGCAGGAATATTTTTCTGTCTTGCCCAGTCTACAAAGTCCCACACAATTAAAAAATATGCACTGATGTTTTTATCAGACAAAATACGTAATTCCCGCTCAAGACGAGTAAGAATTTCTTCAGTAATACCATCTACACCATACCTCCAAACCAAACCAGCCTCACACAAACACCGGAGTGCCCTGTCACAATCTTTTTTAAGTTCGTCTTTCGAAACATCCGTGTGAATTTGGGAGTCGTAGGGGTGCAGCGTAAACCGCTGGCACTCATCCTTAAACCACGCAGTTACATCCCCGTTTTTGTAAGGGTTGATGGCCTCTGGTCCAGTAACCCGAACTACAGGTGCATGGCTTTTTGTAAGGTCAAATGTAACATCGCAACGCCGGGCAATCTTCACACTATTTTCTATTGCTTCTGGAATATCCTCAAAAAGGTCAACCATTTGTTCTGGGGATTTCACATACAACTCTCTCGAGTACACAAAACGCTCACTGTCGTCTTTTTGTTTTTGCATTGAAATGCAACAAAGTGTATCGTGCGTATCCCAATCTTTTTCATCAAGGAAGTGTGCGTCGTTATCACACACAATAGGCAAATCAAGTTCTTTTGCGAGTTTTATAAGGTACGGATTTATAGCCTGTTGTTCTTGTACATCATGCCGCTGGAGTTCAATATAAAATCGTGGCTCCCCGCTTTCGTTCGGAGAAAATGTTTTAGCGTGCCACATCGCCTCTTGTTTGGCACTCTCCCAATGTTCTTTACCACCGTTCTCCACGAAATTGCAAAGGTGGTACGCAATAGAACTTCCAAGATGCCCATTAATAGCAATGAGACCATCTGACCATTTTTCCAATGTTTCTCGATCCATTCTTGGTTTGTAATAAAAACCATTGAGATATGAATCAGAACTTAACTTGACAAGGTTTCGCCACCCAAGATTATTTTCCGCAAGCAACACAAGATGAAATCCACCATCACGTATTCCGGTTGGCTTACGCTCTGTTCGATCACCTATGGCAACATACGCCTCAATACCAAGGATGGGCTTGATACCCACACTGGTTGCTTTGGTGTAAAACTCAAAAGCACCAAATAAATTCCCATGATCGGTTACAGCAACAGAATCCATGCCCAAATCTTTAACCCGGTCAAGAAGATTGCTGATTTTATTTCCCCCATCTAATAGCGAGTATTCACTATGTAAATGGAGGTGGACAAATGCGTTTTGGGGTAATTTGGTACTCAATGGTGCATCCTTGCGGTCTTCCCATGATACCACCTCTCTCCTATTTAGATATATGATTTAACGATTATGGTGATGCGACAGTTTCAATTTAAACCACCCACCCCAAGGAGCACACCAGCCAAGCTGGCAATCCTTGTCTTTGGAATAGTGTTCTTTTTACCTATTCTAGCGCTTGCGATAGTTGCAGGCTTGGTAGCAGTGGTTGTATTTGGACTGTTGTTTTGTGTTGCCTTTGTAAAACAAAAAGCTCGCAAAACCTCTAATAAAACAACTAACAACGAAGGCCGCAAAAACGTTCGTGTTCGTCGTTAATTTTTTGTTTCACTTTCCACGACTTCTTGGTAAGAAGAGTGGATTTGTTTTGTGATATTTCCTACCCCACACCCAATTGTTTGTTCTTGTGTTTCAGCCTCTTGACCCTGCACGGCTGCGCGAACACCGATAACGGGAAGCACACCCCAGCTTGAGTTTGTCAAAAAAACCTCATCACCACTAAGCACATCGTCAAAAGATAGTTGCGACCTGCTTGTTCCAATTCCAATATTGTTAGCAAGTTCAATCACCACATCCCTGGTTATTCCAGGAAGAACAGCAGAAGGCTCATCACCATCACCCTCCTCGCCCCTTGCAATTGGAGTAAACAACGTTCCGTCGCGAACAACAAAAACATTACTTACACACCCACCCCCCACGCTTGCGCTCGGCGTTAACCACAACGCTTCTCCACACTGTTGCATAGCAGCAAGTTGAAGGTTTAATAGTCTCGACCAGTAATTTAATGTTTTGTGCCCTGCCCCGAACTCGTATGGGTTTATTCTTCCACTTGCAAGAGTGACAACAACACCGTTTTCATAAAACCCATCCGGGTAAGTTGTTGGTGGCTGGGTTTGAATAACAATCGTTGGGTCTCCACAACTGCTCCCAGTATGTTGCAACATATTAAGATCACCACCGGTAATAGTTAGCCGCATACGTGCAGACTTTTGGTTGTTTTCAGATAGTGTTAATTGAAGCGCTTCAACAAGTGGTTCAATTTGTAGTTTTTCTGTTAATCGCAACAACCCAGCAGATACAGCTAGCCGTTCAGTGTGCTGCCTAGCGCGAAACACCCTTCCATTTTTTGCCAACATGGTCTCAAATAACCCAACGCCATGCTGAAAACCAGCGTCGAACACCCCCACCCTTGCGTCTTTATCTTCAACAAACTGCCCGTTAATCCAAACCTTCACTGTGGCACACCTTTAAATACACCCGCGACCAACACGGGTTCAAATTCTGAAAAACAAACGATACGCAACCCACCCACAACTTGTTGATCAACCTCAAGCAAGGCAGTGTGCGTTGCGCTTCCGTCTCCATATAACAAACTATCGCCCTCTGTTACGACGACAACAACAGATTGCTGCTGGGCTACGGAGTAATCGAATACTCGTTGTATGGTAGTTGCAAGCGCGGGCTCTAGAAGGGGATCGACAACGACACCCTGTAGCGACTTTGGGTTTTTGACATAATTGGGTACTAACAAGGAAACTTCTTTTTGAATATGTTGTGTTACACCAGATTCATTTTTTGCTGACCACCAAGAAACAGCACCCGCAAACAAGAGGACAACCGCAACCCAAATCAAGCGTCTTGTTTTACTCACGCTCACCACCCACCACTCGAGCTTTAGTCTTACGCGCTCGCTCAATTAAAAGATCAATATCGTCGTTTCTTGGCTCTAAATCAAAATGCCACACTCCGGCACCCTGTTCTTCAGAAGACCCCCCCCATACGGAGGTCATCACAGGCTCAAACCCGTCCTTTTCAAGACGCACGTCATATTCCCCCCCGTATAAAAAATCGATCAACAAAGGTGTTCTTCCAACCTCGCGATCGTTTAACCAAACAATTGCTCCGGCGGGTTCGGAAGTGATTGATGTCGAACCAGCCGTACAACCAACAAATAAACACAAACCAAACACACAAAAAGTTTTTTGAACAAAAACAAACACGCCACATTGATTATACAGAGCAAAAGATGTTTGTTTACGGTTACCCAAATTCATCTCCACGGAATGTAGAAGCAAGATAGTGTTTCTTTACCAACTCGTCATTAATAATGGTTTTCGGGTCGCCGTCTCGCAAATTTTTCCCACAGTCGATGATGTAGGCCCTATCGCAGATGTGCAGCGTTTGTTGTACTGCATGATCTGTTACAAGAATAGCTATGCCCGAATCTGCGAGTTTTCGTACCTCTTTCTGAACATCTTCCACCGTATGTGGGTCGACCGCCGCAAATGGTTCATCGAGTAAAATAAGTTTTGGTCTTGTAATGAGCGAGCGAGCAATTTCAAGCCTACGCCTCTCTCCCCCAGAACAGGTTCTGGCGAGTTGGTTTTTTTTGTGCACCAAATTGAATTGCTCAAGCAACTCTCCACACCGCTGTTTTTGTAGTGGCTTGGGAATAGGCAATGTTTCTAGTATTGTGAGCAAGTTGTCTTCACAAGTCATTCCCCTAAAGACGCTTGGTTCTTGAGCCAAGTAACCCATCCCTCGCCTGGCGTGTTGATACATTGGCAAGAACGTGACATCCTCACCGTCAAATAACACCCTACCCGCCTCAGGAGTAATCATTCCAATCATCATCCGAAAGGAAGTGGTCTTTCCAGCACCGTTTGGACCAAGCAAACCAACTATTTCACCAGCGTTTACTTCAAGAGAAACTTGGTCAACCACTTTGCGTCCACTGTAACTTTTTACTAAATTTGTTGCGGTAAGAATTGCCACAATTAATCTTCTTGCGAGCCCGTGTCATCGTTGCACAAAGATTCTTTAGACTCATTTTTTACACGCTTGGCAATGGGAGTCCACTCGTTGGGATAAAACCGGTGCCCGATTGCGCCAATGATAAGGTGCATGTCTTTGAATAAATAGTCATCAAGAACTATTTTTTTATCGTCACCAACATCAACCTTTGCGGTCCAAGTAGAGCGGGCATTTCCTGTTTTGGCGATCCACCGCGACATGTCAATACCAATAATATCTTCTGGCGCCCAAGTACCCTCAGGCGTAGTTAATGTTCCATCATCCTCATAACGATATATATTTGCTTTATTTCTCATTTTGATATACACAAATAAGTAGTAGAAAGCAAAAGGAATACAGATAACAAACACCCACTGCATATACCAATCAAACTTGCTGGGTTTTACAACATCGTACAGAGTGGAGTCAGACGCAAGGGTTTCATTTGCCTCTCGTTGAACGAGTTCGTTTCCTCCTTCGAGCGCGTCTTTAAAAAGTTTCATGGAAGCAAGCCAATGTTCGTCTGTACCATCACGGTTAGAAATTCTTGTTTGCAATAACACGACTACACTAGCCCGTTCTTGAGAACCAAGCGACGAGTCCATTGCGGGCTGCAGTTGAAGTTTAAGAAATTCATGCCGAGAAGCAGCTTCGTTTTCCCACGGAATTGTGATTATAAGATCGTACACCCCCCACACACCAAGCACAAAACAAACAATAACCATCATGATTGTTTTAAACCAAAATCGAGTTGCTAATGTTGTTTGTATTGCCACGCTGAATTCCTAGTTGTGTGTAATCCTACACGTTCTCGCTTGCAAGTGTTTCACATAAACCAATAGCGACTCCGTACATAGCGAAATGTGTTGGTGTAGCAGATAGGTGTGCCAACAAATAATCAAGTTGCCGTACAATTTTCGCCTCTTTGTTCATCTGCTCAATAACATGGTCCCCCAACTCTTCGAGTGCGTGATCAAACCACGCACAAGTTGGCTTTAATGGGTTTTTGGGCTCTTCTACCTGAACCCTTGGTGTTACCCCACTTCCTAGAGCAACAATTGGGCACAACCCCAGATTGGTTTTGGGCTCTCTACAAGCAACAACAGCGGAGATGCCTTTTAATTTCATAGAGTTGTCAAAAAGAGCGGCGTCTCTTGCAACAAGTGGTGGCTCAATTAAAAACCGACCATTTTCATGTGCCTCTTCAATATCTTCATTGCTTTTTAGAATTTGCACCCTTGCACCGTTGTGAGAGGCACGAACACGTTGTTCGCGGGCGCTGCAAAGAGTTGCAAGATGCTTCCCAAGTAATGTCCAGTTTTCTGACGCCCTAACATCACCGATAAGTGTTGCAGCATCAGCTTCCGATTTAAACCAAGGATCCATTTTTTTTCTAGACATAAGTAGTTTGTACACAAATTAAATTGTGTACGCCTCGCAGACTTCATCGGCTAAAGGGCTGTTTCCAAACCAAAGCCTGACTGGTCCACCAGGTTGGGCGTGAAGTAAAATGGGTGCCCCAACAGGAATAATAAAAACACCCTGCTCCCACGATTCCCCATCGTTCATGAGCGCAGTTATTAAACCAACGAGCGTATGTTCGTCGCCAGTTTCAAAAAGCAATGGATCCCGAGTGTTTAACTTAATTGTGGCAGATGCGTCAAACTCTTGCCATGGCTCATCTTCAGCCATACTAAATGCAACGGCGTCAAAGACAGATCTCCATTTTCCGACAGGAACTACGATAGTTCGACCTTCGTGAATTCGATGAATTGCACCAACAACAGAACAAACCATCTTTTCCGGCGATAGGTCAAAACAACGTGTATCCTCGTCCCCCCCACAAGGCATACAACCCTCGTTGTCGAGGCAATGTTTTGCCCCAACCTTGCTTGGGTCCATTTCCAAGAGCACACAACCATCACCCTCAGTCAGGGTGGTTACCCCAAGTTCGTTCAGAAGGTCACTTATATCTTGTTCTGAGAGAAAATCCAAAAATCTAATCCAATCATTTTGTGTGCTGCGTATGCGTATTCAATACGATAGTGACTACTATTGCAAGCGATGTCTATATCAACCATACTTTTTGTTTGTACAGGAAACACTTGCCGTAGCCCTTTGGCAGAGGGTATTGCACAAAAATGGCTTGACGACCACAATTGTAAGGAGTGGCTTGCGGTTTCTGCGGGCGTGTACGCAACAGAAGGAGCCCCAACGAGTTTAGAGACAATTGAGGCACTTTTAACAAAGGGAATAGTGTTTGAGGGAATAAGTTTGCCGGTTACGCTTGATATGGTTGAGGCCGCAACAGCAATTTATTGTATGTCTACGAGCCACCTTGCATCACTTGAGAACCTAACTGACAAAGCAGAACTTCTTGACCCTAATGGCGATATTATCGATCCGATTGGACAAGATCAATCGGTGTACGATGCGCTTGCAGACCAAATGGTAAAATTGATTTCTACAAAATTAAAATCGCTAACGAACGAAGGAGCGTAAATGGCTTTTAAAATAAGAACCATTTCGATTGGTTCAGATCACCGCGCAAGGGAAATTGTTGATGGGCTTGCCGCACACCTTGAGCCACTTGGTTGGACAGTACACAAGCACTATGGTGCAGGAGAAGATTCGGTTGATTATCCCCGCATTGCGCAGGACGTAACGCAAGAAATTGTTTCCGGCGAATCGGTGTGTGGAATATTAATTTGCGGTTCTGGAATTGGTATGTCTATGGCAGCAAACAAGGTTGACGGTATTCGAGCCGCCCTAGTACACGAACCAGTTGCAGCCGAAATGAGTCGAAGACACAACGACGCAAACGTGTTGTGTATGGCTGCAAACGGTCCTCTTGATAGTGACTACAACGCAATTGTAGATACGTGGCTCGCCACTGAATTTGAAGGCGGCCGCCACCAACGCCGTGTCGCCCTCATGCGCTAACCACCTTGATTAATTATCCTAGGGATAATTAAATTAGGGTAATTACATAGACTCAGCAAGTTCGGTGAGCAAACGAACCCCCCACCCCGTTGGGCCAGCACAATACAAGCCTCGGTCGCGTTCAACGCTACTGACACCAGCGATATCAATATGTGCCCAGGGAATATCCTTGTCTACAAAGAAACTTAAGAACGCGGCGCCCTGAATAGGGTGTGCCCCACGCGCTGGTGCGGAGTTGTGAATATCCGCATGTTTTGCACGCATATAGTCTCGGTGGTCTTCCCAGAGAGGCAATTCCCAGACCCGCTCATCGCTTGCCTTCGCGGCTTTTTCAATTTGTTTTTTCAACGTAGAATCATTGCACCAAAGACCAGCACAAAACGACCCAAGCGCAACAACTACACCGCCCGTGAGTGTTGCCATGTCGACTATTTTTGTTGGCTTCATTTTTTTACACACCCAAGCAAGACCATCCGCAAGCACGAGACGACCCTCAGCATCGGTGTTGGTTACCTCAACAGTGACGCCATTGTACATTTCGATAATGTCGTCTGGACGGTACGCATTGCTACTGACCATGTTTTCGGCGCAGGGCAAAATAGCCGTAACTTTAGTTGGGACATTCAGGTTTGCAATTGCTTCCATTGCACCAAGCACACCCATACCCCCGTTTTTGTCGTACTTCATTCCCTTCATGCCATTACTTATTTTCAATGAGTAACCACCCGTGTCATAAGTAATAGTTTTTCCCACAAGGCAAAGGTGTTCTTTTGAAGAAGTTTTCTTTGGGTTGTACTCAAGGATAATCATGCAGGGCTTTTCGTCTGAGCCCATCCCAACATTAACGATGCCGTTTAACCCAAGATCCTTCGCCTGTGTGAAAGAAATGACTTTGCACTTGAGACCGCATTTCTTTGCAATTTTCTTCGCCTCTTTCGCCATCCAAGGCGGATTACAGATATTCGGCGGTGTTGCTGCGACCCTTCTCGCGTCGTTCACAGCATTTCCAAGGATTGCGCCTCTTTTTAGCCCAACAAATACGTCTTTGGAGTGACTGGTGACACTAAGATTTCCAAGCCTGCCAGATCGCTTCGTTGCCGCTCCATCAAACTGGTCAACACGCCAATTTGCAATAACCATACCCTCACAAACAAGTTGACCGAGTTCTTTTTCACCAACAACCCCGTTTGGAACACTAAGGTGCAGATCCATACAAGCAGAGCTTATGTCCGCCTTGAGAAGAGAGCGAACGATTGAACCACCAATTCCCCTGAGGTCGCTTCGCTTGAGCGTACCTTTTTTGCCAAGACCGACAAATAAAACGGACCCAACTTGCGCGGTTTCACCACGTTTTCCAGAAAAATTGTGGCCAGAAATTACTTCTTCGCATTCCTCTG
>JABHWX010000020.1 GCA_018657585.1 Phycisphaerae bacterium
CATACGAAGGTGGAATTCGCGTGCCACTCATTGTGCAAGGGCTGGATAAAAAAGCAACCGTCAATACTGCAAATGTAATTACGCATGATTTGTTTCCAACGATTTTGCAGTATGCCAGTGCAACATCTCCCATTGGGCACGTTGTTGATGGTACTGCTCTTGGCAGGGTGGATCCAAAACGTGTTATCGGTTGGCACCAACCACATCAATGTGGTGCTGCTGGCCCTGGTATCGAGCCATTTACTGCAATACGCCAAGGAAAATGGAAACTCATATTCTTTCATGCAGGTAAGCGGTATCAGTTGTTCAATTTGGAAGATGATATTGGAGAGATGAGTGACCTCTCAGTATCGCATCCAGAGATTTTTCTGAAGATGCAACGCTTACTAGTTAACTGGGCAACTGAAAGGGATGCACAGCCATCTATCCTGACTGAAACCAGAACACCTGTCTCATGGCAATTCGACTAGAACAATGTATGGTAATACCAATATGTCTAATCTCAATTGTTATTCACTGTTTAAAATTTCCCTTCAATACCCCCTCTGAATACCACACATTTTCCCCTCTAATACAACCCCTCTGTGATCAGCAGAGGGGTTGAGAGTGGGACAATTCTAATATTGTTTCGTTCGAGTTAACGAGAGGGCGATACCGACACAGACTTTTTGAGACAAAGTCATTTCACACTCATTGCAATTGAGAGAAGAAAGACAATAAGAGAACCTCCCTATAAGAGGAGTTACCTGTCTCTTCGGATACCAAGCGTTACAGTTCCCAGAACTCGCTAATCATAGGCAATATTTAATAAAATGCGCCTTTGCAGCATAGTATGCGTCATATTGAAGCACCCACATTCCCCAACTAAATTGATTAACTGCAATATTGAGTTTGCCCATCATCATCAATCCACCCCAATCTCCGCCATTCTTGAGCGACTCACTGATAAACTAAAAATCGAATCGGTACAATACGACAATGACAAAAATTATCGCATTTGTTATCTCGTTTATTCTTGTTTCGGTTTCTCAAGCGCAAATACGCGTTGTGAATTACAACGTTCATTATTGTTCTGCGGATATGGATGCAATGGACACAGTACTTGACGCAGCTTCGGAAGATAGTACTTGTGGGGATGCAATTCCAGTTTCCCTGTTTTTGTTTCAGGAAGTGAACGACGGAGTGCAGAATAAGTTACATCGATTGATCGGTGAAGTTTACTCTATGGGGACCTATACAAATAAAAATGAATCCTCAGGCAATAAAGAATCAGGCGGTGCGCAAGCTATGTTTTTTCATTCTGAGCAATTGGAAGAAAAGCCCGACGATCACAAGGATATTTACACTGGGGCGACTCGGAACGCAGACCGTTGGCACTTAACTGGGATAGGCGAGAACGCGGGAGTGGATCTTTGGGTTTACAGCGCACACCTGAAAGCGTCAAAGGGGAGTGAGAATAAAACGCAGCGCGAATTTGGCGTAAATGCAATCCTTGAAGATATCACGACGTTGCCAGAATGCGCGAATGTAATCGTTGTAGGTGATATGAACTTCTACACAATCCGTGAGCCAGCGTACCAAGCGTTTATCAAAGTCTTAGTTGACCCGCTTGGTACTGATGAGTGGGCCGGGGAAGATGATGCAAAGAAGCACACGCAGTCACCAAGAAAAAAACGTGGTGGTGGACTTGCAAGCGGCGGTTTGGATGATCGATTTGATTTTCAATTTATTAGTAAGTCCTTGCAGGACGGAAAAGGGTTGGACATTGTTAATGGATCGTATCACTCTCTTGGTAATGATGGCAAGCATTACGATATTGCCATAAATGACGGCGATAATTCTTATTTTTCCACTGACACAGAGCGTAGTAACGAACTTGCGACGGCCCTGCACGAAGCATCCGATCATATTCCTGTAATCGCGGATTATGATGTCGTAAAGCAAGAAAGCGCAGAAACACCAGTTACTACGACAGAATGACTTAATTGCCATTTTATAATGGTTTTTTTGCGTTCATAGAGTACACTTGAACGAAGGTATAGGCATGTTTTATCGTTTACTGATTTCAATTTGTGTCTTGTGGATTTCCACAGGCGCTGGTGCACAAATACGTGTTGTGAGTTATAACTCTGCGCAGTTCAATGGGGATGCAAATGCCATGGCAGATGTGTTGCAAGCTGCTAGTGACGATGATAGTCATGGTTTTGCGGTGCCTGTTTCTATTTTCTTGTTTCAAGAAGTCGATGAAGCAGAATTGACAACTTTGCAGAATGTCGTCGGCGCTGGATACACCATGGCAACGTTTACCGATCAAAACGACAGCAGTTGGGGCGGTGCGCAAGCAATGTTTTACAATGCCTCTCAGTTTGTAGAGAACACAGCGTTGCATGAAGATATATTTACTGGTGCAGGCAGGCACGCAGACCGGTGGGCATTGAATATTACTGGCTATTCTGGGAAACGAATATATGTATATAGCATGCATTTGAAAGCGGCTACTGGTTCATCGAACCAAGAAACACGTAGGCAAGGTGCAGAAAATGTTCGTGATGACATTATGACATTGCCAACTGGTAGTCATATTATTATGGTTGGAGATATGAATTTCTATTCTTCCAACGAACCCGGATATATATGGTTTACAAACCCAGGAGATGGACAACTCATTGACCCACTTGGGAACGGGGGTTGGGGCGGAGGTTCAAATACATTAAAACACACACAGTCCCCGCTCCTTAACCAAGATGGCGGACTCATAGGTGGTGGGCTTGACGATCGTTTTGATTTTCAATTTTTGTCACCGTCCCTGCTTGATGGTGGCGGGTTCGATTTGATTAACGGTACGTACCGATCGCTGGGCAACGACGGAAATCA
>JABHWX010000124.1 GCA_018657585.1 Phycisphaerae bacterium
AGGGTATTCACACTAGCACTTCTAGTAGTTGCTGCAGTTATAACAACTGGGGCTACAGAGGCTCTAGTACTCCTTGTAAGAGGTTTGATGCCATGGACACCGCCTGTTACAGGCGGAGGATTCGGAGATTTAGCAAAACTAATAGGAACTTCGATCTATACGGGTATTCTTGCCGTACCACTAGGATGGTGCCTTTTGGCAACAATTGGCGTATGGAGATTTCATTCCCCTACTGGACGAAGAGCTACATGGAGATGAGCGTATGACGCAATGGTATATTCAAGACAATGCAGCAGGGGGAATGGAACCGCTGTGCGACCTTCGAGCCTCCTTTGAACAACGCACCGGCGGACTCACAACGCTTGAGCGATTAGTTATCAAAATGGGCTCAAAACCATCTGGTTTTTTGTGTGAAGATTCACTTCGTGGAGAAATGATTGCGCAGCGTACAGGGCTGAAACACGTCAGTGGCGAAATAGCAACTCCTGTGGATCATCCAGAAATTGAAACTCCTTGGGATGTATTAACACATCTTGGTACTTTGCTTGCACTTGACCTTGAACAAGCTAAACCTTTGGAGAGTGCGCATGCAGCAACGAGTTTTGGAGATTGTAGAGTTGATATTCATTCGTCAGCAACAATTTGCCCAAACGTGACTCTTGATGCAAGCAACGGTGCAATTCGAATTGAAGATGGAGCAACCATTCGACCCGGAGCAGTGCTCTGTGGCCCCTGTTGGATTGGAAAGAATGTCACGGTTACGGACAATGCTCTTATCAAAGCAAATACATCTATTGGACCATGGTGTAAAGTTGGTGGAGAAGTTGGCGGAACAATTTTTCAAGGATATTCGAATAAATCTCACGGCGGGCACCTTGGTGACAGCATCATTGGCGAATGGGTTAACTTTGGTGCAGGAACAACAAACTCAAATTTACTCAACACGTACACCGACGTTATTGTGAAGGGACTGGATGGAAAACGCCACCGCACAAACAGTAAATTCGTTGGGTGTTTTGTTGGCGACCATGTGAAATTTGCAATAAGTACGCGGATAATGACTGGCACTATTGTTGGTACTGGGTCAATGGTTGCAAGTTCAACGCCTGCACCGATTCCTACAAAGCGATTCTCATGGATAGTTGATGACGGCATGAAATCCTACAACATTGATAAATTCATTGCAGTAGCAAAGACAGTGATGACAAGGCGAGATCTTTCATTACACAGCACAACTGAAGCAGTACTCCGTCAGTTGGCGAGTGCATAATGTCTTCGTTGTACATTATTGATGGGCATGCGCAATTTTTTCGTGCGTACTACGCGATACGAACGCCGATGAGTAGCCCTGCAACAGGCGAACCTACGAATATGGTCTATGGCTTTACTGCGATGTTACTAAAATTACTTCGCGATGAAAATCCAGACCATCTTGCAGTTGTGATCGATGTTCCCAGTGACGAAGAATCCTTCCGTACAGAAATAGACCCAGAATACAAGGCGAATCGAGAGCCACCGCCAGATGATTTTGGAAGCCAAGTGGATAGGTGTTTAGAAATTCTTAAAGCACTAGAAATACCAATCCTTGGTGAACCAGTAGTTGAAGCAGATGATGTTATTGCGTCGCTTGTTAAACGAATGCGTGAAGAACAACCAGAGATGGACATTCGCATTATTTCACGGGACAAAGATTTGACCCAATTGATCGACGATCGAGTTGAATTGTTTGACGCTCACAAAGGAGCGACGGTTTCTCCAGATGATGTATTTAAAACTCCAGGAATGGAAATTCCCCCGTCAATGGTTGCAGACATTTTGGCACTTATGGGTGATTCGAGTGATAACATTCCCGGAGTCACAGGGATTGGACCAAAAACTGCTGCAAAATTGGTGATGGAATATGGTTCGATTGCTGGCATTTACGAGAACATTGATCAGATAAAAGGAAAGCGAAAAGAAAATTTGCTTGCAGGTCGAGAGCAATTGAAAACCAGCCGTGTTCTTGTGACTCTTAAAGAAGATGTAGATTTTGAATTTGATCTTGCAAACGCCATTTCAGATTACGCAAAGTGGAGCGTTCCCGGAATCACAACACTCTTTAAGGGTTTGGGTTTTAACCGTTTTCCTGAAGATGTTAAACGGCTTGCAAGTGGGACTACTGAGATAAAAGAAGTGGACCAGAGAGTAGAAACGGTTCCGGCTAATAAAGCAAAACCAATCATTGGTGGTCTGTTCGATATGGGTCCCGATCGAGATCACCCAGCATATACCGCGGGGTATGTTCTTGTTGACACCAAGAAAAAACTTGATGTACTCGCCAAGAAATGCAGCAATGCAAAGATTATTGCGGTGGATACTGAGACCACTGGATTGAATCCGATGACAGCAAAACTTTGCGGCATCTCTATTTCCCTAGGTGAAGGTGATGGTGCTTACATTCCAACAATGTGTCCCGAGAGTCATCTTGAACAATCGGTAGTTATTGAATCGCTACGAGAAGTGCTTGAGAACGAAACCATTGCAAAAATTGGGCACAACATTAAGTATGATTTAGTTGTCCTTGAAAACGCTGGCGTCAAAATGAAAGGTCCGCTTCATGACACACTTATTGCAGCATGGATTGTTGATGCATCTAGATCAGGATATTCAATGGACGCAGTCGCATTAGGCACCCTTGACTACGAGTGTATTTCTATCAAAGAACTCATCGGAACGGGCAAATCACAAATTTCTTTTAATCAAGTTCCGATTGTTGATGCATGTCCTTATGCAGCAGAAGATGTGGATATAACGTTTCGATTATGGAATGTGTTTGAGCCTCAATTATCAGGTAATTTGAGAACCTTGTATGAAAAAGTAGAGATGCCCTTAGTTCGAGTTCTTGCTGCAATGAGAATAGCAGGAATTAAAGTTGATCCGAGCGAATTGCAGCGACAACGATGTGTTATTTCAAAACGAATCGAGGAACTTAAATTTGAGATAGAAGAAGTATCGCCATACTCTTTCAATCCCGACTCGCCCAAGCAACTGTCCGAGGTATTGTTTGATGGTGAGAATGGTTTAGGGATCAAGCCCCTTAAAAGAGGAAAGTCGTTTCACTCAACGAACGTTGAAGTTCTTGAAAAGTTAGCGAGCGACCCAGACATCGATACGCAACTGCCCTCGTTGATTCTTGAGTATCGAAAGTTAACGAAGCTAGTCAATACCTATTTGGTTTCTCTAGTTGAAGTTATCAATCCAGCAACTGGAAGAA
>JABHWX010000125.1 GCA_018657585.1 Phycisphaerae bacterium
AATAGTTCTAGACGATGGGGACGATGGACTACATTCACTTTCTCAAAAGAATCGAACCTCGTGTTCATCCACATATCATACCTGCACCCTATGCCTGGCACAGGAAAGGCAGGGGTGAAGAAAAAAGGCAATGCGAGTAAACTATGTGCTGTGCTTAAGATACTAGGTGGACAATTTCGATCGCGAAGGCTAAAAACGCCACGTGAAAATGATGTAACGAGACCGTGGACTGCTAAAACCAGAGAGTCGGTGATGAATCAACTTCGTGGGCATCTTAACGACAGTATCATCCTTGATTTATTTGCTGGCGTTGGAACCATGGGACTTGAAGCTATCAGTCGTGGTGCTAATACCGTTGTTATGGTTGAAAAGGACAGAAAAATATTCACACTCCTGCAAGAAAACATTGAAATTCTAGGGTGCCAAAATCAAGCGGTCCCCATTCAAGCCGATGCGCTTTCTTCCATACCTTTGCTTCGAGTACCTAGGCCCATCGATGTTGTATTCATTGATCCTCCGTATGCAATGATGAAACAAGAAACTCTTAGGAACATGGTGCTTGAGCAGATTGACAAAATTTCCCCCATTCTTGACCCAGAGGGTCTAATTGTTCTCCGAACTCCTGAAAATCCCAAATATGTTTCTCATGCTATTGAATCCCTCACAGGACCTGAAATTCACAAAGAGGGAGCAGGAATGTGGATACTCTTTTATGCTACCAAATCAGATGAATGATATCTGCCCAATTGAAGCTAGAGAAGGCGCGATTGCAATTCTCAATACCTTGCGTGGCGAAGGTTTTGAAACCTACTTCGCAGGAGGTTGCGTTCGCGACCGTCTACTCAGCAAAGCACCAACTGAATACGATATTGCGACAGCAGCACGTCCAGATGACATTAAGACCATATTCCCGAAAGCAAAAAGTGTTGGAGAAGCTTTCGGTGTTATGCTCGTTCGATCACATAACAATATGTACGACATAGCAACGTTTAGAAGCGACGGGCCCTATAGTGACCATCGACATCCAGACCAAGTGCAATTCAGCGATGCTCAACACGATGCCGCTCGTCGCGATTTCACCATCAACGGTTTGTTTGAAGACCCTATCGAAGAAAAAATTATTGATTATGTCGGCGGAACAGCTGATATGGATGACAGAATCATCCGAGCTATTGGAGACCCAATTAAGCGCATCGAAGAAGATCACTTACGAATGTTGCGTGCCATACGATTTTCAGCTCGATTTGAATTCTCTATTGAATCTGAAACAGGAAATGCAATTCGCGAACTCTCAATGGAACTTGCTGGTGTTTCTCGTGAACGAATTGGTGAGGAGGTAAAAAAAATGCTCACCGATCCCAACAGAGGAGTTGCTGCTTGGGAAATTCAATACCTCGGTCTTGACAGAGTAATTTTTGCAGAAGAATCTTGCATGAATGCACCAACCAGAGTAGGACGACTTCCATGTAATGCCTCTTATGCAACTGCTCTTGCAAGTTGGATTTTAGACCGCCATACAAGTGAAACTGATTTGCTCTCAAAAGCTTCTCATTGGCGCAGCCAACTCCTATTGTCAAACAAAGTCCACGATGAGGTTTGCGAAATCCTTTCCCTTCATCAAAAGCTCTTTTCATGGAGCACTCTGGGAACAGCAACCCAAAAACGGACCGTGGCATCTGAGCACTGCATGTCCGCACTTGCCATTATTCAGGCCGAAGATCGTCCTTTGTTCGTTCATATCCACCGTGGAATCAGCTTATTAGAACGTACGGGAATTTCCCCAGAACGTCTTATCGATGGCAACGATCTCCTTAAATCTGGAATCCCTCCATCTCCTACCATTGGAGATGTGCTTGAAACAGTCTACGACGCGCAACTTGAGGGATCAATTAATACATACGAGGATGCAATTTCGCTAGCACTAGCCATCTATCGAGAGTTTCAAGACTCTTAACCCAATTCACGATGTATACTAAGGATATGAATTTTCGAATATACCAAATATCAAGAAATGTTCTTATAACTACTTTTACCCTGTGCCTAAGCACATCGTTTGCACAGCAAACCGACGATGCCACTATCTGGTCTGATTCAGTTGTACAAACAGACGATGAAGGTCCAGCCATTCTCATTATTCCAATGCAAGGACAGATGCACACCGATATCCATCACGATGTTCTTGTCCAATTGAAAGACCGCATTAAAGAATCAAAACCAGACTACATCCTTATCGAAATGCTTAGTCGAGATTGGCGTAATGAATTCCACCAACTGATGCGCTGGGGTGATCGCTTAGAATTCAGCGGTTACGACAAGGATGACATCATGGAAATTGCCAAACTTTTTCATGTTGAACTTAAAGAGCTAGACCAGGTTATGTGGGTGCAAGATGCTTCTGGAGCAAGCTCTATCCTTGCACTATCTTGGCCAACATTATACATGTCCCAGGATGGCTACCTACATGCAACCATGGGTTTATCAAGGCAATTTGATTACATCAAAGCAGATGATACACATGGCAAAATTAGAGAAGCAGTACTCGCCCACCTTAAAGCCTTAGCACTCTATGGTAATAGATACCAAGAATTACTCCGCGCATTTGGTGATCCTGAAGTCCCTCTCTCCGGAACTTGGAAAGGAAAAGAAGTCGTTTGGGAAGAAAGTTTAAATGGAGATTTTATTATCGACCGAGGCGAAGGGATGCCCCATTTGAGTGCAACGACTGCAGCTGAAGTCGGTATTAGTAAAGGAAATGTCCGAACAAGAAACGATGTTTTACTTGCTATGGGAATACGTGAGTACCATCTCGTGGGAGAGGATATTACAGAAGAAATAAACAACTCCACTACAACATGGCGCAATAATTTCGAAAAAGCATGCGATGCCTGGCTTGATGCAGAGCAATACGCAAGATGGGCAACAGGCGAAGACACTGCTCGTTATATGCGCAAACAAATTTCGGAACTTCATCGATTACTCAAAATGATGAAAAAATCATCTCCAGTTGCAATGCGAATCGGATGGAAATATAAGATTCGAATTGCAAACCTTGAAAAAATGATTGAACAACTTGAGGAACAGCTCGAAAACATCCGCAATGGTGGCAATGGAGGCGGCAGTGGTGGCCGAGGACCAGGCGGCGGAGGTCGAGGATG
>JABHWX010000021.1 GCA_018657585.1 Phycisphaerae bacterium
AAGCGTCTTCGGTTCTTCCAGTCTAGATTTAAAGTGTTAAAACCAGCAACAAGAGCAGGTGCGTGTAAAACTGATTGTTGTGAATCTGTCTAAGGCCTGCTAATCACAAAAGAAAAAAGCATCAGTAATCGATGCCTATATTCTTGACAGAGAGGTGTCTTAGTTTTGTAAAGATCGCAGATATGCAACGATGTTAAGTATGTCGTTTACTAACTTGAACATACTCAACTGTTGGGTCAGCTTTTGTTGCACGATTTTTACAGTTTCATGAGTTTACATTCCAAAGATACTTTACAAAAATGGAGTGTAAGTGTTTATGAAGAAATTTGTGCTATTTGGCGAAACTCAAGCATTCTTGCTTCTAGGTCTTTTCGCGTAGTTGAACAGAGACCGTCCAAGCCAAAAGAGCCGAGTGTGAACGAAGCGGTCACGGTTCCCCAAGCCATGCCCGCTTGCATAGCAGCAAAATCAAGTCGTCCCGAGGCGGCGATATAGCCCATGAAACCACCAGCGAAACTGTCGCCAGCGCCAGTTGGGTCAATGACGCCATCAAGTTCAAGTGGGAATGCGGGCACGACGGCAATACCGTCTCGGTGAACAAGGACAGCGCCATGTTCGCCTTTCTTGACGATGACAAAGGTTGGCCCCATTTCGATAATGGCCCTTGCTGCAGTTATTGGATTTGATATTTCAGTGAGTTGTTCTGCTTCCGAATCATTGATGATGACACCATCAATTTGTTTGAATAGTTCAAGCAACTCATCGCGAGCAATGTTAATCCACAAGTCCATCGTATCGGCTACTGCAAGTTCTCGATTTGGAAATTGGTTCAGTAAGTCGAGTTGCACACTTGGGTGTGAGTTTGCAAGAAAAATCAACCGACTATCAGAGTAGGAGCTAGGGACTTCCGGGGGTGCTTCTTCGAGGACACCGAGCTCGGTGAACAAGGTTTCGCGTTGGTTCATGTTGTCAAAGTAACGACCTCCCCAAGCAAACGTTTTTGACTCGCTTCGTCGTTCAAGCCCGTCGAGACAAAGCCCCTCAATTGACTCAAGTAATGCAGCGTGATCTTCTGGCCAATCTCCACCAACTGCTCCGACGATACGCACAGGCGCGTGGTGAAATGCTGCTGCTGCAGCAAAGTAGGCACACGATCCGCCCGAAACTTCTTCTGCTTTAGCAGAAGGAGTATGGACAGTGTCAATTCCGATTGTTCCTGTGACGAGTAATGGCATAGCGTGGGATTATAGTGCGCTGCGGAGATTGCCACCAACCTCCGAAAGTTTTTGTTTTGCTGATGCAATATCTATCTTGTTTTTGTGCATCACGATTGCCACCTTCACGTCTCCACCAGAAGCAGTCAATAAGTCCCTTGCAGTAGTTCTGTCAATCTCGCAAATTGTTGAGACAATTCGAATTGCCCTATCAAGCAACTTGGAATTACTTGCTTTGAGGTCCACCATCAAATTTCCGTAGATTTTTCCTAGGTTTTTGAAGAGCGATGTCGTGATAATATTGAGGGTGAGCTTCGTAGCGGTACCCGCTTTTAAGCGAGTGGAACCAGTGAGCGGTTCAGCCCCAGTTTGAAGATTAATGAGATGCTCAACCTTGGGGCTCACTGCACTGCATGTCAGAAAGCCCGTCATGGCTCCTCTTGCAGCAGCGATTTCTAGCCCCCCAAGTACCCATGGCGTGGTTCCACCTGCTGCGATTCCAAGGACGGTGTCTTTTGAACTCAAACAAATTCGGTCAAACTCTGGGGCGATACCGTTTGGATCATCTTCCTTCGCTTCAGAAGAGGTACGGAGTGACACGTCTCCTCCTGCAATGAGACCAATCACCAATTCCGAGGGTGAATGAAAAGTGGGAGGGCATTCTGCAGCATCGAGAACGCCGAGTCGACCAGAAGTTCCGCAACCAAAATAGATGAGACGACCGCCCCCTGAAATTCTTGGAGTTAAAGCGTCAACAAAAGTAGCGATCTCATTTGACACATCTTGCACAGCACGAATAGCTTGCTCGTGATCTTTACTTAATAACGCGACGCATTCCAATGTAGATAGAACATCTAAGTTGTGCGTTCCTTCGTGTATCTGTTCCGTTGCAATGTGTCCTCTGTCTGGTGGGTTTGGCATACGTAAAGTTTACTCCAAAAAAATAACGCCCTGCAAAAGCAGGACGTTATTTTGATTAAGTTAAAGAATTAACTCTTAGACCATTTCCTTCAAAGCTTTCAAAGGTGTAACTTTGACAGCTTTTCGGGCAGGCTTTGCAGGAATGTCACGGAATTCTTTTAGTAGTGGAAGCCAAACGTTTTTACGTGCTGGACGTTTTGGAACGATTTTCTTCTTGACTTTCATAAGACCTGGAACAGTAAATGTTCCTGGTCCACGGCGACCAAGATCTTTCTTGATCATACCTGACATGCAATCAAACACGGAGGTTACTTCCTTGCGTGACAAACCTGTGTCATCCGCAATACCTGCAATGATTTGAGTCTTTGTGCGTGGCTTGCATTCTGTTGTTGAAGCCTTCTTTTTAGCAGTCTTTTTCTTAGTTTTCTTTTTGGCCATGGAATTCGAATCCTTTCATTGGTCCAGTCTCGTTCGTGTGCTCTCCCGCCAACACTGGCGAATCAAATGGCACGTTCAGTGGGAAATGTACCTACAATATGTTCCTATAACAAGGCGGAAGTACAGGAAATTGCAGGGTTTTTTCAATTTTTATAATATTCCTCAATTTGAAAAATTTCATAAAAAGCAAAGAAATTAAAGAATCTAGCGCCAAAGTTCACAGATACTTAGCCGATTGGTATGATTCACTTTTACTAATTCACACACCTTAGAAGACTAAAGATATATACACATGTTTAAATACGACGTTTGCATAGTTGGCACGGGACGAGTGGGCTTGCCTTTGGGTTTATCCCTCATGGAAGTTGGCGTGAACATCACAGGGGTAGATCTAGATGAAAACCTACGTAATTCGGTCAATAACGGCACAATGCCATTCCATGAGCCTGGATACGACGATCTTGTCGCGAGCAAAAAATTCCAAATTCACAGTTCGCCAGAGGGCATAGTTTCCGATAGTGCAGCGGTCATTATTACTGTGGGCACACCGCTTCATAACCATATTGAAACCGACCTATCTCAAATCCAACGCGTACTAGAAGGGCTCACTCCTCACTTTAGGAAGGACCAGGTCATAATTCTTCGAAGCACCGTTGCTCCAGGAACGACAGCGTACGTCAATAAGTGGATTAATAGAAATACCGATTTTACGGTTGGAGAAGACATTAAATTGTGTTTTTGCCCTGAGCGAATCGCTGAAGGAGTTGCATACAACGAGCTTCGGTCTCTTCCTCAAATTTGCGGTGCAGAGGATGACGAAAGCCGAGAAGCTGCCGCTGAACTCTTTGGCAAACTTGCCCCCGAGATTATGCGGACCAATTTTATTACTGCGGAACTCGTAAAACTATTCAATAATATCTCGCGCTATATTAATTTCGCTGTTGCAAACCAGTTTGCGCTTATAGCGGATAAGTTTGGTGCAAACATTTACGAAACACGGCATCTTGCAAATCATGATTATCCACGTTGCAACCTGGCAATGCCCGGCTTTACTGCAGGTACTTGCTTGCGTAAAGACTTTGGCATGATTAACGAATGGAGCCCGTATCCGGACATGCTCTTGTCTGCTTGGAAGATGAATGAATTCACCCCAGCAATGCTTGTTGAACAACTCATGCAGCGAACCAAAATTCATGACCAAAAAGTCGCAGTACTTGGCTTTACCTTTAAGAAAGACACCGATGACATTCGTGACAGTTTAGCTCCAAAACTTTGTAGATATATCCATCGCCAACTTCCGCTGGAATTGCGCATCACGGATCATCATCTTTCGGATCCTATCCAAGAGCCTTCGGCTTCGGAACCGATAAAAAACTGGGCGATAAGTGACGCCCTTGATGGGGTTGACTGCGTCTTTGTTGCAACGAATCACACTGGCTACGGTGATATCTTAAGAGAACTAGGCAAAACAAATCCAGATGCATGGGTTGCTGACATTTGGAATGTCGGTGGCATCGATCAAATATATTATCAAGCAGGCCAGTTGATCAAGGAAAAGGTTACACAATGAAAGTATTGTTAACAGGCGGTTCAGGTTTTTTAGGCTGTGAACTCTGCAACGAATTGTTGCAAGCAGGGCACGAAGTAGTTGTGTTAGATGACCACTCTCGTGGCAAGCCAGCACGGCTCGAGCGTTTTGGTGACAGCGTACAACTTGTTGATGGTGACGTACGTGATTACGACGCGGTTCGAGCAGCGACCGAAGGTTGCGAAGTCGTTTGGCACCTTGCGTATATCAACGGAACGCGGTATTTCTATGAAAAACCTGACATGGTTTTGGAAGTTGGCATCGAAGGCACCCAAAACACGATTAAGGCAGCGCTTGATGCTGGTGTGCGTCGGTATGTCTTGGCTTCTACAAGCGAAACGTACAACGAGCCAACACACGTACCAACCAACGAGTCTGAACGATTGATGATTCCTGACGTGACAAATCCTCGCTTTAGTTACGGTGGCGGCAAAATCGCTTGCGAACTTCTTGCTCTTCACGTTGGTGGTTTCCGTGGACTCGAAACGGTTATCTTTAGACCGCATAACTTTATTGGTCCAGACATGGGCTTTGAACACGTTATTCCTGAAATAACAGGCAAAATTTTTAAAGCATCCGACGGATTGACCAAGAAAGAAATTGATCTGCAAATTCAGGGCGATGGTAGTGAGACTCGTTCATTCTGCGATGTCACAGACGGCGGCAGAGGATGTTTTTTGGCTGGCGAATTCGGCCAGAGCGGAAACATTTACCACGTTGGCACAGAAGAAGAAGTATCAATCAAACACCTTGTAGAAACAATTGGTAAATACTGCGGCGTAAAAGTGAACGTTATTCCTGGTGAACTTCGTGCCGGTGGGACTCCAAGGCGTTGCCCAGCAATTGGCAAGTTGCAAAAACTTGGATATGAGCCGAAATACAACTTTGAACAACTTGTTGAACGATGCGTGACTGGTTATATCGATTATTACAAGCAAGAAGCCAGCGTGTAAATGTCTCTAGAAGGCAAAAAAGTTGTTGTCACTGGAGGCCGCGGTTTTTTAGGCGGTTTTGTGTGCAGGGCACTTGAAATACGAAACGCTGAAGTCGTTCCGATTGGAAGCAGCGACTTTAATTTGATTAATCAAGAAGATGTCGGTCGAATGTATGCAGAATTACAACCGGACATTGTTGTGCACCTCGCCGCTGCCTGCGGTGGAATTGGCGCGAACGTTGAAAATCCTGCGCGTTTCCTTTATGAAAATGCTGTGATGGGATTGATGCTCTTGGAAGAAGGACGCAAGCAACATTTGAAAAAGTTTGTCTTAATTAGCACGACATGCTCCTATCCAAAAGATGCTCCTCTGCCTTTGCAAGAAGATAGTATTTGGATTGGGAAACCAGTTGGCGCAACGGGTCCTTATGGCATGGCGAAGCGGTTGCTCCACGAAGCCTGCGAAACGTATGGAAGGCAATATGATTTGCCTTGTGTCGTGCTTGTACCAGCAAACTTGTACGGTCCAGAAGATCACTTTGAAGAAGAAAAGAGCCACGTTATTCCTGCAATCATTCGCAGGTATGTCGAAGCGCAAGATGCTGGCCTAGAATCTGTTTCTAATTGGGGCACGGGCTCACCAACACGCGAATTTTTACATGTTGCAGATGCCGCCGAAGCAATAGCAATTGCAGCGGAAAAAGATATTGAATGCGTTCCAATCAATCTTGGAACAGGTATCGAAACATCTATTGCCGACCTTACCGACTTGATTGCCACATCGGTAGGTTACGAAGGTGAAGTTGCGTGGGATACATCAAAGCCAGACGGGCAGCCCAAGAGGTATCTTGACGTTTCTAGAGCGAAAGAACTTTTAGGCTTTGAAGCCAAAATCAGTTTGGAAGAGGGAATTAAAGAAACCGTCGAGTGGTATCGCGCAAACCCAGTTTCTTAATTTTCTTTATAGCCTAGTTTCAGCACATCGAAATACTTTTTGCCTGAAACATCGATGGAGTATTCATCAATAAGTAATTGCCTTGCGAGGTCGCCCATTGCTTTTGTTTCTTCTTTGTGTTCCATCATGTAACTGATGGAATCAACAAGCCCATCAGTATCGCCAAGTTCAACCCAGTAGCCCACTTGGTTAGTTTCAACTTTAAG
Source organism: Phycisphaerae bacterium (assembly GCA_018657585.1). Lineage (GTDB taxonomy): Bacteria > Planctomycetota > Phycisphaerae > Phycisphaerales > SM1A02. Next base: position 6,257 of record JABHWX010000021.1, read on the forward strand.
ACGAAGTTCTGAGTTTGGTGAAGAGAACGCGACAATTGGTCTTCCCACAGACATAGATGTATAGAGTTTCGATGGAAAACTAATACCATCGATGCCTTTTGCAATAGTGACAAGCAGAGCATCGCAACCACAAAGCGCATCGTTGAATTGCTCTTGTGGCGTGTAGGGAAGCAATAACGTGTTGGTTAAGTTTTTCTCTTTGATTTTCTTTTCGATAGCATTTCGTTGTCCACCAGCGCCAGTAAAGACAAGTCGAAAGTTTTTATTGAGCAAGCGTTCTGCAGCGTCGAGGATCATGTCAAATTCATAGTAGAGCCCGAGGTTTCCTGAATATAACAAAGTGAACGGCTCAACGAGTCCGTATTCTTTTGCAAACGAACTCTCTTCTTTTGGTTTTGGCTCTAGTTCCTTTGGGTCTGCCCAGTTTGGAATGACATGCACGCGGTCTGGGTCAGGTCCGTAATTTTCTACAACGAGTCGTTTCGCAGCTTCGCTGAGAACGATGATTTGCTTTGCGCGGCGGTACATGATTTTGTTGCAAAATTTCCAAAACTTATCGATGAATCCTCCGCTGCGAATTTTGCCTACCCAGACAGCAAGTTCGGGGTAAGAGTCGTGCAAAAGGACGACATATTTGTGCCTACGTACGAGGGAAATAAAGCCGCCAACGAATCCAAGGTAGGGGGGATTTGTTGTGTAGAGAAAAACTTCACCGCGCATTCTCGGTAGCACGTGTAAGAATGCAAGGGGAAGCAAGAAAGTAATGGAGTTGATGATGCGCCCGATGATGGAGTCTTTGCTGTACCTTGTGGTGAACATTCGGTGGACCTTGACGCCATGTTTGAATTCTTTGCGCGGGCACTTTTGCCAAGTTTCTTTTGGACCGTAGGATGGGCGGCAAGTGATTACCTTTACTTCAGCACCTTGCGATGCAATATTTTCAGCAAGTTCAAAAAGTAAATGTCCAGTCGATGCAACATCAGGCACGTAGTACTGGTTCAAGATAACGACTCGCATTGGACCGTTCTTGTTTGATGTTGTTGTGCTGGTGGGTGTTTGGTTCTGCGTTTCGTCGCTCATAGGTACTCGGGGTTCTCCTTCCCCATGAATCCATGACTACACTATATCGTCAAAACGTACAGTTGGCGGTTAGAGATTTTGCCTTGCTACTTGGGGACCGTGCGAGTAATAGCAGGGGAGCCATCCCCACCCACCGTCTGCTTTTTTCCTTCCATGAATCTGTGGTAAACTTTCCGTTCACGAAACGAGGATTTTTCGTCGCTGTTGTCACTATTGTTGACACTTAGGCAGAAATCCCTCTGGAGTTGATATGAAAAAAGTTTGTTTTATTATTAGCCTGATCTTTGTTCTGGGATGTCAAACACAAAGTCCGGAACGTCCAAACGTCGTATTTATTCTTGTGGACGACCATGCATTAAAAGCAGTCAGTAGTTACGAAGGTTCACTCATAGAAACACCGAACCTCGATCGCATCGCAAACAACGGGATACGTTTTGATGCGGCGTGTGTTACCAATGCAATTTGTGCACCAAGTCGTACAGTCATTCTGACGGGAACGCATAGTCACATCAATGGCGTTGTAGATAACGGTTCCCGATTTGACCCTTCTCAGCCGACATTTCCACTTCTTATGCAAGAAGCGGGATACCAAACTGCAATGATTGGAAAATGGCACCTGAAATCAAATCCAGTTGGTTTTGATTACTGGGACATTTTGAATGGTCAAGGTCAATATTATTCACCTGTATTTATGAAAAGTGTCAATGGAAGTGAACCGGTCAACCGAACCA
>JABHWX010000126.1 GCA_018657585.1 Phycisphaerae bacterium
CAACTACGCAAAAACGTGTTGAAGAAAAGCCACGAACTGCAATTCTTAAGACAATGGAATCTTGCAATTCAGACCTACTTGTCATGGGCGCAGCAAAACGAACACGGCTCGGGCGCAAATTACTCGGCGATACTGCGCGTTTTGCCTTGGAAAATTCAACGCGACCTATTTTCTTGCACCACTAACGGTACAATCCCATTGTGATTACGGTAAACGGAAAGACAGAAGATTTCAAAGAAATAACATTGCAGGAGCTTCTTGCTGAGTTAAACCTTTCCGAAAACTTATGTGCGATAGAAGTAAACAACACGTTGGTTCCACACAAAGAGAGAGACACATACGTACTGCAAGATGGAGACATCGTTGAGATAGTCTCCCTTGTTGGAGGAGGATAAAAAGATGACAACGATGACAACTCCCGAAATTACCCCATTGCAACTGCGAGATATTACGCTTACAAGTAGATTGGTTGTAGGCACTGGGAAATATCCAGACTACGAAACAATGCAAACTGCGCTTGATGAAAGTGGATGCTCTGCTGTCACCGTCGCAGTAAGGCGCGAGCGACTTGTCGATGACCAAGGTCGCTCGATTCTTGATTTTATTGACTGCGATAAATACACAATTCTTCCAAACACCGCTGGCTGTTTTACTGCTCAAGATGCTGTTCGAGTAGCACGACTTGGTCGTGACATTTTGGAACAACTTGGCAACGCAGGAAGCAGTTGGGTAAAGCTTGAAGTGCTCGGCGACAAAACAACCTTACTGCCAGACCCAGTTGGAACACTTGAGGCGTGTAAAGAACTTGTCGCGGATGGTTTTTCAGTCATGTGCTATTCAAGCGATGATCCAATTATGGCAACACGAATTCGCGATGCTGGTGCAACGTGTGTGATGCCTGCAGGTAGCCCAATCGGCACGGGTCGCGGCATTGCGATCCCTTGTGCGATTAAGTTGTGTATTGACTTGCTCAAAAAACCAGAACATGGTGGCGATCCAAATTATCCTGTCATTGTTGACGCTGGGGTTGGAACGCCAAGCGACGTCACTGTTGCAATGGAACTTGGAGCAGATGGCGTGCTGCTCAATACTGGAATTGCGCATGCAAAAGACCCCATTCAAATGGCTCGTGCAATGAAACTCGCTTGTGATGCGGGATACCACGGTTTTAGATCCGGTCGAATTCCACGAAAACTTCACGCAACTGCCTCTTCCCCATGGGACGGCACCATCGCCGGCGAATAGACCGAAATTAATTATTAATGATCAACTCGGGTACCCAGAAAGTTGGAAACTTCGGCGACGCGAGTGGAAACTTCGGCATCTGAAGATGACTCTAGGTTCAGACGAAGTAAAGGCTCGGTATTTGAAGCACGAACATTGCACCACCAATCGCCGCAATCAACTGTCACGCCATCAAGGCGGTCGACGTTTGCATCTGGATATGCTGCAACCAACATTGCCATCGCGGCATCTTTGTCAGGAGTTTCAAAATTGATCTCACCGCTTTGACAATACGTTTTATAAGGTGCAATCTGACTAGACATGGGAGAATCGCTCTCTGCGATTGCACTGACAACAGATGCAAATGCCATAGCACCACTGTCTGCATAAAAATTATCACGGAAGTAAAAATGACCTGAAAGTTCTCCGCCAAATGGGGCATCGTGTTCAGCCATCGCCTGCTTCATGAAAACATGTCCAACTCGGCTCTTGACTGCACTTCCACCAGCATGCTCAATTGCGTTCGTAACGGCGTGACTCGAACGAAGATCAAACACAATCGAACCGTTTTCTTCATTTTCTAAAAATTTCGGGGCAAGCCATGCGGTAATTAAATCGCATCCAACAATTACGCCCTTCTCATCAACAACCATGCAACGATCGGCATCGCCATCAAAACAAATCCCTAAATCACAATCGCAATCCTTCACGGCATCAATAGTTTGTTGCAAATTCGAATCAACAAGCGGATTCGGCTCATGCACAAACTCGCCCTTGTCATTTTCGAAATTAATCTCAATGAGCTCAAGACCCTTCACGTCTCTGAAAAGTTTTGGAACCATTGTTCCTGCCATACCATTTGAAGCATCAAATGCTGCCTTAATTACTATCTCACCCGACTGGATTCTCGGGTCAAGATACGTAAACACATGTCCTTTGTATTGTTCCCACAAATCTACCGATGTCTCTGCACCTCTGACAGTGGCAATCGTCGGTTCATCTCTATCATTTGCCATTTCTTCAATCTTCTCTAGCCCCGTCCCCATCCCCACGGGTTTTGCCTTCGCTCTGCAAATTTTAAATCCGTTGTATTGAATTGGATTATGTGATGCCGTTGTTTGAATACCACCAATAGCGCCAAGATAATTCACTGCAAACGCTATGAACGGCGTGTCAACTAAACCAACATCAATTACATCCGCGCCAGAAGATAAAATCCCCTCCTTCAACGCTTCAACAAGCGATGGTGAACTCGGACGCATATCGTGCCCAACAACAATCGCCCCTTGCTCTTCAGATTCTGCCAAGAGCAAGCGCCCTGTTGCAAGCCCGATCTTTCTGGCGGTTTCTTCATTAAGCGGTTCTGGATAGACCGCGCGAACATCATAAGCTTTGAATACTGTCATACTGACATCATAACAGTCGCATCAAAAATAATCTTCAGTGGCAAGATCAACAACTTCTACCCCTTCAGGTAATGCCGACAAAAAAGCTCCACCATAAAACTTTCGCACAACCCGAGAGTCAAGAATTGATACATCACCTCTGTCATCACTAGACCGAATTAGTCGACCAATACCTTGACGGAATCGAATGACTGCCCTTGGCAGTTGGTCCTTCATAAAAGGGCTTTCGCCCTGCTCTTTAATTTGTTCTTGCCTCGCCTCCACAAGAGGTCTATCAGGAACATCAAATGGCAAACGGGTAATAATGACATTACGCAAATTCTTGCCTCGAACATCTACACCTTGCCAAAAACTTGCTGTTCCAAACAACACGGCAGATTCATCTTCTCTAAATTGTTCAAGAAGAGCAGTACGTGTCACTTTTGAACCGTGTTCCAAAAATGTCAAACCTTTGGATTCAATCTCATACTTCGAAAGCCCAGCAACTTTCTCAAGCATTTTGTAACTGGTAAACAATACAAATGCACCACCGTTTGTCCGCCCAACAAGATCAACTACTCTATTTGCTAAACGTGTAGCATATTCTTCATGGGAAGGTTCTGGCATTGTTGAGTCGACCCATGCACGCATTTGCCTTGGATAATCAAAGGGGCTTCCAAGTTGCAACTCTACGGGGTCTACAAAACCTAGCCGTGATTTAATCAATGAAAAATCTCCTCCGCCAGTTGCCAATGTCGCTGAAGTAAGAATGGTCGACGCATCTCCATCAAGCAGATGTTCTTTCAACAACTTTGAAACATCCACAGCCATGCACCTAAGTACCGGACGAGCTGCCGTAGCACCTTTTGCATAATGTGGAACTCCTTCTAAAGCGTACACACAACCCGGAATTTCCTGCGCTAGCAAAGCATTACACGAACCCCCCATATCCATTGCACGCTGAGAAAAACCAGTAGCCTCTGCAGCATCAGCATCATTCTCAAGCGTTTCCTTAAGCAAATTCAGATGTTTTCCTAAATCAAACAATGGTCCACTTAATGAGTTCTCAATAATATTTGGCTTGCTAATTCTGCCATTTGGTGGAGCTTCATCGAGTTTCCATTGCACTAATGTATCGAAAAAAGTTTGAGATTCTTCTCTACAATGATGGACAAGTTCCACACATTGCGAGAGCAACTCCGACCAGCTCCCGTCTTTGTTAAGTGAAGGCAAGAACCCTTTTGCTGTTTTCTTTTTTCCAGTAGGGATAAGCGATCGCAAAAAATACTCGACCTGATTCTCAGATATAGATGCTCCAAAGTGATCGGCTGCAACGTCTTCAATTGCATGCGCTTCATCAAAAATAACGTGGTCATATCTAGGCAAAAAACCTGCTCCACGTATTCGTAATGCTAAATCAGAAAAGAACAAAGCGTGATTGCAGACTAGCAAGTTACCACGTTCCATCGCACGTCTCGCTGTTTGATAAAAACAATCAGCATAAGTAGGGCACTTTTTACCTAAACACCTCGACCCATCACTTTTAACGAGTTCCCATACGTCTCCACGGGGCAACATTGGAAGCGAACTTCTTGAGCCGTCCTTTGTAGTCTCTGACCAAGTATTTATTACTTGCAAATCTGCCATCGCGCGAGAATCATTTACAAGTGCGCCGCCCTGCGCGAGTGCGCGATGCATCCTTCGCAATGACAAATAATTTGCTCGACCTTTTACAAGAACTGCATCAAACCCGCCACCAAACGCTTCTCGTAAAATAGGAACATCGTGATTCACTAGTTGTTCTTGCAACGTGATTGTATTTGTAGCAATAACAACAGTCTCACCATGTTCAATTATTCTGCGAATTGCAGGAACAAGGTATCCAAATGATTTTCCAACACCTGTCCCCGCTTCGACAAGAAGTTGACCGTTACAATCGAGCGATTCAGCAACTGCTAACGACATATCAACTTGTTGTTGCCTAGGTTCCCATTCCGCCAATACGCGACTAAGTGAACCGCCCTCTGTAAACATTGAATCTACCACGCTCAACCGTTATTGCCTTTTCTTCCAATAGGTGCACGTTTTGGTTCTCCAGCACACCGAGGATACATTTTTGGGGTGTGGTCTTTTTTACGAATAACTAAGATTGTTCCAGTTGTCGTGCGAGAACTTGACTCCACTTCTGTTTTCAACACATGCAATGCTTTTCTTGCTTCCTCAATTTCTTGAGGCGCCTTCTCACCTTTAATTGCAATTACAACACCGCCAACCTTTGCGAATGGAACCGTTAACTCAAGCAGGACATTCAATGGACCAACTGCACGAGCAATAACTGCATCAGCAATATCACGAAAGCCCCCATCTTTTGTAGCAAGATTTTCTGCTCTCTCTGCAATCACCGTAACGTTATCTAATCCTAGTTGCTCTACTGCTTCAGACAAAAACATTGCTTTCTTCTTTGTAGTTTCAACAAGGGTGAAAGTTACTTCCGGCATCGTAATTGCCAGAGGAATACCTGGCAAACCACCGCCGCTTCCAATATCAACTACGTGCTCCACTCCCTCAGTTGCAAGAACGGGAATCAAAGACAAGCTGTCCAAAATATGCTTTGTCCATGCCTTCTCCGGATCTTTAACCGCAGTCAAGTTAAATTTCTTATTGGTCTCAAGTAACAAATCGATGTATAGACCTAGTCGAGATAGATCGCCACTATCAAATGCGATGCCTAGATCTTCTACGCGTTCGTAAAAATCACTTGGTAATTGGTCAATTGAGCTCACTACATATTTCCTTCATCTGAAAATGTAAAACCTTCTCTAGTCATTGCTGGATCCCTTCTCATTGCAATTCCGAACAGGATACCCGCCATCAACCATGCTATGACGAGGCTTGAACCTCCTGCGCTCACAAATGGCAAAGTTAATCCTGTAATTGGTGCCAAGCCAAGAGTCATTGCAGAATTAATTAGCATCTGCGAGAGTATCATCGTCGTCAACCCAACCGCGACTAATCTTGGGAACGGATCCTTGCAACCCATTGCAGCAACAATACCTCCCAAACCAAACAACAAATATA
>JABHWX010000127.1 GCA_018657585.1 Phycisphaerae bacterium
CAGTGGCATATCAGCAAGCGCTTCTCCATAAAACTCAACAAATTTTCCTACAACGCCATGTCCCCGAAGTAATTCTGTTACTTTCAAAACTAAATCTGTAGCCGTCACACCCTCTTGTAATGTGCCAGTAAGTTCCATGCCAACTACTTCAGGTATTAGCATGTAGATTGGCTGCCCAAGCATGACTGCTTCTGCTTCAATGCCCCCAACGCCCCAACCAAGAACACCAAGCCCGTTAATCATCGTTGTGTGTGAATCGGTGCCAACCAAACTGTCGGGGTACAACGTGCCATCATCGTCCCACGTTACTTTTGCAAGGAACTCTAGGTTTACTTGATGTACTATCCCAGTTCCGGGGGGTACAACGCTAAAGTTATCAAACGAATTTTGACCCCACTTCAAAAACTCATACCGTTCGTTATTTCGTTCGAATTCTTTTTCGCCGTTGATTGTAAGAGCATCACAACTGTTAAATGCATCAACTTGTACAGAGTGATCAATAACTAGATCACAAGGAACAAGCGGGTTTACTTTTGAAGCTGACGATTCATCGCCTGTCATTCGTATAACAGCGCTACGCATAGCGGCAAGGTCGACGACCGCGGGTACGCCAGTAAAATCCTGCAGTACTACTCTTCCAGGAGTAAAGGGTATTTCAACTTCACCCACGTTTGATGCATCATATGAAGCCAATGCCTGCACATCCTCTCCCGTAACAATTCCGTTACAGCGGTGACGCAAACAAGATTCAAGTAGAACACGAATGGAGTACGGCATCGTTTCAAGTGCGCCGAGGGAATCGAGGCGATAGACAGTACGTTCGCCTAAAGGTGTCGAAATAGTATCACATCCGTTATTGAGTTCTGTAGTCATAGAACCGTATTTTAGCAGATTTCGTCTTAGCTGAAATCACCACGGTTTTCATTTAACCGCACCCCTGCTTTTGGCCCACGAACTGTGTGATTTGCTTCAATAGATCGGGTAAGGAATACACCACCTGCTATAACACAGTGGTCGCCTATCATCGTGTCGCCTCCCAGAATTGTCGTACCAGCGTAAACCGTGACGTGGTTTCCAAGAGTTGGGTGCCGTTTTGTTTTGCGTTTCAAGTTTCCGCGTTCGTCTCGCTCAAAACTGCGGGCTCCAAGCGTCACACCTTGATAGACCTTGCAATGGTTTCCAATGTTCGTTGTCTCGCCAATCACAACACCTGTTCCGTGATCAATAAAAAATGACTCGCCAATCGTTGCGCCAGGATGAATATCTATCCCAGTAAGTTCATGTGCATGTTCAGCAATAATCCGAGGGATGAGTGGAACATCGCATTTGTAAAGTTCATTCGCTACTCGATGCATCCACAATGCGCGTATTCCGGGGTAGCAAAATATTGTTTCATCTGTATGGTGCGCCGCAGGATCCCCGTCATACGCCGCTTGTACATCCAGTGATAGTCTTGCACGAAGTGCTGGAATGTTCTCTAAAAAACCGCCTACTATTTTGCGTGCAAGATCGTCGCAATCTTGGCAGTGCTCGCCAAACGTAATGGGTTCGGATGCTTCAGCATAACGAAGCGCCCCAGCAATCTGGTGAAACAGCGGCCCCGCCACCCCTGCAAGCAATTGCCGAGTGTGTGCTTGTAATGCATCGCTATCAATTTCACGTGGACCATTAAATCCCGGAAACAACAACCAACTCAAACGTTCCAACACGCCAATCACTTCACGTCTGCTTGGTAAATAACTCGTTGTTAGATGACGAGTGCGTTGATCTTCCTTGATGGAATCAGCAACCTGGGATGCTAAAACATCGAGTCGCTCCCCTGAGAGAGGCGACTCAATGCTTGGTTGGTCATGCGGTATTTCTGGTGTCATCACACCTATGGTAACTTAAGATAAGGTTACGGGCAGGTGCTTCCCCATGCTGAAATGATTTGAAGTAGATCACTAACGTCAACAACGCAGTCGCCATTAACATCCTCTGGAATTCCGCCACCACCTCCATCTCCGCCATTCATGTTCATGGTCATGAATGCAAAATCTGAAAAGTCGAGGTAGTGCGTGCCCGCGGGGATTATCACCGAACCCTCTTCACCTGAAGGTGGCAAAGTTAATAGACTAGTTACATTACCTCCAACGCTCATAGTTATTGCACCTTCGCCATCAAAGGCCATTTGCCCGGTTGTTGTGGTTGATGTTCTAAACATAAACATATCACCTGAACTGGTGATAGATCCATTCCCATTTAAAGACAAACCTGATAAATATGCGTTTCCTTCATCAGG
>JABHWX010000022.1 GCA_018657585.1 Phycisphaerae bacterium
CAAATAATTCCCTAGAGTTATCTGCATCTCCATCTCGGTGAGCATCGAGCATCTGCATACATTTACTCTGGTCAACTGGGATATCTCGAAAGGCACCCTCTGACTGCAATGTATCGCCTACGAGTTGCCCAAGTGTGCTCTGAGGACTACGCAGCCATAATGCAAGTGGAAATTGCATTGGTTCTATCCGCATGCGATCTGGCGAAATGGATAATTCAATACCTACATAACGAGCAATCGCACCCAGTTCAATTGTTCTTGCTGCGTTACGCTGGGATGCCATTTCTTTCACTTCTTTTTTTACTGAAAAAAATCGATCAAAGAATCGTTTTGGTTGAGGGACAATCAAACCATCTGCAACCGAACACCCTATTTCTTTTGCATAACGATATTGTTGCAAAGTTGAAAGCAAATCAAAATCAGCAAATGGGGTGCCTAAAACACGAACAAGTAATTGAACATCCTTCACAGGAGTTGTTGTAAAACTGCAATTGAATGAACTCGACGGTAATGAGCCGCTTTGCGAAATAGCTTGAATTGGCATGGAACAAATTGGAGAGAGCATTTCTCCACCCTCTTCTACAAAGCCCAGTTGTAAAAACTCTTGGACACCTTGAATTAGATTCTCAGAAGACAATTCTAATTCGCGGGCGATTTGTAACAGCGGTAGCGGATTTGAGCAAAACAAAAGCCCATCCCCTGCATCTGCTAAATCGAACCAATACAGTGCCCGCTGCCCCATCCCTTTCCGCCCAAGTTCTAACTCCAAAGTTTCTTCGTTCCAGCGTGCATACGAACATTCGCCTTCAATATCACCATCTAGAGCTAGCCGTTCAGACGATTCTGACGCCATGGAATCTGAACACGACAGAAGGAGGATATGAAGATCACCCCGCTCCACAGGGACGGAATCTTCAAAACGAAATGTTGAATTACCCCCAAAAAGAAGTGACTGTTCAAGTAAATGTCCCCACTTTTCAGGAACTGGGGCTCCATCGCGTCTTAAGATGCCTGCAATGCCACTCATTGCTATAGAGTACATCGCATGACACATCGAAGTACGAACATTTTGACCATTCTCATTCTTGTTGGACTAGTAGCGGGAGCGCTCGTTGGAGAATATGGGCTACATGCCGCTGGAGCAGTCGTAGGTAATGACCATTGGCTTAAAGCAACAGGTGATCTTGTGCTCATTCGACCATTAAAGCTCTTGATTATTCCACTAATTTTCTTCAGTGTCATTTCAGGCATCACCCGAATTGGCGATCCATCAAAACTTGGGATTGTCGGAGGGGCAACCCTTGTCTATTACCTTGCCACGATGTTTATGGCGGTCACACTTGGAACAGTTCTTGTTACTTGGATTTCACCAGGAGTATTAGCCCCAGAAATACAAGAATCACTTCGAGAAACTGCGGGCAATTTCGCTGCTGGAGAAACTGCAACTCGTTCACTTGGTTCTGCATGGATGAATATTTTGCACCAACTTATTCCTGTGAATATTTTTGAAGACATGGTCAAAGTAAGGCCACTTGGCGTAATCGTATTTGCAATTGCATTTGGCCTTGCTCTTGCCGCGGGCGGTGACAAAACTAAAGCGGCAAGGGATATTTGTAACGCATGTTTTGAGGGACTAATGATTTTAGTGCGCTGGGTAATTTGGTTAACACCAATTGGCGTCTTCTTCCTCGTTGCTTGGACGGTTGGAAAAATTGGTTTTGAATCTATTGTTGGTCCACTAGGCAAATACATGATTACAGTGCTCATCGGACTCGCTATTCATGGATTCATTGTGTTGCCACTTGTTCTTTGGCTTTGCACGGGCATGAAACACCATCCGTACCGCTTTATGTGGAGGATGAAACGTGCACTCATGACTGCAGTTGGCACAGATTCGAGTTCTGCAACGTTACCAGTCACAATTGATACAGCTGAGGGTGAGGGTGAGTGTTCAAAGCGTGCTGCAAACTTTGTATTGCCTCTAGGAGCAACAATTAACATGGATGGCACCGCCTTATACGAAGCAGTTGCGGTGGTCTTTTTGTTTCAACTCTTTGGCATTCAATTGGAGTTTGGACAATTGCTCATTGTTGTTATTACTGCAACGCTTGCTGCAATTGGAGCTGCCGGAATCCCCTCTGCAGGTTTAGTCACAATGGTTATCGTAATTTCAGCAGTGAATATGAACTTGACTGGCTCACCAAATGGACCTCTTCCAGTTGCCGCTATCGGCATCATCATCGGTGTTGACAGAATCCTTGATATGTGCAGAACTGCCGTCAACGTCTGGGGCGACGCAGTGGGCGCAAAAATCATTACGCGACTAGCGCCCGATTAATTATCCTTGGGATAAATAATGTTCAGCGTCGATGGCTGCTTGGCAACCCATACCGGCGGCACTAATTGCTTGGCGGTAAACAGAATCTGCTACATCGCCTGCTGCAAAGATGCCTTCAATATTTGTTTTACTTCCTCGAGAGGGCAAGTGAATATATTTTGCATCATCAAGTTGAACGCCACTACCTTCAAGGAAACTCGTTGTTGGAGTATGCCCAATTGCAACGAACAATCCGCGAACGTCAAGTGTCGATTCTTCGCCGGTTACTGTATCTTTTAACAGCACACCTGAGATGGTATCTTCACCGAGAACATCGACGACAACTTTATTCCAAAGGACTTCTGCATTTGGCGAATCAAAAATACGTTGTTGCATCGCTTTTGATGCACGGAACTCATCACGCCTGTGAACAATATAAACCTTGGATGCAAACTTTGTTAAATAACTTGCTTCTTCAAGAGCACTGTCGCCACCGCCAACAACTGCAAGTGGCTGGTCTCTAAAAGCAGGAAGTGCACCATCACAAACAGCACAAGCACTCACGCCTCCGCCACTTCGTGCAAGACGCATTTCATTGTCTAATCCAATCCAATTTGCGGTCGCGCCAGTTGCAATAATCACTGCATTTGCAAGAACAGTTTCGCCTTTTGAAGTCTCAAGTTTAAATGGTTTCGCTGAAAAATCACACGAAACAATGTCCTCTCCACGAGTTCTTGTACCAAACCGCTCTGCTTGCTTTTGGAATGCAGCCATCATGTCTGGACCAGTAATCCCTTCGGGAAACCCCGGGTAATTTTCGACTTCGGTGGTGAGCATCAACTGCCCACCCGGAAGAACTATTGATGGTTGTGTTTTTGGCACTCCAACAAAGACGAGTGGTGACAGGTCTGCTCGTGCCGCATAAATTGCAGCAGTCCATCCTGCAGGACCACTTCCAATAATGATGACCTTTTCGATTTCAGACATAAATCAATCCACTAACCCTGCGTTGCGTTCCATCGACTTCAGCGGGGGCCATAGAACCAAATCTTCTCCACTATTTAACCCTCGATCATCTTCGTTGTTTACGGAAACGCTGTACAGCAAACATTGTCCCGATTCTACAAACACATCGCCTGCAATCGTATGGATTTTTGTTTTTGAATCTATCTTACGATAGTGGAATGGACCGACGGAAAATTCATATAGCGTCCAATCAGCATCTGTTCGCATCGTGAGTGGTCTGAACGAATCGAGGTTACTCGAACGATGCAAAAGTTGTGCGTACATCATTTTTAAACTTTTTGGGTACACACTGTAATGGTTCCTGTATCCGCAAAGAGCAGCAGCAACTGCAGTTCCATTGATTTGAGTTGTGAGTTGATCGCGCGCTGCAAACAAAGATTGAATGTCGCGAATAATCATATTTACAGCTGCATATTTCACTGGGTTTGACTTCTGCAATTCAGAATCTACTGAAAGTTGTGGGTGGAACGAACGCATATTCCAACGCCTCCACCAATCGTCGTAAATCTTGTTCAAACGATCGACAGAGTCATCGCGGCCACGGTGGCTTTCTGCTATGGATTGCCAGTGTTTTGCAGCCCCAAATCGAGTTACAGGTTCTTGGCTTGCCTGAATATCAGTCAAAACTTCTCTAAATTTTGCAGAATCTGCTTCGCCAGTTGTTGTAAAAAGTTCAAGAACAAGAGCCTTGCCAACTACTCGATCACCCTCTGGCATGAGGAGGCGAGTTGCGTCTGCACGCAAATATGGGATCCCTTCTTTTGCAAAGGAACGAAATTGGCTAGGCGTAAGAGACTCGCGATATCCATAAAACATGTCACGTGTATTCGCGAGTGATTCTGCCAACATAGGCATAAACGTCAATTGCTCTTTGAGAAATTCTCGGTCGCAAAATTTACGAAGAACAATCAATTCTGACATAAGTAATTCAATTGCTCGGTCAGTTTCACCTTCCTCAAACAAACGGTACAACTCAGCCGTACACCAAACGTACGCGATGTCTACTTGATCAACATAGCCAAAGTGAAAACTGTGCAGGTGACCACCAACTCCAATTTCTGCAATGATTCCAGCTTCTGCATAGTTATCTGGAACGTTTTCAAGTCCATAAGGCAGCCCAATAAGTGGACGCTTTGCAGATTCAATAAATGCACTTGCCATGTGTTCGTTTGCCCGAGCCCAAGCAGCAACTTTATCCCATCCATCCATACCTGGCCAGACTGTGTTCATGTTGAAAGATTCACCCACCTGCATTGGGGGGGTAGTTAGTTGGAGACATCCATCAAAGAAAATCTTGTATGACTTCACGTCAGGGCTCCCCTTTGTAGAAGGAGAATTATTTAACTCCGCTAATACATCCGAACGAGTACCAGCATGCGCTGGAGCAAACAGGAAGAATACAAGGCTTAGGGCTATCAAAAAACGTTTTTTCATCAATTAATCCTCTCTTTAGAGTCCATCAGAAGTGTGAAAATGCGAGTGTACCAGATGAACGGTCCACTGGTCTTATCCTGCGAGTGGCGATATCATGCAACATTCTCATTTCAACAGGAGATCAGGAATGACAACAATAGGCGTACCAACCGAAGTAAAAACTGACGAATACCGCGTAGGTATGCGCCCTGTAGGCGCTGAAATCCTGACAAGAGACGGACACTCTGTCTTCATCCAATCTAACGCGGGGATTGGCTGTGGATACGAGGATGCACTTTACGAAGCAGCAGGTGCAACAATCCTGAGCAGTGCTGAAGAAATCTGGTCAACATGCGACATGATTGTGAAGGTAAAAGAGCCACAACCACAAGAAGTGGTGCTCATTCGCGATGGGCAAACTGTCTTCACGTACTTCCATTTTGCTGCAGATAAAGACCTTACTTTGGGATGTCTAGACCGAGGATGCATCTCTGTTGCCTACGAAACCCTCACCGATGATCTAGGGCATCTACCACTACTTACCCCAATGAGTGAGATTGCAGGCAAACTCTCCGTTCAGGAAGGTGCTAAATATCTTGAACGTCCACAAGGCGGCCGAGGCATTTTGCTTGGAGGTGTTCCTGGTGTTGACGTTGGAAAAGTGTTGGTTCTCGGAGGTGGTATTGTTGGAACTTGTGCAGCTCGCGTTGCGGCAGGTATGGGATCAGACGTTGTCATCATGGACATCAGTAACAATCGGATGCGTGACTTAAACGAATTCATGCCTCCAAATTGCAGAACAATTTATTCTGATCCAGAGGCAATTCGGGAACATCTTGCTTGGGCAGACCTTGTCATCGGCGCGGTTCTCATACCTGGAGCAAAAGCACCCAACCTTGTGAGTAAAGACGACTTAAAAATCATGAAACATGGCTCTGTAATTGTCGACGTTGCAATTGACCAAGGCGGTTGTGTTGAAACTGCAAAAGTAACAACGCATAGCGATCCAATTTACACCGTTTCAGATGTTGTGCACTACTGTGTTGGAAATATGCCAGGTGCTGTAGCTCGAACTTCTACTCAAGCTTTAACCAATGCAACAATGCCATGGGTTAGCCGATTGGCTTCGACTACAGCAGACAAACTTGCAAAATCAGACCGCCACTTTGCGAATGCTATCAACACAAACAGAGGGATGCTAACGAATAAACCTGTTGCTGTAGCACACGACCTTCCATTCGAACCAACGTACGTATAACTCCTCATGCAACTTTATTTTGATAATGCTGCTACATCTTTTCCAAAACCACAGGTTGTGATTGGAGCAATGGCTGCGTATCAAAATGATTGTGGCGCAAGTCCAGGTCGTGGGGCTTACCGTTCTGCAAGCGGAGCAACAAATCTCCTTGATTTGTGCAGAGGACAACTATGCACACTTGTACATGCACCAAGCCCTGAGCATTGCATATTTACTCTTAATTGCACAGATGCTCTGAACCTTGCCATAGTTGGAACAGCAACGCATTTTCTAGCATTAGGAGAGCCTGTTCACATTGTCACAACTGCAATGGCCCATAATTCTGTACTAAGACCACTTAGTGAATTAGATCAACGGGGTGTAACACATACTGTTGTTCCTGTTGACCCAATCACTGGCTTAGTAGACCCAAAAGATATAAAGAAGGCTATTACAAAATCCACAAAACTTGTTGTAGTAGCACACGGTTCAAATGTAACAGGAACTGTGCAAGACATTGAAACTATCGGCGTAATTTGCGAAGACATCCCGTTCCTTGTTGATGCAGCACAAACAATGGGACATATACCTATTGATGTACAAAGAATGAATATTGCAATGCTCGCTTTCCCTGGGCACAAAGGATTACTTGGACCACTGGGAACAGGCGGCCTCATTATCAAACCGGGCATAGAACACACTCTTGCAACTATTCGCACAGGTGGAACGGGAAGCGCAAGTGAGTTTCCAGTTCAACCGAGCAACATGCCAGATAAATATGAATCTGGTTCACATAATATGGTGGGCATTGCAGGGCTCTCCGCCTCTCTGTCTTGGATACTTGAACGAGGAGTACAAGCCTTGCAAGAACGAGAGCAAGAACTTTGCGAATTGTTCCTACGAAACACAAAAAACCTTTCTGGTGTTTCCGTAGTTGGACCGAGAACCGAGAATCGTTGCGGTGTGTTTTCACTGCGTTTTGACGAAAATCCACTCGAGATTGCGATACAACTTGAAACAGAATTTGGAATCCAATCGCGTGCAGGGCTGCACTGCGCACCTTTCGCCCATGAAACGATGGGGACATCAAATTGCAATGGCACTGTACGAGTATCTTTTGGGGCATTCCATACTGAAGAAGATATCACTTACCTTTCAAATACAATTTCAACAATTACTCAGAAAGTATTATCATGAACACGCTCATCAAACAACGACTCGACGACGCAGCACAAGTCATCGAAGCACTTCACGAAGCAACAGACGATATCGCAATGATTACCTCAGTTATTATTGATCGAATAAGTACTGGTGGAACAATTATGGCTGCTGGCAATGGCGGGTCGGCTGCTCAAGCAATGCACTTTTGCGAAGAATTGACCGGTCGATTTCGAGATACAAGACCTGCACTTCCAGCAATTTGCCTCTGTAGTGACGCTGCAGCTATGACATGTATCGCAAATGATTTCGGTTGGGAAAACGTATTTATGCGACAAGTTGAAGCCCACGCTTCCTTTACCATTGACGATGAAGAAGAAAATGCGATTTGCAACGATGTTCTTTTTGTCCTGTCCACTTCTGGCAACAGCGAAAATGTGAACGTTGCACTTAAATGCGCGAACGAACTTGGGATTGTCACTATTGGATTGCTTGGCAATGATGGCGGTGGATCAGCTGATTTGTGCGACCACTGCATCGTTATTGACGCGCCAGACAGCGCTGCAATTCAAGATGGTCACCAAGTTGTCATTCACGCAATATGCGAAATCATCGAAGCATGGGTTGCTGAAGAAATGGCTGAAGAAAGTGAAGAAGAAGCAAGCGAACAGGAATAAACTTACCCTTCGCCACCCTCGCCCCCACCACCAGAACCGCCATCTTTTGCACCTGTAAATTTATATGGCGGCGGCAAGTGCTTTCGCCAATCATCACCAGCTGTAAATTCTTCAACCAACTCACGACCTTCATCTTCTGCGCTTTCCATCCACCCTTCTGGACGAATTGCAGAAACTTTTTCGGGACCACTTTCCCAATTCTCTTCTTTACGAAGATAGACCGTTCTTGATGGAAACGCAAACTCGACCCCTAAATCACCCGCTAAACGAATAATGTCAAGCATAAATCGGTGTCGTTCCCGCAGTTCAGTCTGCCAATCTGGAGCACTCCAAAACACATACACCAAAATATCTAAACTCGAACCGGCAAACTCGTTAAGCCACACTTGGTAATAATCTTTTCGAGTGTATGGATGCACACGCAATAATTCGCGGATGCCCTCGCAGAAAGATGCGATTTTTTCTGGCGAAGTTGCATACCCAACACTTACCATCTGTTTCCACCTCCTGTATCTTCGCTTCGAATAATTATTGCACTTTGTCGTAACCAAAATTGAGTTGGGGATTGTGACAACAGTGTCGTAAAACGTGCGAATACGCGTAGAACGCAAGCCGACTGATTCTACTGTTCCTTCTACACTATCAATCACCACCCAATCTCCTATTTGAAAGGGCTTATCGAGAATGACGGTAATCGAACCAAAGAAATTCTCAATTGTATCTTTTGCAGCAAATGCAAACCCTAAACCACCAATACCCAGTCCAGCAATAATAGGCGTCAATTGAATTTTCATGCTATCTGCCAGATAGACAATTCCAAAGACGAGCACGACTGCTTTCAATGTCTTTCGGAGTAACGGAACAAGTAAATCGTCTAGTTTATTTTGTGACTTCTTTGCTTTCTGTGCTACAACCCATGCAATCAAATCTGTCCCTCGAAAACCGAACCAGATGCATGCAATTGTGATGTACAAAGAAACAATTGGTTCAACAAACGATAACACTGTCGCTGGCAATGCTAGGAATGGCAATAGGAATACCCACGTCGCACCTCCCGCAGCAAGCCCAGCTGGTCTTGGAACCGTATGTAATATTTTCGTAAGACCCGGCCCATTATTATCAGCATCAGTTATAGATTTCAGAACTTTTCGAAGCACAAAGCGAACAATGAAGTCAACAATGACACCCACAATGATTGCAATAAGAACAATCCCCCAGCGCCAATATTCGATTTCAAGAAACTCCCCTTCCATCCATGGGGCAAGATATTGCTCAATCCACGGAGTTGAAGGGGTTTGCGTTGTGCTTGTGGCGGAAATAATGCTGTGCAATAAGGTTTGTAGCATGGTTGTCCATGCTACGGCAGAAGTGCGGGCTCTGCTCAGAACGCTGAAGTAAAATTACCCACTTTCACACCTCTTCCAAATCTCTGGAATAACCGTCACAAACGGAACTTCATGTATTTGCCACCGCCCATTGGCTTTAGTTTCCGCCTTCTTGAAGCCGAATAGAGGGATGTAAGAACCCAATTTAAGGGTAAATACAAGCGATTACGATGCATAACTTTCATCTTACAACTCTGACATTATTCTCAAGTTTGATTACTGCGAGTGCAAACGCGAGCATTATTCAAATAGATAACAATTCGGACTCGTTCATGTTGGAGTCTCACGCAGTGTCTGGCTTATTTTCAGGAGGAGAACAGGCCTTTTCGACAGATGACCTTTCTTCAATTCACCTCTTATTGAATAACTGGGGAATTGATACAGACGGAAAAATCACTATTCTCCCTATCAATACTGCTGATGGTTTAGCATTCGTTACCCTTATTGATGAAGAGCTCAGCGGTGGCGATGTTACCTATAACTCCTCAGTGGGTCTCTCGAGTACTGTTTCTAGCTCTCTTTCTATGTTTATTAACGATGTAAACCAAGATAATTGGACCCTCATCGAATCGCCTTTTTTTGCTTCGCAAACCCTTGGTTCCACTTTTGTCTGGGATAGTATTGGCAGTGGTGATGGATTTGCTTGGGCTGGTCTCGTCATGGGTGATGCCGTTTCATACACATTTACCGACTTAGGCGCAGAGTCCCTCCATGCGGAAGCATTTCAATTCCTGAGTTGGGAAAATGATTCGTGGGGAATTGCAGCAACTGAAAGTTTTGATGCAAGTGGAATCAACGTTTTCACTGGCGTTGTGATTCCTGCTCCTCCTGTAGCTCTTTTACTCACTGCTGGAGTACTTGGCTACCGAAGACGACGCTCGTAACGCACCTCCGTTAGAATCTCAATATGACTGAAGAAAAAATTACTGTTACCAAGCAGTGTACTGTTATTGGCTGGATTGGCGCTATCCTTGTTCGACTCATCGTACCTGGGTGGGTCTTCTACGGCGCACTTACAAAAACGCTTAGCGCTGCCCCAGATTCACTTCCACCAATCATGTACAAGGCGGGTGATTTCATAGGGTTCAGCGATCGCTTCACCTTGCTTGCAGTTCTCGTTAGCATCGAATACTTCTTCGTTGGACTCATGCTCTTTGGACCCAAGGTAGCAAGACGAGCAGCGATAGTCATACTGAGTATTTTCATCGCAGTACTGAGTATCGAAATGTTTGTATTCGGACATTACGATAGTTGCGGTTGCTTTGGGGAGGATTCCTTAAGCCCAGTTACTATGTTTAGTATTGATCTTGCTCTACTTATTGGAATTGCTCTATGTAAACCTAGGGCGAGTCAGTGTGGACTCAATAAGGGAAATCGATCGGCCATCTGCATGAGCATCTTTTTTGTTGTTGCGCTGATATTCACATACACCATGGTCATGTCAAAAAAACCAATTAATTCTAATAACTCTACTTTGCTAGTTGGAGAGTATTGGTATCCAGAAGATATTGGTGACTGGATAGGGAAGGACATACGTGATCTTGAACTATTTAGTTCGGTACAAGAATGGCCTCGCAATATTCGAGACGGAAAACAATATGTGATTTTTTACTCACTCACATGTGACCATTGCGAAGCATTGCTTTACGCACACTTCGAATTTCCACAAACACCAACAACTCTTGTTGCAATTCCAGAAACCACAGAAGGGTTCGACGAGGACAATGCGTTTAACAACCCATGCGTTGATTGTTCAAAAACGAAATTACTTGTAGGTCCAAATTGGACAATCGGAACCCCACTTGTTGTAGCAATCGAAGATGGCATTGTAAAATGCGCAAATGAGAACGAAGATTATGAGGCACCAGCATGTCTGATTTGGTAGCACCTGTCCAACAAAAAATAAACGAAGATTTGGATAAAGCAATCGAGCGGCTTCAAACTTTACTCCAGATTCCAAGCGTGAGCACCGACCCCTCCTATGCCACTGATGTGCGTCGGTGTGCAGAACACATTACAAACGACCTATTGTCCATTGGTCTCGTCGCGAAAATGCATGACACAATTGGACATCCAATGATTATGGCGACAGACGATAGTGCAGGTCCAGATGCTCCTCGCGTTCTGTACTACGGGCACTATGATGTGCAACCTCCTGAGCCACTCGAGGAATGGAAGAACCCCCCATTTGGCGCAGAAATTGTTGACGGCTCAAATGGGAAACAAATTGTTGCTAGAGGGGCTGCGGATGACAAAGGTCAATTGATGACCTTCGTCGAAGCAATTCGTGCATGGAAAGACACGCACGAATCGTTACCGGTTCGTGTTGTCATCCTTCTTGAAGGCGAAGAAGAAAGCGGTAGTGAAAGCCTTGTCCCATTCCTTCAAGAACACAAAGATGCGTTAAAAGCTGACACGTGTATTGTTTGCGATACTGGAATGTGGGACCCTGAAACCCCTGCCATTACTAGTCGCTTGCGGGGGCTTGTCTATATCGAAGCAACTTTGCATGGCCCATCGCACGACTTGCATAGCGGAAGTTATGGAGGTGCTGTTGTAAATCCTGCAAACGCGCTTACTGCAATTTTAGGGCAACTCCATGACAGCGAAGGCAAAGTTCAAATTGATGGTTTTTACGACGACGTAGAAATTGTAAGTACAGAACAAATTGCGCAATGGAATGCACTTGGAGACGCAGACGCTC
>JABHWX010000128.1 GCA_018657585.1 Phycisphaerae bacterium
AGGAGGCGCACAAATTATCCAGTTAGAAGTCACGTACCTTTTTGAATTATCTACGATCAACTATGAATTACTTCTGGCAACTCGAAAACATGAACCTACTCGTGAACGAAACAGGGAACTCGCCGGTCAAATCCGCAAGAATGGCGGTGTGCCTGAAAAACTAGTGGATCCAACACGAGACCTGTATAAAGAACGAGAAGAGCTAGGCAAACAATACATAGAAATGCTTCAAGCCCTACTATCCCCTGAGGAATTTCTCGAACTTGACGGCTCTCGACGATGGATCCCACGTGGCGAACAAAATTATAACCGCCCATCGGTTCCTCCAAAAGGAGTAGATGGTGCACTTTCCTTAACTAGCCCCCAAAATAATAAATCTATAGAACCTCCCAAGGGCAAACACAACACTGGAAAAGGTTCAAAAGACAAATCAACACCGAACTCATCTGGGTCAAAAACTGCACCAAAACCAGGGGCAGGGATTGGATCTCCAGGACGATAAAGTGACTTATGGAACAAAGCGCGCAAACACAAGTTGAAAGCATTGACGTTGCTCCCCCACCTGATGCCAAGCAAGCATGCATCAATATGGGATTGCAATGGTTTGAAATCATCCCAGAAGTTGACCAAACAACAGTTAACTTGATAGATCCTGAATTGGCTGTTCGTTTACGTGTTCTTCCTATCATTGTTAAGAATGAACGACTTC
Source organism: Phycisphaerae bacterium (assembly GCA_018657585.1). Classification (GTDB taxonomy): domain Bacteria; phylum Planctomycetota; class Phycisphaerae; order Phycisphaerales; family SM1A02. The sequence goes on from JABHWX010000128.1 coordinate 710, forward strand.
ACGTTGCAATGCTCAGTCCTAATGACATTGAAGCCGCTGATGAAGTTTCTACCGTTACAAACTACCCTGTATCACGTTGTGGCATGGAGCCAGATATTTTTTCTGAGCTCATGCAAAAACATTACGGCACAACTGCAGCACGCATGGCAGAAAGCCTCGGGGGGAAATCTACTTCAAGCGAAGTAGATGACCATAATATTGATGCAATAGAAGCAGACAGCATTTTAGTAATGGCTGAGCAACCAACACTAATTAACTTAGTGAACTTGCTACTATTAGAAGCAATCCAACAGCGCGCAAGTGATGTTCACATTGAACCGTTTGAAACGGAACTCAAGGTCAAATACAGAATTGACGGTGTGTTAGAAGAACAACCACCACCACCAAAACACTTGCAACCAGCACTCATTGGACGCATCAAAATAATGTCCTCAATGAACATTGCTGAACGCTATGTGCCACAAGATGGACACATAGCACTTCGATTTGAAGGTCGCAAAGTTGACATACGCGTTTCTACTGTCCCAACACTCTATGGCGAATCTGTTGTCATGCGTATCTTGGACAAAAGCTCTATGCCACTTGATTTTATATCGCTTGGTATGACCGCTGAGATGCAGAAAAAAGTTGACAAGCTTATTGCAAAACCCCACGGACTTGTTCTTGTTACTGGGCCAACTGGTTCGGGAAAAACCACCTCGTTATATGCTGCTTTAAACAAACTGTACGATCCACGTAAAAAGATCATCACTATTGAGGATCCTGTTGAATATGAGCTCAACGGCATAAACCAAATCCCTGTTAATCCAAAACGTGGGCTTACGTTTGCTTCAGGATTACGATCTATTCTTAGGCAAGACCCAGATATTATCTTCGTTGGTGAAATCCGTGACGGTGAAACTGCTGATATCGCAATTCGATCCGCTCTTACAGGACACTTGATCTTCTCCACGATCCATACAAACGATGCTGTCAGTTCTATTGGTCGTCTTATTGATATGGGCGTGGAACCATACCTTGTTGCATCTGTACTCGAAGGCGCATTAGCCCAGAGACTTGGCAGAAGAATTTGCGAAAATTGCAAAGAACAAGTGTCGCTCTCGGAAGATTTATCGCATCGCCTCACTGCTGATGAGCGCGAACTATTTAGTGCTGGAATGTGGGTTGGAACAGGTTGTAAAAAATGCAATAACTCTGGCTTCAAAGGACGAGTCGGATTCTTTGAACTCGTTGCTGTAAACCCTGCTCTCCGCTCTGCAGTTTCAGAGAATAAAACTTCCATTGAATTAGCAAATACGTTGCCCTCGTCACATCAGACAATGCGAGAAGACGCCGTATCAAAAGCAGTAAATGGAATAACAACAATCGGCGAAGTACTTCGAGCAACCCAAGATATTGACAACGACTTTTAATGAAGTGATGTGAAGCATGCCTGACTTTCAATTCCAAAGCGTTACAAACAGCGGAGAAATACGTTCAGGTATTCTCAACGGGAGAGATCGCGCAGACATAGTGCAACAACTTAGTGGACGCGGAGAAACTGCTACCAAAGTTGAAAAGATAAAAAATTCAACACGTCCCTACACCACAACTCGCAAACGAAGAATGTCAAAAGTTGAAATGGCTGCAATGATTCGCGAACTCGCAACTGCGCAAGAAGCTGGCTTACCCCTCATGCAAGCATTGCGAACAATACGCAAACAAGCAACCCCCGCTGCTGCTCCTGTTCTCGACCACTTTATTCAATCTGTTGAAGCAGGTGACCCTTTATACAAGTCTGCTGCAGAATGGGGTGACCCCTTTGATGATTTAATTGTTGGCATGCTTCGAGCTGCTGACGCTTCAGGTCAAATGAGTACAATCCTTCACCAACTTGCTGACTTACTTGATCGGTCGCTTGAACTAAAAAGAGAATTACTTGGCGCAATCATGTACCCGGCAATTATTGCTGGACTCATCGGCATTAGCGGGATTGTACTTGTCACAGTGCTTATCCCAAGACTTATAGAACCACTTGCTGGGCAAATGACATTGCCTTGGCCAACCGTTGTGGTCATGGGCTTTGCCAGTTTTATTATCAATTGGTGGATTTGGATCCTTGTAGGCATTGGACTCGTGCTTTTTGCATGGAAGAGTTGGATTGCCATTCCAGAGAATCGGTTTTGGTTCGACCTCTTTAAGTTAAAAGTGCCTCTTCTTGGAAAATTACTTAGAGATGTAGCCGTTGCTCGTTTTACAAGAACTCTAGGAACGCTCACTTCAGCCGGTCTTCCAATTCTTGATGGGCTACGAATTACGCGCGACACTCTTGGTAATGCAGCACTCGCAAACGCAGTTGACTCTGTCCAAGAACAAGTAAGTAGCGGCAAGCAACTTGCTGACCCTCTTGAAGAATCTGGATTATTCCCACCACTACTTGTACAAGTCGTAAACCTTGGCGAACGCTCAGGCAAGTTGGAGGAAATGCTATTGCATTCCGCCACTGCATTTGACCGTCAGGTCAATGCCTCCCTGAAAATTTTTACAAAGGCACTCCCCCCCGTTCTACTAATTATCATGGCAGGGATAGCATGCTTTGTACTTGCAGCTATTCTTTTACCATTACTTGAATTGCAATCTCTCGTGAAGTGACACGTTAAAGGAAATACATACTATGTCTACGCACACAAACTTATCAAAACAAAATCGCAGGGGCTTTACGCTTCTTGAAATAATCGTTGTAGTTATGATTATTGCTGTTTTAGCAACGCTAATTGCGCCACGATTATTAGAACGTGTAGGTTCCACAAAACATACCGCTGCAAAATCCAAGGCTGCATCCATCTCTCAGCAAATCACTGTGTACCATCTTCAGTCTGGTCTATCTGAAGTTCCAGACGGTTTTGATTTAACGTTATTATTGTTATCTCAAGATGACGGTGGCGCACCTGGGGGGCCTTTCTTAAATAAGGATGATGACATCATTGATCCTTGGGGCAATCCATACGAAGTTCACGTTCCTGGAGAAGTCAACTATGACTTCGACGTAGTCAGTTGGGGCGAAGATGGTGAAGTTGGCGGCGAGGGCGTGAACGAGGATATCACGCAATAAGCATGCGTGCCAATGCCGAACATGTACGCAGAGCATTCACCCTACTTGAAATGATAGTGGTGGTGATTGTCATTGGCATCATGTCAGCATTAATTATCCCACGAATGGGCGGAAACCAATACAGAGAGTACTCACTCACCGTTGAACGAGTCAATGACGTTGTATTAATGTTCGCACATAGAGTATCTACGAGCAACCAGCCAGCAGGACTTCGTTTTGATTCGCAACGTAATCAATTTGAACTTCTCACAAAAGTCGATGAAGATGGCGAATATTTCTGGAAACCTGACCCACTAGCTAGACCTGTAACACTGCCAGATTGGTTCGATGAACATGCACTTTCGATTTTTGTCGATGGCGAATACGTTGACACAATGCAATGGCCTATCACAACAACCCCCGGGGAAGCAAGACCTTTAATTGAGGTTGCGCTTGACTGGGAAGAACACTCTTCACTCATTTCTCTTCCAGCGCACGCAATGGGGCCGAATATATGGCTGAATGGTGAGGGGACAGAGCCGCTTATGCCAATAGATTTAGATGCCAGTGGGCAAGGACGTGAAGAATGGTAAATAAAACACGCAGAGGTCTAGCGCTTATTGATGTCATCATTGGATCTGCAATGCTTTCTATTGGGCTTGCAGTTGTTATCTCGATGAGTAG
>JABHWX010000129.1 GCA_018657585.1 Phycisphaerae bacterium
GAATGCGCGCATTCAATGGGCTTTTTTTATACATACGTGTGAAGTTGCCTTGCTACCCAAAGTGACGATCTATTTAGCCTATGTGCAATTTCTTCAATCGTCAAAGGAGGGCCGATCCACCCATATCGTAACTCTACTACTTCGCTAAGTTCACTGGATTGTTGCAACGCCTTAGCATGTACATTTCCAGTTGGAATTAAAAATGACCACGGGACGATTCCATGAAACGGACAAAGAATTTCTATTGGCTTGAACTTCGCTGCCGCACGCAATGGTTTAGGAAAAGCATCAAGAAGTGGTATCGAACGATCTAAAATGGAGGATGGGGTTCTTATTGCGGTCTGACCTTTTGCAGGATCAAGGTTGCCACAAGACTCACCGACAACTTGGATAACATGATTAATAAGATCTTCAAGTTTGTTTGATGGAAGTTCATGCAATGGTCTCCCGGCGTGCTGAAGTGCCACAGAAAGCGATGGCGCCATTGCTTCTATTACCAATTTTTGTTGCAACAGATACGACCATCGCAAGTCGGTTTCAATTCTATCTAGAACTTTCGCAGAGGGTGAATACAGTAGGCTTGCAATGGTATCTGAAGCACGTTTACGCAGTAAATGCATAGCTGAAACAATTGCCGTTTCTTGTTGCAAACGCTCAACCTGTGAAAAGTCTAGTGAGTCAAGAAGTAAAATAGGAGGCGAAACATTCTGAGCTGCTGGGGATCCCAAAATGATATCTTCTGCATCAGATCTCTCAAATACAGGCAAATCAACGTACGAAAGTACCATTTTTTTTAATCGAGTTGCTCGCAATCTTACTAATGCTTTTCGTATTGCTCCTGGTGTCCGATTATATTTCTTTTGAAGTTCTTCCCACGAACTCCCTTGCTGAATTAATTGTTCTATCTCTCGAACACATCTACGCGTTAATCTTCTTGGCTGAGAATACTGTGCCTTAACTAAATCTGATTGTTGCAGAAGATTTCGTATGGTTTCATGCCCACGAGCAGAACTTTTCGCTATCTCATTAGAAACCTCGCTCAATGTTTTTTTGTCACCGTTGTACTTCAACGCCAATGTGACTATCTCTTGTTGTTCGGCATCTGTCAGTCTAGAAAATGCAGATGCCACCTGCATACGTTCTGGGTTGTGCTGGCAATACGATTCAATCATTTCCTTTGAGCAACCAAGTCGCTGACGTCCCCCCTTCTCAACAACCCAATAAAAAACAAAGCCCTCACTTCTTAACCTACTTAAGGTTCTTGTTGAAATGTTGAGATGTTGAGCTGTTTCTTGGATTGTTAACATCTTATTCGCAGATAATTGAAGTGTTCTGCTTACTCTAGCAACAAGTGAAACCAGATCGCCAAGCAACGCGCTACCAAGTAGAATCGGCTGATTTGCTTCTTCGCTTCGATACCCTGTCACTCGATAGATTAAATAATCAAACGGATACAAAGCGTCATCAACAACCTCTTGAATTAAATGTTCAGCAGCTTTCATCTGCTTGCGTCTTACCGTTTCTGGAGCACGCTCTATCTGGAGAGTAAACTCACGTACTTGCTCGGTATGGAATCGAGGCGAAATTGGCATAGATTATTTATTCAAGAAACAAATTGGCCGGTTCTTTTCAACCACACCGTACTTCTCGGCAAGATCATAAAACAAAGTGAGTGATGCAAGATGGGCGTCGGTAAACGCATAGTTCATGTGCTTTGTCACGTAGTCAAATGCAAGCGAATTTGTCCAACCTCTTTCAAATGCGTTCGCAGAGACCACTTGCTCAAGACGTTGCTGATTAAACGCAAGTTGTCTTTCTAAAATCATCGACGCAATTCGCACTTTGGATTCTGACACATTTGTTTTAGCAAACCATGTTGCAAACACAAAAGGAAGTTCGTATTGTTCCTTCCATGCAAGACCAAGGTCCAAAGAAAAAGGGTACTCGCCATCACATTCACTTGTGATAACTTTATCTCCAATAATCAAAACTGTCTCTGCCCACTCAGAATTGCATTTCCCAAGCGAACGAATATCAGCATCAATGAGTTGTGGAGTGATATCAAACACTTCTTTCAAAATAATTTGCATCAGTGCAACTGATGTATGGCTATCTGCATCACAATGTACACTTGTTACTTCATCAAAAGGAACTCGGCTGCAAAGCTTCACAGTCAAGGACTCGCCATCTGAACTTAAAACTCCAACAGGAATTATTCCAAGTTCTGAGGTGCTTTTTTGGTAATCAATTGAGGAAGCAAGCGCCAAATCAACTTCACCCCTATCCAAGCAACCGACAAGTTCGCTTGGCACTTTTGGCACAAGCGCTATTCCATCCACATTAAAAAGTCCATCGATAAGGGGTGTTGCGTTGAAAAAATTTACAACACCAATTCGAATTTTTGTTGCTTCAATACTCTGCACTAAGGCATCATAGCCCCTTAACACGGTATTAAGCAGTTATTTTCTGGTTATCGGTCACTCAATATTTTTTCTACCTTTGCTCAACTACGTTAGTTGAGTAACCGATAGAAAGTTTGGACAGATGTGTGTTTTCGAACCCAAGTAACTAAAGTAACACACAAGGGACCGCCTACGGGCCGACCCACTTAGTTCTCTGCGTTTCTTGGGTTCGACGACATCCGTCACAAACTCTCTCTTCTCTCTCCAAAAACGCTCGTTCCTACCATCTTAAGGATGGTGGGACGCGTTTTTATATAGATACGTTTTGTTTTTGATTGCTGGTGTTCGTGGTGGGTTGAACTTCTAGATATGTCCTATGCACTTTCGATGAGATTCGGCTGATAATGGCATGCGGAACAACTCCTGCCACTGCTGACAAAGATGTTAACGTGGCTTTGCTTTGTTCATTTGATGAAATCAGTTCAATCCCATGAGCAATTCCGCAATCTGGAATATCTGTCAAGTCGATTGCAATTTGGTCCATGCAAACACTCCCTATCACTGGAGCATCGCCATAAACATTCTTAAACTGTTCATCGTAAACACGAACAAACGCGCCTTCGGAATCTCCCTCTGCTCCAACGCCCATTGGATACCCTGCAGCATAACCAACTGGAACGATCCCTATTCGGGATGGTCTAGTTGCGGTCCATTTTCCAGAATACCCTACTTGTTCATGAGATTTCACACATTTCAGATGTGCAAGGCGTGTCCGCCAAGTAACTACAGGAAGAATATCTTGAAGTGGTGCAACACCAACGGGAACAGCACCAGTCCAAGCAAGTCCCACCCTAACCATATTACGATGTGTCCATTTCCACTGCACGGTACCAGCAGTGTTCGCTTCGTGTAGTAAGCAATCATCTGGCAATGGAGAAGAAAGCGATTGAAGAATGTGGTTAAATCTATTGTGTTGCACCCGTGTCAATTCTTCATCATGCACTGCAGATATAAAATGCGTCATTACACCCTTGAGCTCAAGCATCTGGTGCGAACGAATCATCTCAATGAGTGACGTTGCCTCCTGAAGACCACATCCTCCGCGGTGCAAACCCGTGTCCACCTTTACTTGAACAGGTAACGACCTACCAATGCGTTTTGCTAATTGAATTATTGATTCCAGGTGTGAAACACCATGTACAACAAGTTGCACGTCTCCCCTGGTTAGACCGTGATACATAGGATGAAATCTGTCGACAGAATGTACTGGTGAAAGGACTAATATCGGTGTAGTTACACCAGAAACCAATAATTCTCCTGCTTCATCAGGGCTATATACAGCAAGAAGTTCTGCATGCTCTCCAAGTTGAGAAGCAACTTTCGTCGCACCAAGACCATACCCATCAGCCTTAACAACTGCACAAAGTTGGCATTGTTCACCAATATGTGCACGTATAATCCTGCAATTGTGATTTACCGCGCCCAAATCAACTTGAACCATGCTGTGTTGTATTGATCGAAACATCTGCATCCTTGCAATTCTTACGTAATCCCCAAATACTATCCAATACTCATATAATACTGTTTTATCGTCCACAAATCGATCTCCTCACCAAAAGATCAATTGGAATCAAATGACTACACCAAAAATTGATCTAGAAATATTCGATACCGAACAAACCTTTGCATCTATCGGGCTCAATAATGACTTACAAAAAGGCGTTGCCGAATTGGGTTTTACAAACCCAACTGTCATTCAGTCAAAGTTGATTCCCCTCGCCCTTTCTGGCACTGATGTTTTAGGACAATCCAGAACGGGATCTGGCAAAACAGCTGCTTTCGGGCTTCCTGTATTACATCTTCTCAAGGATGAAGATGCATACGGGTCGCTCATTCTTGTACCCACCCGTGAACTTGCAATTCAAGTTGCTACCGAGCTCAAAGAACTCGGTAAGTTTACAAATCTTAAAGCTGTGCCAATCTACGGTGGACAAAATATCAATACTCAAATCAAGAAACTCGAAGATAGACCACAAATTATTGTTGGCACACCTGGTCGAGTAATGGATCTTCATCAACGCGGTCATCTTCCATACGACAAAATCAGAATTGCCATTCTTGATGAAGTTGACCGAATGCTTGATATTGGATTTAGGGATGACATTCGCAAAATCCTCGGCGGGATGCATCAGAAGCACCAAACTATTTTTGTATCTGCAACTATTTCTGATGAAATAAATCGACTTTCAAAGAAGTACATGACTGAAGCACAACAACTTGATGTGACTTCTTCTTCTGGAAGTTTAACTGTCGCACAAGTCACTCAAGAATATTTGTCAGTTCAGCCATGGGACAAACAACGTCTTTTACATCATTTACTCACGCACGAAGACGCTGCAATGACGCTTATTTTCTGCAAAACCAAAGCTACGGTTGATAAGTTAACCAGATTTTTGCAAAAGAAAGACATAGATGCTGCTGCAATTCATGGAGACCTTCAACAAAGCAAAAGAAATAGCGTCATGCAACAATTGCGTGATGGAAAACTCAGTGTGCTTATTGCGTCTGATCTTGCTTCACGTGGCATTGATGTTGAGAATATTTCTCACGTCATTAATTACGATGTTCCTGAAGACCCTGAAATTTATGTTCACCGAATTGGGCGCACAGCACGTGCAGGACGGGGCGGAGTTGGGTGGATGTTTGTAACACCTGAACAAGGGCAATTGCTGACACAAATTGAAGCACTAACCAATGTCGAAATACCAATCAAGGAATATCCCGACTTTAAGCCCGGACCAGAACCGCGAGTTGTGAGAGAGCGTCGCCAAAAAGAAGAGCAACGTATCGAAACCTCTCGTGAAGGCAAAAGTAGGACAAAAGTCGATGTCCCGAGCGAAAAAGAAGGTGAAGACACTTCGAGTTTTCCTGGAGGAATTGTGCCAAAGGGTTTACCAAATAAACGCATGGGTGGGCGGGTTCGTACACGCAAGCGATGAGTATTCTTGTCTCTGAACAAGTTCACGAAACATTGCAATCGGGGGCGCCAATTGTTGCATTGGAAACTGCTGTTCTTACTTCCGGTCTGCCACGATGTATTTGGAACGATTCGTTCGGCGCTTGCCCCTCGCAAATAGAATCCACTCAACCAATCAACTGGGCGCTTGCAAAAGCTATGACTGCTGCCGTTGAACAGAATGGAGCAACGCCTGTTTGGATTGGAATGCTCAATGGAACTTTTATTATTGGCATGAACCAAGAAGAACTACTTGAACTCTCAACCGATGAGACTGCTACTAAAGTGTCGCTTGCAACGTTTGCAAAAGCTATGTATGAAGAAAAAACAGCTGGCACCACAGTCGCTGCAACACTTCTAGGGTGTAAACTAGCAAATCCTGAACGACCAATACGCGTATTCGCTACTGGTGGAATCGGAGGCGTTCACAAAAACTGGTCCACTCAACTTGATGTTTCAGCTGATCTAACTGCTCTTGCTACAACTCCTACATGCGTTGTAGCGAGTGGGGCAAAATCAATTCTTGACGTACACGCAACTGTTGAGGCACTTGAAACCATCGGCGTGCCAGTTCTTGGCATGGGGTGCGATAGGTTCCCCCCTTTTATTGAACGTTTTGATTCGAAAGACCCCATTATCTCAAACGTTTCCTCTATCCATGAGCTCGCAGAAATTTGTAAAACACATTGGAACTCTCTAAAGTTGCCCTCTGCAATTCTAGCTGGAATTCCAGTTCCAGAAAACGTCGCGCTTGAACGAGGAAGCCTTGCTGAAGCTCTTCAAAAAGCTGAACAATCATGGTTCGAAAAGAATATGCCCTCAACCACTCGCACACCGTACCTATTGGGTGCTCTAGCAGAGATAACTCAGGGAGCATCACTCATCGCGAACCTTGAGTTACTTTGCAACAATGCAAAAATTGCAGGGAAATTAGCTGTCTCCCTCAGTGATTGACTATTGTATAATTCGCAGATTGGGTTTACGGGGATTTAGGCACAACATGACAGACAAAAATCAGACTGAAACAGTTACGGGCATCCTTGAATGGGAGACCCCGCATGAGGGGCGTATTCGCCAATGGAATAATGGCCCCGTCAACAAAGATTCCGATCCATACGTTCCCGTTATCCTCAAAGAACGTTACCCACTTCGAGATGGGCAAATGCTCACCACGACAGTCGTCCAAAAGAAATCGAAAAATAAAAAACCCGGAAAACCGAGAAACGTGCGCCCAGTTGTTTCTGAAATAACTGCAATCGAAGGCATCAAACCAACGGAGTATGCTAAACACACTCCGTTTGAAGAGATGATAGTCATCGACCCAAATCCACGTATACATCTAGAATATAAAGGGTGCCCTCCTGCGTGCCGACTTATCGATTTGTTTTGCCCGATTGGGTATGGCACTCGAGGATTAATTGTTGCTCCTCCAAAAGCGGGCAAAACTGTATTGCTCCAGAACATCGCACAAGGCATCCATCACAACCATCCAGATATTGAAGTCGTTGCACTTCTTATTGATGAACGACCAGAAGAGGTCACTGAATTCAAACGAACTGTACCTGCCGAAGTCCTCGCTTCTTCCAACGACCAAGATATTGATGAACACATCGAACTTGGGATTATGGCAATTGAGCGAGCGAAACGGAAATTAGAAGCTGGAAAAGATGTTGTGGTGTTGCTTGACTCGCTCACACGGCTTGGTCGAGCATTCAATAACTCTAAAAAGTACGCAAGTAGCGGTCGAACTATGTCTGGTGGCCTCGACGCAAAAGCGCTTGATGTTCCAAAGCAACTTTTTGGTGCTGCGAGAAATGTGGAGCAAGCAGGATCACTCACTATTATTGCAAGCTGCCTTGTTGATACTGGATCACGAGCTGATCAGATTATCTTTGAAGAGTTCAAGGGAACGGGAAATATGGAATTGATTCTCGACCGTTCAATCTCTGAGCAACGATTATTTCCAGCAATTAACCTTGCTGCTTCGGGTACTCGCAAAGAAGATTTACTAATGAGCCCCCCAGAGTGTAAAACTGTAATAGCGTTGCGTCGCCGTCTCTTAAACATGAAGCCGCCTGTGCAAATCAAGCAACTTCTTGCTGCTCTTGATCGTTTTGAGACAAACGAACAACTTGTGAGTGGCTGATGGCAAAAAAGGCGGACCCACGAGTTATGCAGGCTATGCAAGCACTTGCGGGAGGTAATGCACATGACGCAGAATCTTTATGCAGAGCTGTGCTAGAAGAGAAAAAACGAGATGACTTAGCAATGGCTGTTCTTGCTCAAGTTTGTAATGCAACAGGAAAATATGATGAAGGTTTACAACTCATTAAAATTGCGATTGCAAAAAATGGAAAACGTGCCGATTATCATGGCTTACTTGCGGACATGTTGACAACGCAAGGTGATTTTCGTGGTGCTCTTCGTTCATACGATAACGCTTTGAAATACAATGCAGAACATCAGGGTGTCATTGCAGGGAAAGCGAATACTTTCTTACGTTTAAACGAACCACAAAAAGCCAAGAAGCTTGTTGAACCTCTTATAAAAAAAGGTGGCGAAGATGTTCGCATCTCCATTGTCTATGCGAAAGCACTTATAGAAGAAGGCGATCCACTTGATGCGAGCAAAGTGCTCCTGGGACACCTTCCTGCAAAAGGCGAATCAGTGGAAACTCGGCGAACACTATACTTTACACTTGGAAAAGCTATGGAAAAAGCGGGTGAATACAAAAGCGCTTTTGAGGCATACGAGGAAGGCAACAAATTATCTGCGTCTAATTTTAATATTGACGAACTTGTTCGTAGGCACGAGAAGATTATCAAAACGTTTCAAGCCGGTTCGTTTGAGACACTCCCGACTTCCAGATGCAACGATAGTTCTTGCGTTTTTATTGTGGGCATGCTTCGGAGTGGTTCAACACTCACTGAGCAAATTCTCGATGCGCACCCCAATGCCCAAGGTTTAGGAGAGTTAGAAACATTGCCTCGCATCCTACAACAAGAAGTTGGCGACAGTGAATGGAATACTCTGACAACAAATGACCTCGATAAGATTGCTGAACGCTATCTTACCGAACGTTCTAACAAAACCACTACTTCTATGTTAGTTGACAAGCAACTCGGGAATTACCTAAATGTGGGTATCATCAAGAAACTATTTCCTAACGCCAAGATTATTCATTGCACACGGAATCCTCTTTCTTTAGGGATATCTTGTTTCTCCCAAAAGTTACCACCACACACAAATACATGGGCAAGTTCGCTGCATAGCATTGGTCACTTCTACAACGAATACATACGATTGATGATCCACTGGGATGCATTGCTTGGGGATTCAATGCTTACCGTTTCGTACGAAGAACTCGTCGAGAACCAAGAGGATGCTACAAACAAAATACTTGGGTTTGTCGGGCTCGAATTCAACCCAAAATGTTTAGAGTTCTGGAAAACCGGTCGCACAGTGCTTACTCTCAGCCAAGATCAAGTCCGCAAACCGATGTACAACTCGTCTGTTGTGCGACATGAACGCTTTGGAGAATTACTCAATCCGTTACGCGATGCTTTGGGACCCCACTAATGACAAGCCCCCGATCAAAGATCGAGGGCTTGTACGAGTTTGCTAATAAATTAGCGGAGCTAGTAGCCGTAATTACTTACGACGTCGGCGTGAAGCCAAGCCAGCAAGACCCAATAGGGCCAATGCGCCTGGAGCAGGCGCGGTGTCAAAACATACACCTAACGCATTCCAGTTAATACTTGTGTCTTCTTCTTTGCCTTGCAAGCTTAAGCAGCCACTTACATCGCCATCAGAAGTAAACTGACCGATGAGTACGCGACCGCCAACTTCTTGCACTTGAGCTTCGTTTGGAGTTGCAAACCACGTACCGTTAGTAGTAGTGATTGCGCCACCATTGCCTTCGAAGTCTGTCCAGTCGATACCAATGTCTAGCATCGCATCGCCCGTGTCATTCAAAAGACCGATAGTTACAAAACTATCAAACTCAAGACTTGGGAAGAAACCGAATAACGCAAAACTTGGTGTTCCGTATCCACCAAAACTATTTTGGTAGAAACTTGTAGTTGATTGAATGCTAAGTGCATTCACATCATCACCATATACAGCGTCAACTTCGCCACCAGCATCTATAGTTGCGTAGATTCGGTATGTTGTACCGATACCCAAACCGCTATCGATTGCTTCGATATCAAAACCGAGGAAATCTGCTGATGTACTTCCTGCAAGTACTAGGGAGCTAACTCCGACCGTGAGGCCTAAAAGTTTTAAATTGTTCATAAGAACACTTCTCCTTCTTACTCGTCACCCCAATACGTTTGGGGACAAACGAGAGAACA
>JABHWX010000130.1 GCA_018657585.1 Phycisphaerae bacterium
CGCTAATATCGAGCGCTTCGTTGTAGACTTTTCGGGGGGTGGCTGCGAACTTGCCTTCTTTGAGCCAATCTTTATCAGCAAAAGCAATGGAGTGCACAAGAAAGTCGATGTTGCCAAGTTCACCAAAGACGCGATCTAAGTCTTCGTCACTTCCAGCGTCCATTGAAATCAAATTCGGGTCGTCGATCCCAAGAGAGGAAAGTGCCTTGCGGCATCGTCGTTCCATCTTTTCTCCGGGAAGATGCGTAAAAACACACTCCGCACCGTTTTCGACAAGTGATTTGGCGATGTACCACGCGTAACTTCGTTCATTGGCGATGCCAACAACGAGTCCTCTTTTACCTTGCATTAATGTCATGCGGGGCATGATCCCTCCACTACCTACCAAGTGCTATAATCCCCCTCCCGACCAAGCGCGTGTAGCTCAATTGGATAGAGCATCGGCCTTCGAAGCCGAGGGTTGGGGGTTCGAGTCCCTCCACGCGTGTTAATTACGTTAACTACCTCAGAGATAATTTATTCAAACACCAAACTATGGTGTTTTTTTTATTTCCCGCAATATTTTTCCAATTTCACTGCGTAACTCCATTTCAACCATCGCATGTGTTAATTCAGGGGGAGCCGCGTTGTGGGCGTTCTCCACTTCGCCCCCTCGCGGCTCCTCAAAACCTAACACACGCTTTTGAAAGGAGCACAAAAATGAAAACAATAGCAACACTCACAATAGGAGTAGTAACTAGTTTACTACTCATAGAAACAAGTTTAGCAGGCACGTGGATTGTCTCATCAAATGGAAAGGCGGATTTCAACAACATTCAAGGAGCAATTAATGCTGCAAGTGATGGCGATGAAATCCTTGTTTACCCAGGAACCTATACAAGTACGGGCGATGAAGTTGTCAATACTGCTGGCAAAGCGATTTGGCTACATAGCAGCGATGGACCTGAGGTAACAATAATTAGCGGAGAGAATGCTCGTAGGTGTATGCTTATCAGTAGCGGCGAGTCTACTTCAACACTAATTGAAGGCTTTACTTTAACTAATGGCAATAAGACAGCTTCTAGTGGTGGCGGACTTGGATGCTATTCAAGTAGCCCAACTATTACAAACTGCGTATTTACAAATAACTATGCTGGCTGGGGTGGAGGAGCTGAGATTAACAGTGATGTACTTCTCACAGACTGTAGTTTTGTAAATAACACCGCAAGGCATGACGGCGGCGGCATGTACATTAACAGTGGATCTCCTGTATTGACTAACTGTAGTTTTATAGGAAATAGCACAGAACAACACTACGGCGGTGGCGTTCGCACGTCTGATTCTACTCCTAGTTTCGTTGGATGCACATTTGAAAACAACCATGGCGATCGTTGGGGAGGAGCAGTCATGAATGGTGGAACATCAGTTTCAACATTTTCAAATTGCACTTTCTCTGGAAATAGTTGTGGTGATTGGCTAGGGTATGATGAGGCTGGAGGTATTTATAATCAGGCGGATGGAGGAGGTGCGTCTTCCATAATTTCAAATTCTGTCTTCTGTGAAAATTCACCGACACATATCACTGGTCAATGGACTGACAATGGTGACAATTGTCAATCAGATGCTTGTGATGATTGCATTGATATTGATGCAGACTGCGATAATGATGGCATTTCCGATCCGCAGGAAATTGCTAATGGCAGTAGCGATTACAACCAAAATAATGTGCCTGACGAGTGTGAATGCTTGGCTGATGTCAATGGAGATGGATCCGTAAATACTACTGACATATTAATGGTCATAGCTAGTTGGGGACAACCGGGCCCTCTCGGGGATGTAAACTTCAGTGGTGCTGTTGATGTCATCGACTTGCTAGATATAGTTGACAACTGGGGCGAATGTCCTGATTTTGATAGCGGACCAGTAGAAGGCGCAGTTCAATGGCGAGTTGAAGATGGTGGAAATGGACACTGGTATTACTTGCTAGAGTTATCCCCATCACAATCTGCCGAACACCACTTCGCAATTGCAGAATCCATGGGTGGCCATACAGTTACTTTTGCCTCCGCTGAAGAAAATCAATTCTGCTTTAATCTCACAAATAATGGATCTCCACCTTTGAATGCACCGCTTATTGGAGTGCGAAAAGAGGCAGGAACTAACCAAGGCGCGTGGGTCACAGGAGAATCATGGGGCTACACAAATTGGCATAGCGGAGAAGGCAATAACTCTTGGGAGCGTTATGCAAACATGTGGGTTAATGATAATCAAACCTCGCAGTGGCAAGACACTGATTTGACTCCCCATGCATATAGTATTGTCGAATGGCCTGAATAAGCTTTGCATAGATATGGCTATTAATATGGAATCCCCGATGAACTCATCGGGGATTTTCTTTTCAACATACCACGATGTTTCTATTCACATGGCAATAACACTACTTCCGGACACGGTGGCGGACTTGGATGCTATTCAAGTAGCCCAACTATTACAAACTGCGTTTTTACAAATAACTATGCGGGTCGTGGTGTTGGTGCAGAAGTATCAAGTAGCAATGTACATCTGATAGATTGTATTCGTTCAAACAATACCGCAAGGCGCGATGGCAGAGGCATGGTTTTTGTTTTCGAAGGTACGTCTTCTATAATTTCAAATTCTGTTTTCTGTGAAAATTTGCAGACACATATCACTGTTCAATGGCCTGGTAATAGTAGCAACTCTCATGCTGATTCATGTGATGATTGTGGCAACATATGCCTAGAATATGTCAATAATGATAGAAGTGTTAATGTTATAGACTTTCTTATGATCATTGCAGCATTGAGCCACTGTCAATAACAGGCTTCATATTTTAGAACAAACTAATAACAACGGCCCTTTTCCAAAGGGCCGTTTGTTTTGTACAGATGCATATAGGTTTAATCTGGTTTCACGTCCTCACTGGAACTATTATTCTCAGAATCTTCTTTCTTTACATACTTTGAAATAAACTCTGATGGAGAAAGCTTAATAGCTTCTCGCCATTCGTTGTAATCCACCTCATCTAACGCATAATCTGGTAAATATCCATCCATAACTCGTTTGTACCAACCAACATCTCCTCCGCGTTGCGCAGATTGAGCTATCACTGAAAGCATTAACTCCAAGGCCTTTTTCTTAAGGCGTAGTTTTTCTGATTCGCTATCTGTTTGAGTAGAAAGTGAGCTGCAGGAAATTGCTAAATTGTTCATTGTCTGCCAAGTTGAATTGTGCCCATCACCAAGAATCTCAAGTTTGTATTTTAACACTTCCTCACCAACATCTATTGACTCACGTAAATTCCCTTCATAGCCTAGAAATGAGGCTAAATAAGCCAACCCATGGTAATAATTATTGCCTCTGCCCCCATCAATTATTTCTGCAAGGGGCAAATACTGTTTCAAGAGTATATTTTTCCCTTTTTCTAGTTGCGAAATTTTTTGTTGTTCTGTCAATTTCTCGTTAGTGGTAACACGGTATATGCATGACCATATCTGGACACTCATGGTGCTTAATTGCTTTGAATCATAGAGTTGTCCTGAAGAAGCGAATAATCGTATGGCTTGTTCTGAGTGAGCATGCCCCTGCTGAAGTTCTCGGTAGGAAACATGATTCAACCCAAGTTCATGCTTTGCAAATATCATGAGAGCTTCAGCTTTGATTATATTATCGGGCTGCAATTCAATTATTCTGTCGAAAATTAATTTGATTTGAACATTCTCAAAATTAGAATCACCTTCTACAACTTTAGCGTACAAATCATAAAGTAGAACTTGAGCATCGTTGTAGCCGTAATTTGTTCGAAGAATGTCTGCAGCTCTTTGGAACAGATCTGCTCTTTCTGATCCGCCTGATCCCATGGCATTTACAGCTATTCCTGAACGTCCCAAAGCGACATACATACTGGCTTGTTGTCGAGGATCATTTGAAAATAATTCGTCAATTTTATTTTGTAAAACTCTAATGTGGCCTTTCCAGAATGTTCTATTCTGTTGCATCGTTGTTCCACCCATGCTAGGTGATAAAGTTTTGAAGGAGTATTCTGCCATTGCAGAAGTTCTTGTTCGCGCTGCCTCAGCAATTTCGGCCTGCTGCTGAGCCTGTGATACAAAGTAAGTAGATACGATAATCCCAACTGTAAAAACAAAAAAGATAACTAAGAATCCTGCAACTAATTGCATATGTTTTTGCATTAGCTTCTTGGCTTTATAAACAAGTGTTTCAGGTCCAGCTTCCAACGCTTCGTTATTCAGATACCTCCGAATATCGTTACTCATTGATTTTGGTGAGTCGTAACGTTCGTTGCGGCGTTTACGGAGCGCTTTGAGTGGAATCCATTCGAGTTCTTTACGGAGTATTCCTGCGAGTGTAGCTATTTGTACTTGATGCGATCCTGCTATCTTTGTTGCTTCATCGTCATCTATCATTGAGAGTCGCGTGCTTGGCTTGGGCGGTGGCTGCGTGCTAATAATTTCACGCGTCTTTTCAAGACCAGCCTCTCGCAATGTTTGCGGATCAAATGGGAGTAAACCAGTCAGTACTTCATATGTAACCACGCCGAGTGCGTAGACATCCGTACGCGTATCAATATCCGTCGCTTTTAAATCTGCTTGTTCAGGTGACATATACGCAGGCGTACCGATGAACCGCCCCACTTGTGTCACAAAAGTTTTATCTGTGAGTTGTTGAGTCGTCGCCTTCGCTACACCAAAGTCAATAATTTTTGGTTCAAGCACGTCATCTTCACCAATTGAAACCAAAATGTTGCTTGGCTTTAGGTCGCGGTGAATGATTCCCTTCGTGTGCGCATGTTGGACAGCATCACAAACCTTAGCAAGAAGTTCGAGGCGTTGCGTGGTGTCAAGTTTATGTTCATCACACGCTTCAGTAATTGGCATCCCTTTCACAAATTCAAGCACGAAATATGGTCGACCTTGTTCAGTAGCACCCGCTTCGTACACCTGAGCAATGCCTGCGTGATTCATCCGTGCAAGTGCTTGACGTTCTGCTTCAAAACGAGCGATGACTTGCTTTGTATCCATGCCTGCCTTGATGACTTTTAAAGCAACTCGGCGCTTCACAGGCTTGGATTGTTCAGCCAAGTACACAATACCCATAC
>JABHWX010000131.1 GCA_018657585.1 Phycisphaerae bacterium
CATCGGTCTATCTTGTGCAGGGCGATTTGGATGAAACATCGGTTTCAACAGTAGCTAGCGAATTGCTTTGTGATCCAGTTACTGAAACACTGCATGTTGGGTCATCTAAACTTACAGCCGACTCGATGATCGAAGTGCATCCACAACCGGGGGTGATGGATCCAGAGGCACAAGCAGTCGAACTCGCAATCGAACGCTTGCTTGGAACCCAAGTACAAGTCCAAACAGGAACGCGATACGATTTTTATGGAAGCGATGCAGAAGAAGCACAGCAAATAGTAAAACGTTGCTTTGCAAATACCGTTGTACACGACGTCCACGACTCTCCATACTACCCCAACGAATTCCCGCATGGCCACGCGCACGACATGGTGGTTCCAGAGATTCTAATTTCCAACTTAACCGATTCTGAACTTGAATCGATGTCTCGCGACTCTCATCTCTTCCTCGACCTTGAGGAAATGCAAGGTATTCAAACGCACTACAAAAACCTCGGGCGAGAACCACGAGAAATCGAACTTGAAACGCTCGCGCAAACATGGTCTGAACACTGCGTACACAAAACATTAAAAGCAACGATTCGATATACAGGCCCAGACGCAACAAACCGTCCGCACCACGAAGAACACGAAGATGGCACGGTTACTATTCACAACTTGTTGAAAGCAACTGTCGCCGCAGCAACATTCGAGTTGATGGAAGAATCTGTCGACTGGTGTTTAAGTGTGTTTGTGGATAACGCAGGCATTGTAAAATTTGATGATGAACATGCCGTTTGTTTTAAAGTAGAAACGCATAACCATCCATCTGCGCTTGAGCCATACGGTGGTGCGGCAACTGGCATTGGCGGTTGCATTCGCGACATCATGGGTACGGGCTTAGCAGCGAGACCAATCGCCGCAACGGACACATTTTGTGTTGCAAACTTTGAGAACGACCCTCCTGAAGGGTGCCTACCTTCTCGTCGTATCCTTGGCGAAGTTGTTCGCGGCGTTCGCGATTATGGAAACCGTATGGGTATCCCAACTTTGAATGGCGGCGTTTGGTTTGATAATAATTATGCAGGAAATCCCTTGGTGTATTGTGGATGCGTTGGGGTGATGCCAATCGATTGCATTGAGGGTGAAGCAAAACAGGGCGACCACATCATTGTCATTGGTGGCAAAACTGGTCGCGATGGCATTCATGGCGCCACATTCTCATCCGCTGAACTTACAGACACCCACGCTGACGAATTTTCACATGCTGTGCAAATTGGCAATCCTATCACCGAAAAGAAAGCGCTTGATGCAATTCTTGAAGCGCGCGATTATGAATCGGGTTGCCTCTTTAGTGCAATCACTGATTGTGGCGCGGGAGGTTTTTCAAGCGCAGTTGGCGAAATGGGAGAACAAATTGGCGCAACAGTTCATCTTGAAAAAGCACCATTGAAATACAGGGGACTGACCCCATCTGAAATTTGGATTAGTGAAGCGCAAGAACGGATGGTTCTATCTGTGCCCCTCGAAAACGTTGCAGCAATTCAAGCAATTTGCGATAGACACGATGCAGAACTTTGTGACCTTGGTGAGTTTGGTACCGACGGAAAAGAGTTAATTCTCAAATACGACGGCGAAACGGTTGGGCAAATCGACATGCACTTTTTGCACGAGGGCTATCACGGTGCAACCCGAACAGCTTCTTGGTCACCTTCGACACCAAAAAATGTAGGTAGCAATATCATCGATACACAAGTAATGTTGCCAAATCTTCTTGCGCACCCAAACATTGCTTCCAAACAATCTATCGTGCAGCAATACGACCATGAAGTACAGGGCCGAAGCGTCATTCGCCCGTTCTGTGGACCCTCCGGTGGGGCACCATCGGACGCAGCAGTTGTCACACCAGTCCGCGGTTCAACGAAAGGTCTTGCAATTGGAAGTGGGCTCGCAACAGCTCTTGCGGATGACCCATACGTAATTGCAACCGCAGCAATTGATGAGTGCGTTCGAAATATTGTTTGTGTTGGTGGCGACCCTTCCACCATCGCAATCCTCGACAACTACTGTTGGCCCGGCGTGAAAGATGAAGAAAGTCTTGGTCGACTCGTTCGCTGTTCACACGGTTGTTACGACGCAGCGAAAGCGTTTGGCACACCTTTCATTTCCGGTAAAGATTCACTCAACAATCAGTTCACCACCGAGTCAGGCGAAACGATTTACATTCCACCAACGATGTTAATTTCAGGATTTGGCATGGTGGACGATATTGCAACATGCACTACGATGGATGCAAAAACCCCTGGAAGTTTATTGATGTTGATTGGTGAAACCAAACCACAAATGGGTGGTTCACATGTTCTCTTAGTCGACCCTGAGGCAAAGTGCAACAATGAACTTCCAACAGTTTCATTAACTGACGGTCCTAAAAATGCGCGTCTTGTATTTAAAGCAATTAAAAGTGGACTCGTAACCTCCGCGCACGATTGCAGCGAAGGCGGCATTCTTGTTGCAGCGGCTGAGATGGCGTTTGGTGGCGGGCTTGGTTTGGATTTGCAACTTCAAGATGAGTCTCTTTGTTTCTCTGAAACGCCCTCGCGATATTTGCTTGAAGTGCAACCAGAATATCTTGAACAGTTACAACAACATTTTAGTGACACTAGTTATGAGGTAATTGGCACTTTTAATAATTCAGACAGGTTAACACTTGGAAATGCATCTTGGAAAATAGACGATTTGTTTCAATGTTGGGCGGAAGGCATGGTGATGTAATGACTACCGCACTTGTTATTACTGCGCCTGGTATTAACTGCGATCTTGAACTTGCAGAGGGCTTTGCACTAGCAGGTGCGAACCCACGCCCAGTGCACATTAACGAATTGTTAGAAAACCCAGAAATTATTGATGAGGCAGATTTGGTTGGGTTGCCAGGCGGGTTTAGTTATGGCGATTCAATTGCAGCGGGTCGTATCATGGCAACCCTGATGCGCAAGACCCTGTATCCAAAATTTGTGGACGCGCTTAGAAGGGGGGTTCCAATGATTGCGCCATGCAACGGTTTTCAAATTGCCGTGCAGTTGGGACTGTTGCCAGGACCAACCCCCGGAAGTAACTGGAATGATACCGCTCCAACCCCAACGGTAGCACTTGCGCAAAATAACTCGGCCCGTTTTATTGATAAGTGGGTTAAGTTTCAAGTCCCAAGAAATACTCGTTGCGTGTGGACTAAAAATCTAATAGCAACTACAGAAACTTCATTGATTCCTATCGCGCACGGTGAAGGTCGTTTTGTTCCAGCAAACGATGAAGTCATGCATAATATTGAAGAAAGCGGACGAGTTGCCTGTCGCTATGGCGCAAACGATAATCCTAATGGTTCCGTTGGTGATGTCATGGGTATTTGTGATGCAAGTGGACTTGTGTTTGGTCTGATGCCCCACCCAGAACGATTCCTTCGCTGGACACAACACCCGACTTGGACGCGTCTCTCAAAAGAACAAATGCAAGGCGACACAATTGGATTGCAAATGTTTAAAAACGCTGTGAATTATGCAACAAAAAATAAAACAAGTAATTGCGTAGAGCAATCCGCATGACAGACCAAAGAAAACTTGCAGTTGATTTGTTTAATCACACTTGGACGTTGCTCGACAATAATAAGCGCACAAAAGAACAAGATGAAGAAATGGTGCACGCAGCACATGCTTCAAGGCATCACTGGGGAATTGCGGGAACGGAGCAGCAACAAGCCCGCGGCGAATGGCAAATTTCAAGGGTATATGCAGCACTAAAACGTTTTGCTGCAGCAGCACACCACGCACAGCTTTACATGAATGCTTGCAAGATGCATGACTTTGATGATTGGGATTTACCCTTTGCGCATGAGGGATTAGCAAGGGCCATGGTAAAAAATGATCCTGCTGCTGCGAAGAAGCATATTGAAGAAGCTCGCAAACTTGGTGAGTCTATTGCAAAAGATGGAGACAGAGATTGGCTTCATACGAACTTAGATGAAATCTCTACATCACTCGATGCAACATGAAAACTCTGCAAAATGTGGAAAGTGCGGGTATAGCCTTCAAGGTCTTCCTGTAAATAGTTCTTGCCCTGAGTGTGGTAGCGAATTTCGAATTACAAAATCGGATGAAGAACAACAAGAAGGCAAAATCCTTCGCATGATTAATTCCAATCTTGCAGTAAAGGGACTTGCTCCCTTGCCAGACATACGAATTCGTTTGAAATATTGGATGAAACTTGCTGCGATATTTGTTTTTACTTTTCTTGTATTTCAAGCACTGGTGACTTTTGCAATTATTCCAATTGGTCTTTACCGTTTAGCGTTGTTTGTGCTTTCCCTTTTTTGGCCTTCTGTTGTGCTTGGGATAATGCCATCGAACCTCGATGCATCAATGCCACCTATGTATTCAGTTATTAGAAAAGTTGCACCACCAACACAGTGGTGCTGGGCTATTGGATATACCCTTTGGTTAGTATTTCATGTCCCAATGAAAGATTACACTCTCGGAGGGAATTTGAAGTTTTTTATTCCAATTTTAGTGTTGCACGTCGTTGCCGGAATAGGTTTGGCAGGAATTGCATTTTGGGTTCATGATCTCGCCCTGAGACTTGGGCTAGATTGCGCGGCGAAGCGGTGCAATACGTTTGCTATATTACTCTTGACCCTAGGTGCGCTTGTATTTGTTTTACCATGGAAACACTTTGCCGCTGAAAATTTGGGTGTGGCATCATTTGTTTTTTTTGCATATATATTAGTGCTCATGATTCCATGGCTCTGGGCGGTCTCACTTTTTGCAAGAGCGCTTCTTGAAATGTCTAATGATGCGACTTGGTCACTCAAATACGAAGACGGGCTTGAAGGCCGTCAAGAGCGAATTAATAAAAAAATTGCAGAGCATGAACATACACGTTGGTTATGACGGACGGTGTAGAATACGGGGTATGACAGAAACAAAAACATTACGTTGTGCGGTGGTCGGAGTTGGACGTATGGGAAAGCACCACGCTCGCATTTATTCTCAGATGGACAACGTTGATTTTGTCGGCGCTGTTGATCAAAGCGAAGATCGTAGAAAAGACATAGTTGAAGAGTGGGGTGGGCAACCGTTTGCATCGGTTGATGAGTTGATTGCAAGTGGGGTTGATGCGGTAACAATTGCAACACCAACTATTTATCACCTTGAAGTTGCAGAGCCCCTGTTAGAACGCGGCATTGCTTGCTTAATAGAAAAACCACTTGCTCCAACAGCAGAAATTGCAACAGCGATTGCTGACGCAGCAGAAAAAGGGGGTTCCGTTTTACAAGTTGGTCACGTCGTTCGATATGACCCTGTGATGCGGGCAGTTGCTTCTATTGAAAACCTAAAGCCACGGTTCATAGAAATGGTACGAATTAGTCCAATGACATTTAGAAGTGTTGATGTTGGCGTTGTTCTTGACATGATGATTCATGATTTGGATTTGCTCACAATGTTGACAGCACAAGAGCCAAATGAAATACACGCAAATGCTGTGAGCGTGATGGGCGAGGCAGAAGACATGTGCAACGCTCGTTTGGAATTCGGCGAGTGCACAGCAAATGTAACAGCGAGCCGGCTTGGATTAAAAACCGAACGTAAACTTCGAATCATTAGTGAGGACTCGTATGTATCGGCTGACTTTGTGAAGAAGCACGTGACCTTAGTGCGCAAAATTGCAAACGAAGATCAGTTACTTGACCTGCGAACTCGTCTCGCGGCGGGCGAAGACTTATCGAACATTGATTACGTAGATTTAGTCGAAGTTGAAGAACCATCGGTTGGCGACGAAGACGCTCTTACATTGCAAGCTAAAGATTTTTTGCACAGCGTCCGCACTGGCGAAAAACCGCACATTGACGCTGAAGCTGGATCCATGGCAATTCGTACCGCCGAACGCATCATGGAAACAGCTACCGCCGCCGGTGCCCGAATGCTTTAATAAACCATCGGTTATAACGAGGATTGTAATAACCATCCAGTGGCTAACCAACTTACTCATCGTGGTTTGTTCTTGGTGACCTTGTGGATAACACCCACCGATTATCCCTGGAACAATTAATTCCAGCCGGAAGCAGGGGGAGTGGGTGCGAGTTCCATAGGTTTCGGCATATCTTCGTTGCGATCAAGGCAAACAATAAACATTTCGGTGGAAACTGCACGGGACGCTTTAGGCTTAAACCCCTTGGCGGAATCGAATGCATTTGCACAGCGTTTCAGCAATTCTGGATACGCTTCTCCTTCTAATACTTTCATTACAAGATTTCCATGAGGTTTTAAAAGAGTCGCAGCCAAATCAAGTGCAACGTGGCAAAGATTTACCGAACCATGATGGTCGACGGTTCTGGTACCTGTTGTGTTTGGTGCCATGTCGCTTAACAAAACATCAAATAATTTACCATCAAAACTTTCTGGTGTTAATTGTGTCACATCTTCCTGCATCGTGGTCACATTATTTGGAAGTCCGTCATCGATTTTGTTTAAATCAACTCCAATCACCTTCCCGTGTTCACCAATTCGTTCAGACACAACTTGCAGCCAACTTCCGGGTGCACAACCAAGGTCAAGTACCGAATCTCCCTTACTTAAAATACTTCGTTTGTCATCAATTTCTGACAATTTATAAGCAGCACGGCTGCGATACCCATTGTGCTTTGCTTCCTTAAAGAAAAAGTCATGCAGTTCGCGTTGTGCGGCCACGGGTCTTACCAAGAAATCCAGTCAGTAGAAAAGAGTGGTTCGCTACCGATGGGGTCAGGATTTACGTAAATTCGGATGTCGCCCTCGACAGTGCGCATCGTTATTGGGTTTACGCCGTCATTAAATTGTGCAGAGAGGTGATCACCAGTCGAGCCAGGCAAAATAACTGCATTGCCCTGCCTCAAATCAAGTGTAGCCTCCCCGCCGATTGCAGTTGCGTTGATCATCCCGGAAGACTCACTGCGTACTCGGTAGATGATATTACCACGTCGATTTTCAACCAAAACTTGTTCATTCATTACAAGCGGAGTCACAATGCGAACATCTCCATCACTCGTTTCTAAACGCATTGGTCCAGATGAGCCTTGCACCACAATATCACCCGATCGATTCAAGATAGTTACTCCGTGGATGTCTTTAGCTCGTACTACAATGTTTGCAGAAACGAGGTGCAAAGGGTCATCGTCACACGTAGCCACAACATGAACAACTTCTCCAAGTGGTCCGTTTTCAATAAAGGTCGAACATACCATGTAGAGCCGAGGAACAGGAACCGTGCCAAGACCATCCTCGTATTGATTTGCTGATACAACTGCCCCCGCAATGTCTGGGTCGGCAATCACAGTAACTGTTCCGCCAAACGATTGGATATTTACAGCTACGGGCCCAGTTGTTACGAGCGATACCTCATTCAAGTTGACGACTTGTGTCGCTCGGCATCCTGCCAATAAAAATAATACGATGAAACATATACGTGCCATGTGCAATGTCGATTGTAGCCGAGGTACAATGGCAAGGATGAAAGATACCAAAACAATTGTCGGACTTCATGAACATTCTATGCCAGTGCATGGCGCAGATAACCCATCATCTCAGAAGCAAGGCACAGCCCCCGGAAGCTTCGCATTGCAATCGAATATAGGTGGAACAACGACGTTTAGTTCGCCAGATACCCCCGGCATGCCTGCACCTTCGGCAAAAACAGCGCACGATTTCAACCCAACGCCAAACGCGAACCCAGTAACGCAACTGGAACACGCTCGCCTTGGCACAATTACGCCCGAAATGAAAAGGGTAGCTCAGCGAGAACCACACTTATCGGCAGAACAAGTTCGTGATGAAATTGCTGCTGGTCGACTGATTATTCCTGCAAACCTCGTCCACCTTGCAATGAACCTCGATCCGATGGCAATTGGGCGAGCCTCACTTACAAAAGTAAACGCAAACATGGGCGCATCGCCCGTGTCATCCGGCATTGAAGAGGAACTCGAAAAATTACACTGGTCAGTAAAGTGGGGCGCTGATACGGTGATGGACTTATCAACCGGTGGCGACTTGAACGCTTGTCGTCAAGCCATCATTCGCGAGTCAAATGTGCCAATCGGTACAGTCCCAATTTACTCGATGATTATCGATAAAAAAATTGAAGATTTAACGCCTGTAATGATTATGGAGGAGCTAGAGAACC
>JABHWX010000132.1 GCA_018657585.1 Phycisphaerae bacterium
CTTGAGCCGCCAAGTATCTGCAAACCAGCAATTGGCGTAGCAGTCGGAACAAGTTTTCCATCTACATCTGCAAGAACTTCTTTTAAGGGTTGTGCAATTATTGGAACTTCAAGAGCACTGGCTAAGAGTACGCCTAATTTGCCCTCAACTATTTGAGCGACCACTTCGACTTCTTCTCCGCCACGAAGTACAGACATTTGCAAATCACCGCCTGGTTGTTTTGCTAAATAATTTCGCAGCTGTCCCATACGAGGGTAATCCAAATAATTAACTCTTGTTATGACGTCGCCTTCTTTAAGAGAACCGATATTTGGACTCGTATCAAAAACATACGAAATCTTTGAAAGCGGCACCAGTCCACCAAAACCAAACTCAAAATTCTGTGGCGAATTCTCTGGAATTCCAACCGGGCGCAAAATTTCTAATTCAATTTGCAATGGGATTTCAATAACTACCTTTCGGTCGCCGTCAGCCCATTGGGTAGTAACGCTATTCAGTCGTTGTTCAAGGAACCAATTGTATTGATTCCACTGTGCGATAGGTTTAAAGGCTTCATCTTTAGCATTTAGGTACTCAGTTGGAGTACATATACCTAGCAATGTCATCCCTGAGTGAAGCTTGCTCAATTCTGGATGCTGCTCACCGAGAGTCGCTAAAGCCAAATCAGCAGACTCGCCCCTGCGTAGGGTCAATGTTGAGTCTGGGTATATACCTAATTCTAATAGCCCGCCCTCGCTACTTTCTGGAACAATTTCATAGACACATACATTTCCACTAATCAAATTCTTTACTGTAAGTTCAATAGGCACACCAGGCTTCGCCATTGCACTTGCTATTTGCACGTCCTGAAACGTAGTTACTTCTTTTCCATTAATTGAAACGATTTCTTCACCAGGCTCTATTCGATGATTCTCAATGTTTCCTTTACCTGCAACCGAATACGCATTAGATGCTGGCGAACCTGGCACAATTTGCCCAACAACTGGCGCTTCAAAATTAACCCCAATCTGAAAACAAATCACGAAAAATACGATTGCGAGAAGCAAGTTCATAATGACACCCGCAGAAACCACAACCATTCGCTTCCCAATTGGGCAACTGTTATAGCTTCGAGGATCTTCTGAGACCTGATCGGGTTTTCCATCCTCTTGCCCAAGCATGCTCACAAAACCACCTAGAGGCAACAGCCTCAAAGAATATTCTGTTTCTGAAATTCCATACTCTCGCAATTCAACATCTGTCAGATCATTGGCATTTTTCCCACACTTTGCAATAACTTTTGCACTCGTAGATTTAAAGCAAAAGCCTATGCCCTTTCGGTATGAAAGCACCTGTGGCCCCATTCCAACTGCGAAAGCATTTGCACGAATCCCAGCCCACTTAGCTGCCAAGAAGTGTCCAAGTTCATGAATGCCGATGAGCAATCCAAAACCAAGAATAATGAGCAAAATGTTAATTATAGAATCGAATGACATCACAGTCCCTTATGATTTTACGTTATACGAAGCAACGAGTTCGTCTGCAAGTTCTCGAGCTTCTTTGTCTGCCTTCACCACGGAATCAAAAGTTACGTGATCTGAATGTGTAATAGTACCAAGCACTTCTTCAACGATAGGCAACATCGACCCAAAAGGAAGAGTTTGTTCAAGAAAAGAATGCACAACGACCTCATTTGCCGCATTAAATAACGCTCCAGCTATCCCACCTCGCCGAATTACTTCATAAGCAAGTTGAATCGCTGGGTATCGAACATAATCGATTGTTTCAAACTGCAACATTGGGTTGCACGACCAATCTAACCGTTCGCAACATCCTAAAACACGCGAGGGATATGTTAGAGCATATTGAATTGGCAATTTCATATCAGGTGGTGAAAGTTGAGCGATGACAGAACCATCAATGAATTCAACCAACCCATGGACAACTGATTGTGGATGAATAATCGCATCAAGACGATCTTCACTCACCCCAAAAAGCCAGTGAGCCTCTATCAGTTCCAATGCCTTGTTCATCAGAGATGCAGAATCAACCGTTACCTTTGCGCCCATTGTCCATGTTGGATGGTTGAGGACCTGCTCAACCGTTGCATCTGGCAATTCTTCCAACGGCATATTTCTTAAAGAACCGCCACTTGCGGTCAAAGTCACTTTTGCAATCTCATTGTTCGGACGATTTGACAACGCTTGAAAAACTGCAGAATGCTCACTATCTATAGGCACCAAACGCACACCTGATTTTTGCACTGCGTCCATCACCAACTCGCCAGCAGCTACTAATGTTTCTTTATTAGCAAGCGCTATATCGCATCCGCATTCGATCGCCTGCAGAACAGAAGCAATACCCGCAAAACCAACTATTGCAGCAACCACCAAGTCGCCTTTTTTTGCATGCACCCGTATCAGTTCTTCTGCGGAAGCGTAAACGCATTCAAAATTTAGTTCAGATCCAATGGTTATCGACACCGCTTTGGCTTTCAACGATTGCGCCTGTTCCAAAAGTAGTTCAGCATTTGAACCCGCTGAAAGACCAACTACTGGCCAACTGCCCTCGCCATCTCTCAATCGCAGATGCTCAATTACTTCAACTGTGTTCCTGCCAATCGAACCTGTCGAGCCTAGAATAAAAACCCGACGACTCATGCTCGATCGCCCATAATTTGTTGTACTTCATCCGCCGAAACACTTCGCCTACTTTGCCCATAGAGCGTCCTTCTAGGCTTTGGTTCTGCTTCTTCAGTTTTAGGCTTTACTTCTTTGCTTGGTGCTTTTGTTTGAGGTCGTCTCGTTTTCTTCTTTATCTGACGACGAGATTGTTTCTTTTTCGTTTTTTTCTTTTCTATCTTCTTGCCTAAACTTTTTTTCTCTACTGGAGCTTCTTCGATGACTTCAGCTGGTTTCTTTTCACTGGATTGTTTGCCACCTCTGCCTCTACCCCCACGCCGCCGCCTTCTTCGTTTTGGTTTCGGCTTGTCTTCTTCGCCATCAAAATGAGCCTTAATTTTTGTCACAAGATCCGCAGTCATTGCTGACATGTGACCTCTTACGTCTTCTCCTTGTTCCTTACAAATGTCAACTATTTCCTTGCTAGTCTTACCAATACTCTTAGCAAATTGATATACACGAGTAGCCGATTCTGCAGGTGTGTCTTTCTTTTTTTGGCGTTCCTTCTTAACGGTTTTCGTTTTCGATTTTGGTTTCTCAAGCGAAGCTAACTCTTCATCAAGATTGGCGTCTCCTGAAATAGTCGTTGCCTCTGCTAACGGCGCAGACCTTCCACTTCGCCGTCGAGAGCGTTTTCGACAACTCTTCTCTGTACGCTCATCACTATCATCATAAGCAGATTCAAGTTTAATGAGAGCATTTATTGTTGGAGGCGCAACATCCGCCAGCATGTCCAATTCTATGTCTGCTCCACGATCATCGTACGCGTAAAAAACCACACGATCAGTTGCAATCCCCTCGCTGATGCGTACTACTATCCGCTTTTGTGTCTTCTTTTCATACTGATCAATTTCAGAACGTTTATTTGAGAATAGATAGGTGCCTACACTGGAAGAACATGTCAATTCAACTTTCTTCACCTTTTCATGCTGCAAGAGCCAGCCACATTGTCGAGTAGCATCTGCCGCAACTTCTTCCGTCGATTTCACAAGCCCAAGACCTTCACAGTGTGCGCACTCAACATAATGACTATCGAGCAAGCTTGGACGAATCCGTTGTCGGGTCATTTCAAGTAAACCAAATCGACTAATCGGCAGAACAGAAGACCGCGCACGGTCCCGCTCTAAATTATCTTGAAATTTCTGCTCAACTTTATTCCGATTACTTGCCCTGCCCATATCAATTAAGTCATTTACAACAATGCCACCCAAATCCCGAAGACGTAGTTGCCTGCATATTTCATCAGCCGCTTCCATATTAGTGTTCAACGCATTCGTCTCACTATTCTTCGCGCCGCGACTCTTGCCAGAATTCACATCAATAGCAACAAGTGCTTCGGTTTGATCAATGACAAGTCTGCCACCACTTGGCAACAGCACTTCCCTGTTATGCACCTCTACAATTTGCCGTTCTATGCCAAACGCATGAAAAATCGGCGAGGCTTCTCTGTAGTGAATAATTTTCCTTGAAGCTCGAGGCGAAGCGATTTTCAAAAACGTTGAAATTCGATCGAACGATGATTCTGAATCAACAACGATGGCGCCAATATTCGGTCGTAAGACGTCTCGAATTGTTCTGACCAATAGATCTGACTCGTTGTACAACTGACAAGGCGCTTTAATCGTCTTGATTCTCTTTTCAATCATCTTCCAAAGACGAATTAGATACGCAATATCCCGTTTAATTTCAGTTTTCTTTTTGCCCATCCCAGCGGTTCGCAAAATAAAACCAAACCCATCCGGCAAATTGATTGCGTCAAGAATTTTTCGCATCTCTCTACGCTCATCTTCATCTTCAATCTTTCTCGAAACGCCAACCTTATCCATGTACGGCATCATCACTGAAAGCCGACCAGGAATTGATAAGTAACTTGTTAACGTAGGACCTTTTGTCCCAATGCCCTCTTTGAGAACCTGCACAAGAATCTCATCGCCCTTCTTTAAACACTTCTGTATTGGTGGCCGATTGTGCTTCGCAATTTTTTTGCCAACTCGTTCACTTGTTTCTTTTCCGGGAAAATATTTTGGATGCAAATCAGTTACATGAAGGAAACCACGTTGGGTACCGCCGTATTCGATAAACGCGGCTTGAATCGATGATTCAACATTCGTCACGCGTCCCTTGTAAATATTTCCTACCCCAGTAGCTGATTTTGTGCGCTCTGTATAGAGTTCTTCAAGTCTACCATTTTCAAGGATTGCTATTCTTGTTTCCACTCCCGGGTCATCATTAACAATCATGATCTCAGAAGATTCTGTGTCTTTACTCAATTTTTCTTTCGTCACGTGGGACCTTTATCCGCATTTGCGGTGGTTGCCAAAACACGGCGTTACATTCAAATGAAGTACAAATTACTTCAACCAATTGCGGGCAGATTCCGCATCTTTGTGTAACGCTTTGTCGAGTGATGACTTCGTCATCCTCTCATGTTTGGTGATTTGCAGGCCGCGAACTAAGTTCTGCGATCCCTGCGCCTCAATGATTCTTTATTGTGCCTGCGGACTCTGCTCGGTGGACCAACCACCTATTGCCTCAGGCACAGCTTTCTGCAATTCAGTTCGAAGCGTTGAAAGAATTCTACGATCCGAATCGAGCGACCCTACTTTTCGGGCTAATCGCTCACAATCTTCGACCCGCACCCTTCTAATAACCTGCTTTACAGCTGGAATTTGGGATGGGACTAGGGAAAGATTCCGAAGCCCAAGGCCGATTAGTAGCATAGTATATACCGGATCGCCAGCAATCTCACCACAAAGGCTTGTTTCTACCATTCCACGCCTTGCAGCCCTAATAACGGACTTTATGAGCTTGATTACAGCTGGATTTGCTGCCGTATAGAGGCTCGCTACTCGTTCATTACCTCGGTCAACCGCTACTGTGTATTGAATCAAATCGTTCGTTCCGATAGAAAAAAAGTCCGCCTCTCGAGTAAAGGTTGCTGCCATCAACGCTGCGCTAGGTACTTCTACCATCATTCCAACAGGAATATTGGGTGCAAATGAAACTCCATCGTCTTCACACTCCTCGAGTACTTCATTGAAGATCATCTTCGCTTGCCGAAGTTCATTCATAGAAGTTATCAGTGGGAACATCACTTGCAACGGACCAACCGCTGAGGCACGAATAATTGCTCGCAACTGCGTTCGGAACAACTTCTGGTTTTGCAAACAATACCGAATTGAGCGAAGGCCAAGAAACGGGTTTCGCTCTGGTTCCATTGCTTGCGCTTGCGTATACTTATCTGCGCCAAGGTCAAGTGTGCGAAGTGTTAATTTCCTTCCATCAAGCGCGCGAATCGCTGCCGCATATTCTTCAAAAAGTTGGTCCTCAGTGGGCAACGATGTGCTTGTAAGGTATTGAAATTCTGTTCGATACAGCCCAACGCCTTCGCCGCCCTTGGAGATGACCTGTTCTATTTCATGCGAGAATTCTATATTGCCGTAAAGATGTATTTCAACCCCGCACGCTGTAACGGATTCTTGCTGTGACACTTCTTGCGTTTTTTGCTTAAACGTTTCAAGAAGCGCAATGTTTTTTCGCATCCGAGCGAGAGTTTCGTCGTCTGGAGCAATGATGACTGTACCTGACTTGCCGTCTAAAATCAGCAAATCGCCGTCGCTCACTTCTTCTGCGACAGACTTACAACCAACGACAACCGGAACACCAATAGCAGCCGCAACAATTGAACTATGGTCCGTACGACCTCCGATATCAGTTGCTATGCCAAGCACATTCTTGTGATGAAAGGTAGCCGCATCACCAGGAGTTACCTGGTGGCAAATAACAATCACAGGATCAGGAACTGAAGCAAGGCGATCTTTCGAACCACCAGTTAATTGATTCATCAATCGCCGTTCGAGGTCAAATACATCAGTTGCTTTCTCACGAAAAACTTTGTTATCCATGGAACGAAACTTATCTGCAAGTTCGCCAAATGCTTCAACGACTGCAAATGCTCCGTTAACGCCTTCAGATTCAATTCGATTACGAATTGGGTCTATAAGGATTGGGTCATGCAATAAACCTAGATGAAACTCGAAAATCTTTGCGGGCTCCGCGCCTAAAGTCGCAGCAACTTTATCGCGATCATTTACGACTTCCTCTTGCACTTTCAAAATTGCAGTATTGAATTTATCTAATTCCTTTGGAATTTCATCTGGACCAAGAATTGAAAAAGGAACTCGATGCAATGACTTTTCCAGAACCAAAGCGCGTCCGATGACGACGCCTGGACTAACTGGAATGCCTTGAAGAATTCTCATAAGTACTGAGGCGCTCGGCAGTTAACAAAAGAAGTCCCAAGGGCCTGTAAGATATTATACCTGACTGGAGCGCTCACCTGTCCAGAAGAACTTCAATGTCTTTTGCACATCTTCGCCAATGACTAGTAAAGCGGGCAATAGCAACAAGATAAGAACAGTTGCACTCATCAAACCAAATGAAATTGCAAGCGCCATAGGAATCAAAAATTTGGCTTGCATGGATTGCTCAAGCATCAATGGAGTAAGTCCCAATACTGTTGTA
The DNA here is from genome assembly GCA_018657585.1 of Phycisphaerae bacterium. Taxonomy (GTDB): domain Bacteria; phylum Planctomycetota; class Phycisphaerae; order Phycisphaerales; family SM1A02. Next base: position 7,185 of record JABHWX010000132.1, read on the forward strand.
ATAGTGGTTAGGAAAATTGGCCTTAGCCTAGCTGCTCCAGCATTTAATAATGCGGTATATAAATCATCGCCTGCATCCCGTTTTGCATTATAGAATTCAACAAAGATCAACGAGTCATTTACAACAACGCCACTTAAAGCAACAAACCCAATCATGCTTAAGAACGATAAGGATACTCCAGCAATGTAATGGCCCCAAATTACACCAATCATTGCAAAAGGAATTCCGAGCATGACAATTAAGGGCTGGTAATAACTACCGAATAGCCAGGCGAGGATAACGTAAATCATCAGACATGCTGCCATAAACCCAACTGGCAAGGAAGCGAAGGCTTCTGACTCTTGTTCTTGCCGACCACCCTGTTTGAATTCAACCAACGGGAAAGCACTCTTCCAATCCTCAAATGGTAGTTGAGAAGAAATTGACTCTGGGCTTACACCTTCTGTCGTTTGAGCAGTGATCGTAACAACTCGTTTTCTGCCTAAGCGATGAATAGAGGTATAGCCTCTCATTTCTGTAATATTCGCAATCTCTACGAGCGGGATAGATTTTCCATCGTTTGTAGTTACCCACAGTTGCTCTAGAGCGCCAAGGTTTCTGCGAACATTTTCTCCCATCTTCACCCTGATATCCACTTCTTCGTTGCCATGCGCAAAGACGTGCGCATCAATACCGTAAACAGCACCTCGAACTTGCCTTGCTAAGTCTGATAAAGTTAGCCCTGTTGCTGAAGCGCCTTCACGAAGTTCAAGGTGTAATTCACGCTGGCCTGCAGACGCATCGTCAGCAATATCTTGTACAGAGCTATATTTTCTAAGGTCTTCGCGAATAAGCTCTGATGCACTCTGCAACATAATTGGATCATCTCCATACAGTTTTATAGTGATATCCGCACCACCAGGCGCACCTGACATCATTTCGTAGCCGATACTGTTAGCCTGCTCACTTTTATCCCCAAGAGTTGTTCGGATTTTATCTATTACTTGATTCGCATTTAAATCGCGAGTTTCTGCTGGTGTCAATTCAATAAAGAGTTGCCCTAAATTTGACGCAAGCCCACCAGAAGACCCTTCCGTTTGCATCTGAACGCCAACTGCTGTACTGATGTGATGCACTTCTGGCTGTGCCCTAGAGGACTCTTCCACAGACTCAAGCATCGTCATTGTTTGAGAGAAGGGAGTTCCTTCCGGCATACGAACATTGATAGCAATTGTTTCTGCATCAGGAATTGTCATAAATTCATACCCCACTCGACCACCTGCAATCAATCCAAAAGAAATGACAAGTGAAGAAATTGCAAAAGCAAGAGAGACGTAACGGAATTTAATAGCCAAATGTAAAAACCAAAGGTACGAAGGAACTATTTTTTCAAAAATTATGCGATCTCTAAAAGATTCATATCTGCGTATAAGAGCGCTTATTGAAGAAGTTGTAGGTTTTTCTGTTTTTTCTAAACTATGACCTAAGTGACATGGAAGTATCAATAGTGCTTCAAACAAACTCATTGCAAGCGCGCACGCTACGACAATTGGAAGTGCACCAAGCAGATCTCCCATACTCCCTTTAATCAACGATAAAGGCAAGAAAGCTACTATTGAAGTAAGGACAGTAGCAACTACTGGCCACAACACTTGACCTGCCCCTTGAACAGCTGCTTGCATTGCAGGCACACCCTGCTCATGTTGTGCCTTAATATTTTCAGCTACAACAATGGCATCGTCCACTAACAAACCGAGCACCAGAATAAGCGCAAACATCGTCAACATGTTTAACGTTATCCCAAACAAGGACATAATGAATAAGGTGCCGCCTAACGCAGTAATCAAACCAATGCCAACCCAAAACGCCACTCGCCAATTCAGCGCAAGCAATAATAACACGAAGACAAGAGCGCCTCCATATAGAGCATTTTCTGTGAGAAGGTTCATACGTCCTTCTACAAATCGTGCGAGATCCGTAAACGTGGAAAGATATGTTTCATTAGGGAGGGGTTCTGCCGTTCTTCCCAACTCCCACGCATTCTTTCTTGTTGTTCTTCCACCTGTAAATTTTTCTTTCCATGAGCTTTCAAATGGTTCGCCCATCCTTCCTGCAACATACGAACGGACTATCTCTGCCATCTCTACAATGTCTTGATCACCAGACTTTGTGATGAACATATTCATTGAAGGTCTCGAATTAAACCGTACAGCAATTGGTAAATCTACAAACGTTGTCTTTACTTGTGCTATGTCGCCCAAGTAAAGAGTTTCGCCATCGTGTTTTGAGCGGATAACCAACTCCTCTAAATCTAATGAGGACTCTTCTGGTGTATCTGTGCGAATAACAATATCACCGCCAGCACTTCGAAGTGTGCCTCCAGGAACTTGGCTCATCCACTGTTTTATTTTACTTGCTACTGTTGTGATACTAATGCCGTGTTCAACCAAACTATCTTGGTCAATTTCGACAGTAAGTTCATTGTTAATATCGCCGCCAACATCTATTGCTCCCATTTCAGGAAAACTATTTAAATCGTCCCTTACGTCGCGAATAGCTTTCTTCATTACATGCTGATCTGCATCGCCCCACAACTGCACCATAATGACAGGCATTTGAGGTTCTAGGCGAGTCACTACAGGACGTTCGACATCTTCTGGTAAATCTTGCAATGACTCTACAGATCTGCGTACATCATCTATTGCTTCATCTAGGTTCGACACACCTTCATTGAAAGAGACTACGATTGATGCGAGACCTTCTACACAGGTTGTGTTAACTTCATCTACTTCGTCGATGTCATACAAAGCATTTTCGATCCGGATTGCAATAGACGATTCAACAGCTTCAGGCGAAGCACCTGGATATGCCATGGAAACAACCGCTTTGTCGAATTCCATATCGGGGAAGAATTGTCGCCTTAATGTAAATGCTGAAAAAATACCTGCTAAAATAAGCCCTGCCATTAGCAAGTTGATTGGAACTGGATTTTTAACACCAAAACGGGGCAGGTTCATTACTCCGTCACCCTCACTGCGTTGATAGTTCGAACTCCCATGCCGTCACGGAGAGTTCCACCAGGATCAACCACGAGAAGATCCCCTTCCGAGAGTGGGGACTCTAATATAGCCCAATCGATATCAGGAAGCCCGAGCTCTTCAATCTCACCAGTATACGAGAAGTCAATAACAACTGGAATACTTCGAAGAAGCGAATCACGGACTACCATCACTCTGTCATCGCGTATAGAACGACGCGGAACTACCCAGCGAAGAGTTGCTGAATTCTCATTCTTCACTTCACCTCGAACAAATAATCCAGACGGAATCCTGCTTGGACTTGAAGCTTGTTGTTCAACATCCACATACACAATCATTGTTCGTGTTTGCGAATCATCTTCTGGAGAAATTCGTGTCACGTAGGCATCCCAATACCTTTTTCCAAAACCTGCAGAACGCAAGGAAACGGGGTCATTTTCCCGCACAAATGATCGTGCGTACGATGGTAAATGCAACGGTATTTCTACCCTTCCGCTATTTACTACCTTGGCGATTCGCTTTCCGTTAGTTA
>JABHWX010000133.1 GCA_018657585.1 Phycisphaerae bacterium
CCGCGCTGATCTTGATGCGTTTCTTGTTGAAGAAGTACAAGAAGCAAACATCGATTACTTCGACAATACAGATGTAACGCTTTCTCAGCATGAGGACTGGAAACTAGAAGCAGAAAACTTTTCGTGTTCTGCTGAGTTTCTTATAGATGCAACGGGTGGCGGAAACCCTTTAAACATTCAGCAAGATATTTCGGGTGTTAGAACAAACTCGAGAGTTATCTATTCACACTTTGAGGGAGTGATTCCTTGGGGAGAATTGCACGGCAAGTCGCAGCATCCCTATCCATGTCATCACGCAGCTTTGCATCATGTTTTTTCCGGGGGTTGGATGTATGTGTTGCATTTTGACAATGGAGTAACGAGTGCAGGATTTGTCCTTGATTGCGATGCAAGACCACATGACACTTGGGAAACATTGATGGATGAACTTCCATTTGTTCAAGAACAATTCCAAAATGCAGTGCCAACTATGCCCTTTGTGCAAACTCGAAGAATGCAAAGGTGCGCAGCCCAGATGGTTGGAAAAAACTGGGCGATGCTCCCCTACTCTGGCGCATTTTTAGATCCTTTGCACAGCGCGGGAAACGCGCACACGCTTTGTGGTATTGAGCGGTTAATGCCGATGCTCACTGAACCAGCTGACAAACGAGCGACTCTACTTAGAGAGTATCAAAGAGTCACTTTGCACGAAGTAGACGTTCTAGACAAAATTATTCATGGTTGTTACCAATGTTTTGATGATTTTGAATTATTTTCACATTTTGCAATGCTCTATTTTGCAGGTGCGGACTTTACAGAACGTCAGAGAAGGGCTGGAAAAAGCGCAGGGTTCCTAAACAGCAGCGATCCAGCGTTTTGTAAAATGGTCGACCATTTCTATAACCAAGTTCTCGAAGGGACTATGGATATCCACGACATCCAAAAGGAAATAACTCCGTGGAATCTCGTTGGATTGTGTGACCCTGCGAAGCAAAATATGTACGATTACGCTTAAATGAAACAAATACTTTATTTATTACTTGTATTGACCGTTGCTAGTTGCACAAACAACGAAAATAGCAAAGAAGTTGATGCGCAAACCCTTCGCAATCGAAACCTTGCCCTTGCATATATAGATAGCGGGATGATGAAAGAGGCGGGCGAAAAACTTGCAATTCTTCAAAAAACTATTCCGGGGGAAGCGTTTGTGTATGCAAATCAAGGTCTAGTTGCGCTTCGTCAAAACAACTTAGAAGAAGCAAGCGTCTTTCTTCAAAAAGCAAATGACCTCGCGCCAAACAATCCTGAGGTTGCACTATTGCGAGGCGAAGTTGCGATGCTCACTGGGCAATTCGAGCAATCTACGCAACTTTTAGAAGATGCAATTAAAGCAAACCCAGAGAATGTCCAACTTCGGTGGGCGCGAAACAATAGCAAGGAACATTTGCAAGTTATTGTTGACACGCTTCCACAAAACATTGTCGCTCGGCTTGCACTCATTAAAGAGCAGCTCAAAGACGAACAATTCGATGTGGCACGAACAAACTTACTTGCCTTGCAAGAACAACAAGCAATTCAAGATGAACAAGCAATGGGTTTGTTCAACGGTGCAATAACGCAAATTGATAATGAAAATGCCAGAGCAGCTAGGGCGCAGGTTATTGGCCTTGACAATGTCCTCAAACCAACTCGCCCTTGGCAACATTCACAACTTGAAGTTGCTGGTCCTCCGGGAACAATTGGTCATCCAGTTCGACAGTTCATCAATACTAAAGTTCCAACAACAACACAACCCAAACCAAAGAACATTGCATTTTCAAAAGACAAAACATCAGTAAAACCAGCGGGAAAGATGCGTTTGCTTCTTGTTGAATCACCGACTCAGTCAGAAGTAGTAACAGTCAATGACGCAAATCGTGCCATTGCTATCGATTGGAACAACGATCGAAAACTCGATGTCGTTTCAGGCACTTCAAAAGGTCGTGTTTTTGTTGAGGGTGGTTCTGAGTTACTCCCCGAGAACGGCTCACCAATAATTGCCTTAACTCCTTGGGACGCCGACCAAGATGGCGACTTGGATTTACTTGTTACCAGAGATAGCACTTTTTTACTTCAAAACAACGG
>JABHWX010000134.1 GCA_018657585.1 Phycisphaerae bacterium
CTTACGCGGAGCAATTAAACGCCTTGAGGGCCGCGATTTCGATATCGAGATTGCAGAAGCCACAGCCTTGCTCACAGACAATGAAAAAGAAACAGCAAATCAGCAAACAGCTTGCGACCAAATCAAGGAGGACCACTCTTCCAAACAATGGAGGCAACGAGAGCTAGAAACTTTAATTGAATCAATTCCAGCGGAAGTGATTGACATTACAGGCGTTCTTGCAAAGATTACAAATATTAAAGGGAAAATAGAATCCACCCACACAATCGGCATAGAACTAAAAGGAAAGATTGTTGACCGAGAAGCCTTAGAAAAAAAGATTACAAACTTTCTTTTAAGTCTCGACATTAAAAAATTAAAAGAAACAAAAGAACTCGCTCTTGAACAAGAGGCTGCCCTAAGAGATATCCAAGACCAAATCAAATCACACGAAGCATTAATTGAAACTCAAGAGCGCAAAACACATCTTCTAAAAGAAGTCCCATGCGGTCCAGAATTCTCACATTGCAAGTTCATCAACGATGCTTATGTTGCAATTGAAAAGCTTTCCATAAACAAAGCCTCCGTCGAATCCTTGAAAGAGGGTGAAACTGAAATTGCCAATAAAATCAAAGAGTTAAACCCGGAAGAAGTAAAGAAATATGTAAAACAATATAAACAACTAAGCGAAAAGAAAGCCTCAACAACCATTGAAATCGGCGAGCTTAAACTCGAAGCCGAGAAAAACATCAATGATGCTGCGCTCTTAGAGGCCGACCTGCAAAAGCAGACCGAACTTGAACAAACCTACGAGGAAAACAGAGAAGCAATCGAGAACAAAGAAGAACTATTAAAAGAAGATAAAGAGGCGACTCAAGAACTTCAAAAACTCGAAGCACTCAAGGACGCTTGCGAAGACAGCATGCAACAGCTTTATAAGCAGCATGGTTCACTGGAACAACAAGTTCAAACTCTCGAAGACCAGAGAGATGAACTTACGAACTTCCAAGAAGAATATTCAGCTTATGACTTGTTCATGCGCAGCATGCATTCAAGCGGAATATCTTATGACATCATCAAAAGGAAACTGCCAGTTGTCAATGACGAGATTGCAAAAGTGCTTGCAAACCTTGTGAGCTTTGAAGTGTTTCTCGAGAATGACGATAAACGTTTAAACATTTTTATTAAACATCCTCAGTATGATGCCCGTCCACTCGCAATGGGTTCCGGGGCAGAGAAGACAATTGCTTCAATGGCCATCCGCCTTGCACTGCTGACAGTCTCCAATCTTCCTTTGGGGAACATATTTATTCTTGACGAACCCGGAACAGCACTCGATGAGAATAATATGGAAGGGTTCACTCACATGTTGGAGATGATCAAGTCTCGTTTTAAAACGGTTCTTCTCATTTCACACTTGGAAAGTCTTAAAGACTGCGTTGACACGCAGATTGTAATTGATAAAAGAGAGGGATTTGCTCATGTTGAAATTTAAAGTCTGGATAATACAAAAGTTCTATCGCATCGCATTATTCTGGTGGAAATGGTGGTCAATGTCATATCGATGGCTATATCACCGTAATTACTCAAAAACTCTGCTCACAGGCGATTTAACACCCCAAGAAGTTCAAGAGAACCTTGACCTTGTTAAGTGGACCAAGGATGGAACACGGGAGCTGTGGGATAGCTGTGGTAGCCCCCACTGGGTGCAACACGTGATAAATGAAATCAAAGCAAACGGAAACCAGCCTGAAGGTGCTTTGGACTGCGACGACTTCACCAGTTGGGCATGTGCTGTCGTTGATAAAAGCTATGAGCCGAGAATCTTTTCTTTTACTTGGGTTGGAAGAACACTCGACGCAAAAGGAGCTTCCAAACACAAGATTCAAGGCCATGCAATGTGCCTTCTTAAACAAAAGGATTTGGATCAAATTTTTCACGTTGGAAATTGGGGCACGTCGGCCTCTGGCAACAACTTGCGGGAATTGTGCATTGATGTAATGACAAGGGCAAGCGCATCACAAGCAATTGGCTGGGCATTGCTTGATACGAAATTGAATGTGATTGATTATGGC
>JABHWX010000135.1 GCA_018657585.1 Phycisphaerae bacterium
CTACATTGAATAGGCCAATTTCCAGCCCACGCTAGTGGTGATTGGTTTTGAATCATCTTCCGTTGGTCAGCGTCTAATTCTTCGGGTTCAATAAAAGAAGCATCCATTGTTCCTTCATCTCCAATAACATTCATACGGAACCAGAGGAATTTTCCATAATCTGTTTCAGAGAAAAAACGACCTAACCTGTCTACCAAAATAGAGTGAGTTCCATGAAGACCAGATTGTTTCAAATACACCGTTCCATCGAACCTAAACGCCCCGAGTGAATCAAGCGTTTCGCCACGTTGTTTTAAATCAAATGCAGCAAGAATATTCTCTGCTGTTTGTGGAACTTCTCTTGCGATTCCTGAAACCCGATTGAACGCAATGGCATCTTCACCCTCCAAGAATTCAAGCCCCGTTACGAGATGTTGTTCGTCTTCAATAAATCGAATTTGTACTGTGTCAGTAAGTCGGCACACCCATACACCCTCCTCGTTCGGCGGGTACAGCTCTAAAACCATTTGGTCAGGTACATCTACCGAGAGTCGATTATGTTGAATAACAACTGTTGGCTTTATATCTTTCTCTTCGTTGTAATATTCACCCAAATATTTCTGTAACTCAATCAGTGGAATGTCGGGTTCAATTTCTACTCCTGCTCTAGGCAATTCAAACGTCATGCCCGCTTGGTACATTTTCATTCCGACGACTTGCTCATTTTCGTTCATATCGAACGAAATCGCAATCTGACTCGTCACCGTGAAGTACCATTTGCCATCAACATCTGGCGGTTTCAGTTCGTATAACATTTGTCCGGGCACATTGACAGCAAGAGCGCCATCTTTGTCTTTTACTTCAAATGTCTCATCTTGAAACGGACCAAAGTTCGCTTCGTAATTGCCGATGTAAGGGGTGAAATCAATATCGTTTTTGGATTCTCCACTTATGTCACCAAGAATCGAGTCGCGAATAATTGCAATTGATTCTTGTTGCAAGATACTTGCAGAAACATTCATGAGCAACACAAAGCCGAGTTGTTCTTCTGGAAACATTCCAAGTTCTGCACATCCACCACGAACATTTCCGCCGTGCTCAACAACACCTTCGTCATCGTGCAACATCCACCCAAAGCCATACCCTACCCCAGGAGCCATTTCAATGTGTGTTGCCCACAATGCGTCATGTTGTTCCTTGCTGAGCACTCGTTCCCCATCGATGACGCCGCTGCCAAGATGAAACCGAATCCATCGAGCCATATCGCCTGCCGTCGAAATGATTGAACCCGCTGGTCCAATATTATCAATTGTTCGAAGAGGATACATAGAAAACTCTTCTGCCTCTTTGTCCCACTGATATCCCAAGGTAATCATGTCTTCATTCGGAGCACGGCGTCTTGATGTGTACGTTTGTTTCATTCCAATTGGTTCAAACAATCGTTCTTCTACAAGAGTGTTCCAATCAGTACCATCAACTACTCCAGCAGCATAGCCTGAGGCGAGGTATTGCACATTGTTATAGAGAAACTCTGAACGAAACTCTGCCCATGGCTCTGCAAGCACTGCAGCACGTAATGTTTCTTCTCTGCTGATCGAGTTGTTTACTGCAAGAAAGTGCATGCGAGTAAAACCAGTTTGGTGACTAAGTAAATCACTGACAAGTACGGCTGAGTCTTCTTCAACCTCATCACCCCGATCAATTGGCAACTCAAACCATGGAAGATAATCCGTAATGGGAGCATCCCAGCGCATTTTTCCATCATCCACAAGTACTGCAACCGCTGCAGACGTGAACGATTTCGTAACTGAGCCGATTGCAAACAGAGTGTCTGGGGTGACCGCAATTTCTTCATCGAGATTTGAAAGACCAAACGAATGTTCGAGGATTATCTTGTCATCGAGCACAACTGCGAGTGCCATCCCTGGAATGTTGTACTCAACTCGCTTTGCTTCAAGTTTTTCGACAAGGTGTTCAAGACGTTGTTCAAGTGTTGGAGTTGTTGAAGCTTCTTGTGAATAAGCAACGCTAACAAGTATGACTGATAGTAAAGATGTCGTAAAAATGCGTTTCATTGGACGCACATTATATGAATTTGACGTTCATATTGATAGAGTGAATTGTCTAAAAAAGTGACGACAATTAGATGTATTCAGCAGGTTGATCTGAGCCGCGTAAGCGACGACTCTAAACGCAGTTTAGAGGGCGGGATTCGAACCCGCGATAAGGGGTATAACCAGTACGCCGGTTTAGCAAATGGGGTGCTTTGGGACACCCTATAACACGCATTCCATCTACTCATCTCGATGTTCCTCACAAGTACAGCGCTTGCTACTACTTGAACTGTTGGCGCACTTGTTATAACAATAAAATAGCAAGATTAATTTAATATAAGCAGAAAATTTAACAAACAACCTCTGTTAATATTTGCTATATAACTGTTGTAATTGTTCATCATGGCTGTTCCCGTATAATAGTAAACGCTAGTTGCAACACCTCATGAAACAAGTTAAAAAACGAATTAAATGGACCTTGTTTGTCGCTGTTTCTTTGCCTCTTTGCCTATTAGCCATCGCCATACAGTTCTTTAATTACAAAGCAATAAATGAACAGTCGATTGGACACATAGAAGCGATTGTTCAAAAAGAAGCCGCCGAAATTACTCTTGAATTCGATATGCTTTTTCAAAAAGCAGAACAAGTTGCGCATTTATCTTCAACCACACTAATGACTCACCCAACAATGAACGTTGTTGATATATTTGAACTTCTTAAAAATAATGTACAACAAAAGGAAATATTTGGGTCCTGCATAGCATTTGAACCATTTGTTTTTGACCCCGACCTTGAACTATTTGCTCCATATGTTTGCGAAGATAAATCTAAGAGCCCGCCATTTCGTTTCCTAGACATTGCAGAAGATGCATACGACTATAGAGATTCTGACTGGTACAAGAAACCTACCGAACTTAAAAAGCCTATCTGGACGAAGCCTTATTTTGATGAGGGCGCGGGAAATATATTAATGAGTACATATTCTGTACCATTGATGAGCAATAAAGATAAAGTTTGGGGAGTCGCAACAATTGACATTGCACTAGATAAAATTTCGGTGATATCGAATTCCAACAACCAACTTAAAGGTTCTTCTTTAATAATTGTGGAATGTAGTGATGGAATGATAGTTTCCCATCCCGATTCGTCACACATTATGGAGAGTACGTTGGCTGATTTGACCTCTCATTACCCAGGTTTAATAAATGAATCAAGCAATATTCTTTCTGGGAAATCTGGTCATTTTAAATCTAAAAAACTCGGAAGGAAAGACCTCTGGATTATCTATCATCCGATTCCTACGGCTGATTGGGTTCTTCTCGCTGTTGTCGATAATTCTTCAGTGACAACACCTATGTGGAAACTCATGAAGAACAATGCTTTGTTGCTAGTTCTTGCACTAGCCATAATGTTCCTCGTAGTTTATTTTGCCACAACTGTTGTAATGAGGCCAACTGTACCTATCTTAGCTGCCATTGGAAAACTCTCTTCTGGAGATTTTACTGCTCGGATACATAATACAAAAGGAAATAATGAACTAAGTAGTATTGCTGATTCTCTTAACACTATGGCGGCTCAAATCGAAGATGAAATAACAAAAACTGAGAAATCTTTAGAACGCGAAACGCTTCTACGAAGAGAAATTGACCATCGCGTAAAAA